>NZ_KI914582.1:56630-76455 GCF_000520475.1 Arthrobacter sp. 35/47
GAGCCGGACCCGCTCGACGGCGGCCCGGACCGGATGGTAGACGACCCCACGAGCGACGGGCAGATCACCGCCCGCCTGCTGCACCTCCACACCCAGGCCACCGCAGCGTTGCCCGAGAGCTTGTGGGCCTGCTACTCGCCGCGGCCCGGCACCGTCTCAGAACACCCCGTGGGCCGGGCGTGCGATCTCACGTTCGGCAACTCCATCGGCCAACACCCCACCCCGTCGCAACTCGAGGCCGGATGGCAGGTCACCAACTGGATGAAGGAGCACGCCGAGACCCTCGGCGTCGACTATCTGATCTGGCAGGACAAGATCTGGTCCCTGACCCGCGACGCCGAAGGATGGCGCGACTACACCCACGGCACCGATATCACCACCAGGCACATCGACCACCTCCACGTCACCGTCCGGGCAGGGAGCTGAAGACCATGGACGTGTTTCCCGACTTTGAAGGCCTCGGCGGGATCGGCGACCTGCGCGAAGTAGTCGGTGCGCTGCTGACCTTCGTGCTCATCACCGCCGTGCTCATGCTGATCGTCTGCGCCATCATCTGGGCGATCGCCACCGCCAACGGCAACCATGCCGCCGCGACCAAGGCACGCATCGGCGCCTGGACCGCCCTCGGGGCCACCGTTTTGGCCGGGGGCGGGGTCGCGTGGATGAACTGGCTCATCGACCTCGGCCAGCAACTCTGACGCCACGCCGACCGCGTCCGGGGAACTGTCGCGTTCGCGTGCGTCGTGGGTTGGTCCGTGCACCTGACCGACGAACCCATCCATGTTCTCCGCCTCAAGGGCGGAGTTCGTTCGTCAGGAGACCCATCGTGTTCGATCTCATCACCGCTCTGCCCCCGCTGATGCCGATGGACATCACCATCGACCCCAACAGCGACGGCCTGCCCGGTATCGCCCAGCTGCGCACCATCGTCGGTGCCGTCATGACCGTCGGCCTTATCCTGTCCGTTCTGGCGCTGATCATCTCGGCGATCGTGTGGGGCTTCGGCGCCAACTCCTCCAACCCCCACCTCGCCGGCCGGGGCAAGGTCGGCGTCCTCGTGTCCTGCGGTGCCGCGGTGATCTGCGGAGCGTCGGTGACGCTCATCAACTTTTTCTGGAACGTCGGACAGCAGATCTGAGCCCACCCACCAACTCGACCCCTATGTGTGAGGAGTGATTGCGGTGAGTGTGTGCGATGTCCCCATCATCTCGTCCGTGTGCGACGTGGCAGGCGAAACCGCCGCCACCCTGGTCTCGGCACCGTTCGGCTGGCTCGCCTCCGCGATGGGCGCCGCCGCGGGCTGGCTGTTCGAGGCAGTCTGGGCCGTGTTCGACACCACCACCCTCGTGGACGTCACCAGGCCGGAGTACGTGGCCGTCTACAACATCCTGTTCGGCATCGCCGTGTTCGTGATGCTGATCTTCTTCTGCCTCCAACTCATCACCGGCCTCATCCGCCGCGACCCCACCGCCCTCTCCCGAGCCGCCCTCGGACTCGCGAAATCCGTCCTCGGATCATTCGTGGTCATCACCCTGACCGCGTTCCTGCTGGAGATCGTCGATCAGCTCTGCATCGGGATCATCCAAGCCGCCGGCGAGACCACCGAGTCGATGGGCGACAAGATCACCCTGCTCGCCGCGGGCCTGATCGGGATCAACATCGCCGCCCCCGGTGTCGGGGCGATCATCACGATCTTCCTCGCCGGCCTCGCCATCGCCGCCGCCGCGATCGTCTGGCTCTCCCTCCTCGTCCGCAAAGCGCTCCTCCTGGTCGCGATCGTCCTCGCCCCTCTGGCGTTCTCCGGTGCGTCATGGGATGCCACGAAAGGATGGATCAGCAAGTGGGCCATGTTCGTCATCGCCCTGATCCTCTCCAAACTCGTCCTGGTCGTCATGTTCCTCGTCGCCATCACCCAAGTCAGCGCGCCGATCGACGGGGACCTGTCCTCGGTCGCTGATCCGATCGCCGGGATCGTGCTGATGGCGATGGCCGCCTTCGCTCCCTACCTGACATACAAGTTCCTGTCGTTTGTGGGCTTCGACATGTACCACGCAATCGGATCCGAGCAGGACGCGAAGAACTCCCTCAACCGGCCCATCCCCACACCATCCAAACCGCAGGGCGGCGAGCCGAAGAAGGTCCTCGACGGCGACAACAACGGCGGAGGGGATGGGGGTGGGAAGAACCCGCCCCCACCAAAAAACCCGACACCCCAAGGACCTAGTGGTGCTGCTGGCGAAGGGAAGGCCGCCGCCGCAGGCAACAGCTCAGCCGGAACCGTCGCAGGAACCCGAGCGAGTGCTGCGGCGGCAGGTCCGGCCGCAGCGGCAGTGATCGGCGCGAAGGTCGCCAAGGACGCCGCCGCCGCCGGACCCAAAGCCGGTACCGCCCTCGGCGGGCAAGGCGAGACCGCCGCAGACTCCGCCTCCCAGACCGGGAGCACACCCCCGCCGGCGCAGGCGCCCCCGCCGTCCACACCGGAACCCAGGACGCCGTCCGCGCCGAAGCAGACCGCACCACCGGCGCCGAAACCGATCGGGAGGCAGTGAGCCCATGACGACGAAGAACGAGCGCACGGTGTCCTCAGAGCTGGCGCCGGTGAAGTTCTCCCGCCTCACCCGCCGAGGAGTGCTCCTGGGCCTGTCACTGTCCCAGCTCATCACCCTCGCGACCGGTGTCCTCCCGATCATTGCCGCCCTCTACGCCGGCGGCGGCATCCTGCTCGCCTACACCGCACCCGTCTGGGTGCTCGCCGCCGCCCTGACCTGGACACCGATGGCAGGACGCCCCGCCATCGAATGGCTACCCGTCGCATTCTGGTGGCTCTGGCGTTCCACCGGCGGGCAGCTCCTGTACCGGCGACGCGTGGTGACACCACGGCCCGTCGGGACCCTCGCCCTGCCCGGCGACACAGCCCGGCTGCGTGAATACACCGACCCCGAAACCGGCGCCGGGATGATCCACGACCCCCACCAGCAGACCTTGACCGTGGTGTGCGAGGTCTCCCACCCCGCGTTCGTGCTGTTGGACCCGGGCGAGCAGGAACGCCGCGTCACCTCCTGGGGTCGCGTCCTGGCCACCGTGTGCCGCTCCGGCCGGATCGCGACCCTCCAGGTGCTGGAGCGCACGCTGCCGGACTCGGGCACCGGGCTCGCCGAATGGTGGGCCTCCCACGGGATCTCCGATGACTCCTGGGCCGCGACCACCTACGCCGAACTCATCGACCGTGCCGGCCCCGCCGGAGAACGGCACGCCTCCACCCTGTCACTGGCACTGGACATGAAGAACGCCGCCCGGCAGATCAGAACCGCCGGCGGCGGCATCCGCGGCGCCGCCGCCGTCCTGCGCCAAGAGATGTCCACCCTCACCTCAGCCCTCCGCTCCGCCGACCTCACCCCCTCCGGCTGGCTCACCCCCGGACAGATCGCCGTCATCCTCCGCAGCGCGTACGACCCAGCGATCGCAGCAACCTTGGAACGCCACGGTGAGCTGGGGCAGAACCTCGCAACCGCAGGCCCCGTCGCAGTCAACGAGTCCTGGACACGGCTGCGCACCGACTCCGCCCACCACGCCGTGTTGTGGATCAGCGAGTGGCCGCGATCAATGGTCTACCCCGGCTTCTTGTCCCCTGTCCTGCTGTCCACCGACGTCCAACGCTCGTTCACGCTCCTGTGCACCCCGATGCGCTCCGACCAAGCCGCACGCGACATCAGGAAGAAGAAGGTCGAGCACATCTCCGATCAGGCCCAGCGGGCGAAGATCGGGCAGATCGAAGACGCCGCTCTCACCGCCGAATACCACGACGTCCTCCAGCAGGAAGCCGACCTGACCGCCGGCCACGGCGTGCTGCGCTACACCGGCCTCATCAGCGTCACCGCCCCCACCATCGACGAGCTGGAAGCCGCCGTCGCCGCCATCGAACAAGCCGCGATCCAAACCTCCTGCGAAACCAGGCTGCTCGTCGGTCAACAGGCCACCGCATTCACCGCCGCCGCGCTCCCGCTCTGCCGCCACATCTGACAAGCCCGCTGGGCCGTTGCATCGTTGCATCGTTGCGCGCACCTGACCTGCGACCCCGAATCCGGGGACTCACTCGCGTTCCACGGGAGGCCCGATCATGCCCACGTTCCACGATCCACTCGCCGATGCCGCCGAGGCATCAGAAGCGCTGCGCGGCCTGGCCCACGCAAGCCGGACCTTCGACAACCCCGCCGACACGTACGCCGTATTCGGTGACATGACCGCCGCGGTGCGGTCGCTTCGGCAGGTGCTCGACCAGCTCGCAAACACACATCTGACCCACCGTGCCCGTGCCCACGACGATCACGGCGACCACCCCGCCGGGGCTGACAGTGCCCTAGCCGCAGCGGACGAGTTGCACCAGGCCGGCACCCTGCTGGATCAGGTGCATGACCGGCTCGATGCGGCGTCCGGTCATTCCGGCAGGATCGCCTGGCACCCGGAACCCGACCTTACACAAGAGCCACCGAGCGAGACTGCCGCGCGGCGATGGGTCTCCGTGGTGTTCCTCCAAGGCGAGGATGCCGACGAGGTACTCGATCTGATCGACCGCGACGGCACGGGCGCGGCAATCGAGCACTTGAAGGGTTTCGACTACGGGGACGAGACCACCGCCGCCGCGTTGGAGAACGGGTACGTCTACGACGAGCCCCCGGCGGGAACCCTCGACCACGTAGTGGCCGAGGGCGACTACACCCTCACGTCGAACGCCGCGATGGGGCACGTGAGCCTGCTGCGCGTCCACCCGGTCCCGCCCGACCCGTCTCTAACCGACACGACCACGGCGCCCAGCCGCGACGCCGCCACCAACCCCCGCCCCGCCCCGGATCGAAGGCCACCCCTGCCGCAGTCGAGGCGGACACCGCCAGGGGCGGAGAAGGACTGGTTCGCCGGTCCCTCCCGTGCGACCACATCTGTTAGGCGGGGGCTGTCGCTGTGACCGAGCGCGAGCGGCTGCACACCTCCGTGCTGGTCACGCCGGCCTCCGAGCGCCGCCGGCTCCGCAAGCAGCGCCTCCAGGCCGCCGCCCGTCTCCAAACCCAACAACGGCGCACCGAGAACGCCGAAACGCGGGCAAAGGCTGATGCCGAGCGCGCCGAACGACACGCCACCACCTACCTGCCAGCCGCGGGTGAACCCGGACCGGCAGCGCTGCGCACCCCCGGCAGATTCCGGCTACCTCGGCATCAGGACACCTCTGCCACATTGTCGGGCGCGTATCCGTTCGTCGCCGAAGGAGGACTCGGCGCCGACGGGGTATTCGTCGGCCAAAACCTCTACTCCGGCGGCTCCTTCGTGTACGACCCCTGGGTGCTCTACGCCCGCGGGATCATCACCGCACCGAACGTCGTCCTGGCCGGGATCGTCGGCTCTGGCAAGTCGTCCCTGGCGAAGTCTCTCTACACGCGCAGTCTTCCGTTCGGGCGGCGTGTCTACGTCCCGGGTGATCCGAAGGGTGAGCACACGGCAGTCGCGAAGGCGGTCGGTGGGACGGCGATCGTCCTCGGCCACGGACTCAACACACGTCTGAACCCGCTTGACGAGGGCCACCGGCCCTCCGGTCTGTCGAATGAACAGTGGGCGATCACGGTCGCGTCCCGCCGCCGTGACCTCATCGGGTCACTGGCTGAGACGGTCCTGACTCGGGGGTTGACGCCATTGGAGCACACCGCGATCGATCTGGCGCTGACCGAGACGGTGCGGGAGAACTCGGTGCCGATCCTGCCGATGGTCGTCGACCGCATCCTCAACCCGAACGCGGCCGCCGACGACCGGTTGGCCGAAGACGGACGGCTCGTCGGCCATGCCCTGCGCCGCCTGGTCGCCGGCGACCTCGCCGGGCTCTTCGATGGCCCGTCCACGGTGACGTTCGACCCGTCCCTGCCGATGATCAGCCTGGACCTGTCCCGCGTCACCGAAAACAGCACCCTGATCTCGGTGCTGATGACGTGCTCCAGCGCATGGATGGAATCCGCGTTGTTGGACCCCAACGGAGGGCAACGGTGGGTCATCTATGACGAGGCCTGGCGGCTCATGTCCCACCCGGCACTGCTGCGACGGATGGACGCTCACTGGCGGCTGGCGCGGCATTACGGAATCGCGAACATGCTGATCTTCCACAAGCTCTCCGACCTCGACAACGTCGGCGACGCCGGTTCCGCCATGCGATCCCTGGCGAACTCACTACTGGCCAATGCCGAGACCAGGATCGTGTACCGACAGGAATCCGATCAGCTCGGCCCCACCGCCCAGACCCTCGGGCTCACCGGCACCGAACAGAAACTCCTCCCCTCGCTCGGTGTCGGGCAAGGACTATGGCGGATCAAGGACAGGGCCTTCGTGACCCAACACCAACTGCATCCCGCTGAACTGGACCTGTTCGACACCAGCTCCAGGCTCATTCAGGCGGTGACGTGATGAACCGCAAATCCCCACCCCGCTCGACCTGGCGAGAACCAGCACAGACCCCGATCATGCTGCCGCGTGCGGTCATCACCATCGCCGATGCCGGCGTCCTGAACGTCAATATCGACGGGACCCCCTACCCACCACCGGCCGATGGGCAGGCATGGACCCGCAGGTCCTTCGGAGCCCTGTTGGATGCCATCACCGAGGACCGGACGACCGCGGTGCGCATCGAAGTCCGTGAGACCGACGGGAGCGTGTTCACCGACATCATCCACTCCGGCCGACGTACCACGCCCAAGCCGCCCGGGGTCGACCCGGAGAAGCAACGCGGAAAGCACGACACGAAGACGCGCACGCCGGAACTGGTCGAGGTGACCGGGGACGAGTTCCTGCCCGGTGAGGACGTCGCCGTCGCGGTCATCATCTCCCACACCCATGCCACCGGCACCGGCGCCGGCACCGGCACCGGCCATGCCCGCGCTCTCCTCGACAAGAGCCAAATCTCCCCCCTGCTGCGTGACGGCACCGGCGAGGTGGTGCTGCTGGGGCGCATCTCCGGCACCGTCCATGTTCGGGATCTGCCGTGAACGCGCCCCAGCAGCGCCAGGCGGGTTCTTTCGGCGACGAGCTGACCAACGCCGCCCTTATCGGACTGGTCGGGATGTTCGGCGTCGCACTCATCCTCCGCGCCGCCGGTGGCGTGGCTGCGTTCCTCACCGGCACACCCCAACCCTCCGCCGGCCTGGCCTCCGGACTCGGGGTGCTGTTCAACCCGGGCGACCCCGCCACAGCGCTCGACGCGCACGGCCTCAACCCGGTCGCGTACTGGATCATCACCGCGATCCTGCTCGCCGGCCTCACCGCCGCAGGGGCCTGGGTGTGGGTCCGGTTACGGCGGCACTCACGAAAGGTTGAGACCGACCCGCGACGCCTGACCGGCACCGCCACCGCCCACGAAGTCACCCAGAGCGCCTCAGCCAAAGCGCTGCTGCGCCGAGCCGCAACTCTCCGTCCATCCCTCGACAGCCCGGCCCCTGGTGATGTCGGCTACCGGATCGGCACCTCCAAGGGCCAGGACGTGTGGGCGAGTGTGGAGGACTCGATTCTGCTCATCGGACCCCCGCGGTCCGGCAAAGGCCTCCACATGGTCATCAACGCCATCCTCGACGCGCCCGGCGCCGTCGTCACCACCAGCACCCGCCCAGACAACCTCACCGCGACCCTCCGCGCCCGGGAGCGTGACGGACGCCCGGTGGCCCTGTTCGACCCCCAGGACCTCACCGACGGCATCCCCGCAGGCATGCGCTGGTCACCGATCCGCGGCTGTGAGGACCCGCTGACCGCGATGATCCGCGCCACCGGGCTCGCAGCCGGCACCGGGCTCTCGGCCGGCGGAGTGGAATCCGGCGGATTCTGGGAAGGCAAAACCCGCACCGCCCTCCAAGCACTCCTGCATGCCGCCGCCCTCGACCACCGGCCACCGGCCGAGCTATTCCGCTGGACCCTCGACCCCACCGCTGCCGCCGAGGCCGCCGCGATCCTCACCAACAGCGCGCAGGCGGCCACCGGGTGGGCGGACTCACTCGGCGCGATGATCGACTCCGACCCCAAGACCCGCGACAGCATCTGGCAGGGCGTCGCCCTCGCCCTCGGAGCCCTCGCCGACCCCCGCGTCCTCGACGCCGTCTCACCCGGACCCGGCGAAGGCTTCGACCCCGAAACCTTCATCCAAGAACGCGGCACTCTCTACCTCCTCGCCACCGGCGCCGGAGCCGGCGCATCCGCCGCACTGGTGGCCGCGTTCGTCGAAGACCTCATCGAGACCGCCCGGCGTCTGGCCGCCCGCTCGCCCGGTGCCCGGCTCGACCCGCCCCTGCTGCTCGCCCTGGATGAGATCGGAAACCTCGCACCCCTCCCATCCCTGCCGACGCTCATGGCTGAGGGCGGCGGCACCGGGATCACCACCCTGCCCGTCCTCCAGTCACTGGCCCAAGCACGGGACAAGTGGTCAGACAACGCCGCCGGCGCGATCTGGGACGCCAGCATCGTCAAGATCATCCTCGGCGGCGCCTCCAACTCCCGCGACCTCCAAGACCTCTCCACGCTCATCGGCGAACGCGACGAGTACACCGACAGCGTGACCCTCGGCGACCACGGCACCCGCTCCAACCAACGCTCCATCCGCCGCGTCCCAATCCTCCCACCCGACCGGATCAGGACACTGCCGTTCGGCACCGGCGTCACCCTGCTGCGCTCCGCGTCACCAATCATCACCGACCTGCGCGCCTGGCCCTCGCGCCCTGACGCCGCCCAGCTCAAAAAGGACCGCGCCGAGATCGAAGCGCGGCTGCAACGCCCAGTCGATTCCTGACCAAAGCCCGCGGGCTTCGCTGTGCACCTATCTCATACGAGCGACCCCGCACCGGCGGTCGCCACGAATGTCAGGAGGGAAGCCCGATGGCTATCCACACTCAGCAGTCCGTCTCAGGTTTCATCGCGTCCGATCCGCAGCTCAACTACACATCCAAAGGTGAGCCCCGGTTCTACGCGCGGGTCGGACAGGAGCACTTCCGCCGGGAGGGCGACGGGACCTTCACCCGACTGGAGCCAACGTTCCACGACCTCGTTGCCTTCCGCGCCACCGCCGAGCGAGCCCACGAGCGGTTCGCCAAGGGCGACAACTTCGTCGCCGAGGGTTACATCCACCCCTACAAGACGGAGCGCGACGGGCAGAGCACCGACGTCGAGGAGTTCGTCGCCAAGAAGATCGGTCACGACCTCGCCCGCACCACCTACGAGGTGGACCGCACACGACGCACCCAAGCCATCGTCGAACAGGACACCCCTACCCGAGCGCCCGCCGATCGGTCCGCGCCTGAACACGTGAGCGCACGCAGGCCGTCGCCGAGCAGCGAGCCAGCGATCGGGATGTGAGGAGCCCGGTTATGGACACCACCGATGAAGTTCCCGACTTCGACGAGCCGGAGCCGCAGCAGCTTGATAAGGACGACGACGACGAGCGCCCACAGGTAGACACCGGCCTGATCGCCGAGCCACCGCATCCGGTCAACTGGAATCTGCTCACCGCCGAGGAGGCCGAGGAGGAGTGGGCCGAACTGGACCGGTGGGTGAGCTGGCTCCGCCACACCTACGGCCTGCCCGCCGCCGTGGTGCCGCCGTTCTGGCACCACCATCAGGAGCTGGTATGGGAACTTTCTGCGCTGCACATCCACTGGCTGTGCGCCTACGACCCCGACCAGAACGGGTCCGCGCCCAGCGGCTGGCACCGCGACTTCGCCGACGCCCGCAACCGGCTCCGCGACTGGGTCGCCGCTTCCGGCACCCGGCTGGACCGTGACCGCCCAACCCGGCAGACCTCCTGGCCCGGCGAGCAACCGGCCGAACCGGTCGAAGAAACCCTGATCGCGGACCGGGACTCGGAGTTCGTGGATTTCGTCAGGGCAGATGTCGCACGGCGCCAGCAGGTCGAGGAGGAGTTCTACGCCACGCTTGCCAGGGACAACCGATGAGCTGCGAACCGGGCTGCCCGCCCGTCGCCGAGGTTGCCCAGGTCGTCTCCGAGCCCTCGTATGGCGCGTTCGCGGCCGGGTGGTGCGCCGGCACTCACCGGCGCGCCACCCAACCCGCATCACGGGACGTGATCGAGCAGATCGCGACGATGCTCGACGCCGCGCTCGTGACCGATACCCTCACCCGACCGGAATGATCGTCAATCGTTCCTCGGTCGCCGCCTTACCCGGCAGCGCATCAATCCGGTGGATCATCCGCCGCAGGTATGCACGCTTCTCCGGGATCGCCCACTCCTTCCACGACGCGATCAGAGCCGGGCCGTCCTCGATGGGGAACTCTTCAAGCTCCATCGCGTCGAGACGACGCTGGAGGACATCCACCCGCCGCTGCGCGTGCTCGATGAGCGACAACAGCACGGTCACCATCCCACCCCGATATTCCCCGATACCCTGCTTCGACAGCAGCGCGTCACGCTCAGCCTTGGCCTCGTCGAGCTGAGAGAGCACGTCGTTGATTCCGACGTCTGAGCGTGCCGCGCGGCGTCGAGCACGCGCCTGCGCGAGCGCGTCGTCGGTGATCTGAGAGAAGAACCAGCCCAGCACGAAAGCCTCACCCTTGACCGCATCGATCGTGCACCCTCCCGAGCAGTTCCCCGGACCCCGGAGGCGGTTGGCTTGGCACCGGTACGCGAACGCCTCTACGTGCTCGCCTGACGCACGTCTGCGGTACTTCTGATGCCCGTACAGCCTCTCCCCGCACTGGCAGTGCAACAGACCGGTCAGGAGCCACTCATGCGATCCCCACGGTCGCCGCGTCCGCGACGTCTTCGCCTCCTCCAGCAGCCGCCGCACCCGCAACCACGTCGCCCGATCGCACACCGGCTCCTGACCGATCACCGGCGCGCCCGAGGCGTCACGCGCGATGTAGTCCAGCAGGTCGAGCTTGACCCCACGCTGATGTTCAGGCACCTGGCGCATCCGATACCCAATCATCCGGGGTGAGACCAGCGACCGGTAGACCGTCGCCTCATAGACCGGTCCCCCGGTCGCCGTGGTGATCCCATAGTGCTCACTCCAGTGGCGGACAATCTGCACCAGGCTCTTGCCTGCCAACACCATGTCCACCGCAGCCTGCAAGGCCGGATACTCGATCGGGTGTGGTACCAGGCGCACTCCCGAGCGCCCGAACTCATCTACTACCCGCGGACCGGCCATCCACCCCAGCGGCACCGTGCCACCGTGATGGAATCCCGCCTCCGCAAGATGGCGTTTCGCTGCAAGCTGCCGCTCACTCATCGAATCGGTCTCAACCTCTGCGAGAAGGGCCTTGATCCCGGTCACCAGCTTCGCCCCGGCGGTCGCGGTATTCAATTCATCCGCGCTGTCCTGGTGCGAAACCAAGTAAACGCCCGCGCGCTGGCATTCTCCGATCCACTCGATGCACTTGGCCGCGATCCGGTTCGTGCGATCCAGCTTCCAGAACGCCACCGCCGGCACCTTCCTTGCCTGGATGTCCTGGTTGAGTTGGCGCCATCCCTTGCGGTTCTTCGCCGCGGATGAACTTGCTGAGTCGTTGTCGATGTACTCGCCCAGCACTGTCCAGCCCCCGTCCTGAGCGAGCTTTCGAGTCAGATCGAGTCGCTGGCGCTCTATCGCGTCTGCCTTGTCCTTGTGATACTTCGACAGACGTAGGTACAGGTAGATCGGCCGTGTGCCCTCGGCAAGCGTCTCCGGACCCATCTGAGTAAACGCGGGATAGACCACCGCCCGCGTTGCCCGGCCCGGCCGCGCGTTCGGTCCCGGCTTCTTCGTGCTGGTGTTCATCAGTGACCTCCTTCAAGAAGGAGGTGCACTTTCCATTGCTGGACTCGTCAAGGAAGAGTACGCCGCGGTGTGCGCGCGATGCCGCACCCGGGCGGGGGATGCCGCTGCCTCCCCCAATGATCGATGCCGCGCTGGCCGTGTGGTGTGGACTTTCGAACGGCGGTCGGCGTCTCAGCTCCCGGCATGCCTCCGCGCTGCCCAGAGAGTGGATGGCGGTGACCTCCATGGCCTGTTTGTCCGTGAGATCGGGGAGGATTCCCGGAATGCGTTCAGCCAGCATGGTCTTGCCGGCGCCGGGAGGGCCCACCATCATCAGATTGTGTGCTCCGGCGGCAGCGACCTCGACGGCGAACCGTGCTTCCGACTGGCCCGCGACATCCGCCATATCCTTGGGCACCGGGTCCGGACCCTTATGGACAGATTGGGTACAAGCGTCCGGCGGCTGCGCCGCCGGAAGCTCGACGGATGCCGGATCCGCTCCGAACGCCAGCGCCACCTCCGCCAGCGAATCATAGCTTTTCACCTCGGCGCCCGGTACGAGATTCGCTTCCGCGGCGTTCCCACCGGCCACGACCACGCTGGTGAACCCGGCCTGCACAGCGGCCATCACCGCCGGGAGTACGCCACGGATGGGCCGCAGCCGCCCGTCCAGTCCCAGTTCCGAAAGAAACACCGTGCGTCCGCAATGGCGGACGTCCCCGGCAGCCGCCAGGGCTGACATGACTATGGCAAGGTCAAAGCCGGATCCGCGCTTCGGCAAGGAAGCCGGCACGAGATTCACCGTTATTTTGCGCCGGGTGAGAGGAAGGCCGGCATTGCGCGCTGCCGCCCTGATGCGCTCCCTGGCCTCGGAGAGCGAGGCGTCCGGCAATCCGAGCAGGATGAACGCCGGCAGGGTCTGCCCGATGTCGGATTCAACCTCCACGATGTAACCGTTGAGCCCCACCAGGGAGACGGCGTAGGTGCGTCCAAGCGGCATCAGCTCACCGCCCGCAGATGGTCGATGACCGGGTGACCGGTGCCGTCATCGATGATGGCCACCGCGTCCACGCGGAATCCGGAGAAACGGAGGTCGTGTGCCCGCGCCCAACGGGAAGCAAGCAGGTACAGCCGTTCAAGCTTGCCGGGAGTGATCGCTTCCAGCGGGTGGCCGAATGCCTCCGAGGACCTGGTCTTCACCTCGACGACCACCAGGGTGGCGCCGTCCACCGCGACGACATCGATCTCCCCCAGCGGACACCGCCAGTTGCGGTCGATGACCCTGAAACCTGCTTCCTCCAGGTAACGGGAAGCAAGTGCTTCGCCCCGCCTGCCCAACTCGTCCTTGGTTCTCATAAAAACACCTCCGGTTACCAGCGTGGAGCAGCAGGTAACCGGAGGCGGAGGAGAGTGCGCTTATGTGGGAAACCCCAGCGGACTCAGGCGAATGTGGAGCGGAAGTCAGCCGCTCAGGGAACCGTCCTTGGGAAGCGGAATATCATCGGACTTCGCCAATTCCTCGACATTGACGTCCTTGAAAGTGATGACCCGGACAGTCTTGACGAACCGGGCTGAACGGTAGACATCCCACACCCACGCATCGTTCAGCGTGAGATCGAAATAGATCTCACCGTCCGCCGAACGCGCCTGAAGGTCCACGTGGTTGGCGAGATAGAATCTCCGCTCGGTTTCGACCACGTAATTGAACAGGCTGACGACGTCGCGGTACTCACGGTAGAGCTGCAACTCCATGTCGGTTTCATAGTTTTCGAGATCTTCGGCGCTCATAAACCCATCATCCCCCACTTTCAACGGCAGGCATGCCGGGCTCGGCGACCGCACTGCCAAGGCGCCACGTCCGCCGGTGCTCGCTGCTCGGCCCAAGCCCGTCAATGGCGGCACGGTGGGAGGCGGTTGCGTACCCCTTGTTGATTTCCCATCCGTAGCCCGGGTACTCCTGTGCGAAGCCCACCATCAGCCGGTCCCGTTCCACCTTGGCCAGGACGCTGGCCGCAGCGACGCTCAGGCACTGCAGGTCCGCCTTGATCCGCGTGTGGACCGGGGCGTCGCAGCTGACCTCGAGTGTCTCCACGTCGTCAAACAGCGAACCCTGCGGCACCGGCGCAAGCCAGTTGTGGTTGCCGTCGAGGATGACCGCGTCCGGCCGGACCTCCCGGGTAGCTTCAGCCCACGCGCGGTTACCGGCAAAGCGCAGGGCTGCCATCAGTCCTACTGCGTCGATCTCGGCGGCCGTTGCGTGGCCGACCCCGTAGGCGGCCGCCCAGCGCTGAATCCTCGGAACCAGAGACTCTCGCTCGGGTGCGCGCAGAAGCTTGCTGTCCCTTACCCCCCGCAGCCCTTTGGCGGATGCAAGATCAATGACCACAAGACCCACGGTGACCGGACCGGCCAACGCTCCCCTGCCCACTTCATCACAGCCTGCGAGAAAGCGGTGGCCTTCGGCGAGGAATGACCGTTCATAGCGGAGTGTCGGCGCCTTCCCTGTCACGGCGCCGGCTGTTCCTGCCCGGAGCTGTCAGGTGCCGTCTCAGGAACTCCTGCAAAGACCTCCGGGAAGTTGCCGAGGAAACCCATCCGGTCCAGTGGCCAGGCGACGACGGCCGCCTTTCCCTCTATGTCGTCAACATCGATGAATCCCCCACCGGGCTTGTCGGTGTTGGCACGAGAATCCGCCGACGCGTTGCGATGATCTCCCATGACCCAGACTTTCCCTTCAGGCACTGTTACGTCGAAGGGTGTGTCCGAAGGATTGGCGCCCGGGAACAGGTACGGTTCATCGAGGGGTTCACCGTTGACGGTGATCCTGCCCTCGGCGTCGCAGCAGATTACCCGGTCTCCCTCCAGGCCGATCACGCGTTTCACCAGGTGCTGCTGGGATTCATCCGGCAGCAGGCCGACAAAGATGAGGGCGTCCTTGAACCACCCGGTATCCGCTGTTGCAGCCGCTGTCTCGGGGAGCCAGCCTTCCGTGTCGCGGAACACCACAATGTCGCCCCGCTTGAGCTCGAAAGGCTCTGGAACCAACTGGTTCACGAAAATCCGGTCGTCTATTTCGAGCGTGTTCTCCATGGAACCCGAGGGAATGAAGAAGGCCCGGAAGAGGAAGGTCTTGATAAGAAAGGAGAGCAGCAGCGCAACAGCGACGATAATGAGGACTTCCTTCGCCCAGCTGCCCAGAGAGCGGGCCGCTGAACCGCCGGAGGTGGTTTCCTTACCGGGACCGTCGAAAGTGGGTGTTTCCGCCGCGTCCTCACCGCCGTCGTTCGGTTTCCCTGGATGGGCTTCGGCCATTATGTGTTGTTCCTCTGCTGTGCGTTCAGGACTGACCGGCGGAAGACGCGTGGTCGGCGGGGCGTGGGATTACGGTGAAGCGTTCGAAGGGCCAAAGGACGTGGGTGGCACGGCCGACCACCCGCTCCTCGGAGATGAGTCCGCCGCCGGGTGCACCGAGCAGGCCGCGGGAGTCGAAGGACTCGGAACGGTGATCACCCATGAGCCACAACTTACCCTCCGGAACCACGACCTCGAAGCCCGTTTCGCTCGCCGCGTCCATGGGAAAAACGTAGGGCTCCTCGATCGCGTTCCCGTTGACCGACAGCCGCCCGGAGGAGTCGCAGCAGGCAACGGTGTCACCGCCCGTGCCGATCACCCGCTTCACGTAGGTTGTTTCCGACACGCCAAGCCCGAAGAAGTGCGCAACGCCTGCCAGCACCTCCGGCAGCCCGCCGTCGCCCAGGGGCGCAAATGAACCCCTCCCGTCGAAGACAACAACGTCGCCGCGCATGGCCTCCCCGGACACGTAGTCGGTCCGGGAGACCAGCACGCGGTCGTCTTCCTTCAGCAGCGGCTCCATTGAACCCGACGGGATGTAGAAGACGTCCATCAGGAGCGCGCGGACTGCGATGACGGCCACGCAGGCGAAGGCCACCGAATAAATGGCGAAGCGCCAGCCCGACATACCGGGCCAGCGCTTCGACTGATGCCTGGGTTTCCGCACGACGGAAGGATCAGGCATCACAAATGGGAAAAGTTACTTGGCGGTCTTCGGATCGCGCTTTTCCTTGATCTTCGCAGCCTTGCCGCGGAGTTCGCGCATGTAGTAGAGCTTCGCGCGGCGCACGTCGCCCTTGCTGACAAGCTCGATCTTGTCGATCACCGGGGAGTGCACCGGAAAGGTACGCTCAACGCCGACGCCGAAGCTGACCTTGCGAACCGTGAAGGTTTCGCGGACGCCGTCGCCCTGGCGTCCGAGGACGAAGCCCTGGAAGACCTGGACACGGGTGTTCTTGCCTTCAATGATGTTGACGTGCACCTTAAGGGTGTCACCGGCCCGGAAGTCGGGAACGTCATTGCGCAGCGATGCTGCATCCACATTGTCGAGAATATGCACTTGATTGCTCCTGGTGAACGCCACAGGTCATTCACGTTGGTCACAACGACGAAGACCTGAGTCCAGGCAATTGCCGTTGAAGTTTAGGTACCGGTGCGCCACGTAGCGTTTTCCGGTGTGCCGTCCTGTTGGCTACGCTCCCCCTGTGGCAGGCGCGTACCGGTAGGCACGATCCCCAATTATGCCACAGGGAACCCTGCTACCCCGAATGGGACGACGCCGGATCAGAGACAGGCGGAAGCGCCCGCTTCACTTCTCCCCCTGCAACCGCGAAACCTTCATCGGCCAGGACCGCGAGGTCGGCAGCGTCCAGGCTCCCAGCGTCGAGCCTTGCCAGAAGGTCCGGCCGGCGGCGGGCGGTGCGCCGGAGTTGCTCGTCGCGCCGGTAGCGCGCGATGCGGGCGTGGTTGCCGCTCAGGAGGATTTCCGGCACTGCGAGGTCCCGCCAGGCGGACGGCTTGGTGTATACCGGGTACTCCAGCAGCCCGTCGGAGTGCGATTCCTCGACCAGGGACTCCGGGTTGCCGACCACCCCCGGAAGCAGACGCGCGACCGCCTCAACCATTGCCAGGACGGCCACCTCACCGCCGTTCAGCACGTAGTCGCCAAGACTGAGCGGGCGGACGTCGAAGGAACCTTCGGCCCACTCGAGCACCCGCTCGTCGATTCCTTCGTAGCGACCGCAGGCGAAAACGAGATGTTCCTCGCGTGCCAGATCGTGCGCCATCGCCTGGGTGAAAACCGCGCCGGCCGGCGAGGGAACAATCAGGACCGGTCGGGCGCCCCCGTGCACGCTCTCGAGAGCCTGTGCCCACGGTTCAGGCTTCATGACCATGCCGGCGCCGCCGCCGTACGGGGTGTCATCCACGGTCCGGTGCCGGTCCGTGGTGAAGTCCCGGAGATTATGGACAGAAAGGGCCAGCAGCCCGTCCTGACGCGCTTTCCCGATCAGCGAGAGATCCAGCGCCGCGAGGTACTCCGGAAAAATACTGACGACGTCGATGCGCACTAGCTGCCGTCGGCCTTCTCTGTGGCGTCCGGGCTCTCTACCTCGTCCGCTTCCGCCTGGTTGGAGCCGGGCAGGTTCAGCTCGAGCAGACCTGCCGGGGGCGTGAGGAGCACGAATCCACCGTCGACGTCGACCTCGGGAACGATCTCCTCCACGAAGGGGACCAGGATTTCCTCACCGTCCGCCCGCTCAATGATGAGCAGGTCCTGGACCATCATGGTTCGCAGGGCGCTGACCCGGCCGACCACCTCGTCCCCCACCCTGGCCTCAAGTCCCACGAGCTCATGCTCATACCAGGCATCGCCGTCGTCATCCGAGGTGTCCTCCGATTCGATGAACAGCTTCGCCCCCCGCAGGAGTTCGGCATTGTTCCGGTCGGGCACTTCCTCGAAACCGAGAATCAGGATGTCCTTGTTCCAGCGCGCACTGGAAATTGTGAGCGGCCCCTGGGCAGCCGGCTCCACCCGGAAAACCGCTCCCGGCTCAAAACGCTCCTCGGGCGCGTCCGTGAAGAGCTGAACGGTTACTTCACCCCTGATGCCGTGGGGCTTTCCGATGCGGGCGACCTGCAGATCCATGGGTTCTCCGTGTGTGGTGGCGAATCAAAACAGTAAAAAAGTCCGGCCCCAACACCTCAAGTGGTGGGGCCGGACTTCAGGCATGAGTGCTGCTGATCAGCGGCGGCGGTCGGTGTCCACGACGTCGACCCGCACCGGCTCGCCATCCGCCAGGGCGGAGATGACGGTGCGCAAAGCGCGTGCCGTTCGACCCTGCCGGCCGATCACACGGCCGAGGTCTTCCTGATGAACGCGCACCTCGAGGGTCTCACCACGACGGTTCGACTTCGAAGAAACCTGAACATCATCAGGGCTGTCCACAATTCCGCGGACAAGGTGCTCCAGCGCTTCAGCAAGCAATTTACTCGGCCTCGGAAGCTTCAGCCTCAGGCTCGTCGGCCTTCTTGCTCTTCGGGGTGATGGCCTCGGGCACAATGACGGAACCCTTTTCAGGAGCCGTGAAGGTCTCCTTGGGAGCCTTGGTCTTCAGGGTGCCTTCCTGGCCCTCGATCCCCTTGAACTTCTGCCAGTCACCGGTGATCTTCAGAATCGCGGCGACCTGCTCGGAAGGCTGCGCACCGACGCCGAGCCAGTACTGCGCACGGTCCGACTTGACCTCGATGAACGAGGGCTCTTCCGTGGGGTGGTACTTGCCGATCTCTTCGATGGCACGGCCGTCGCGCTTGGAACGCGAGTCCATGACAACAATGCGGTAGTACGGGGCGCGCATCTTACCGAAGCGCTTCAGGCGAATTTTTACGGCCACTTGTGTGGTCACTCCTTGTTGATCAAAAGGGCGAACTCCCGTTTCTGCACCCGTGGGGCGGGCCATACATTTGGAAGCTCTAGAGGACACAATGCGCGCAGAGAGAGGGGCTGCGCAGATTGGGTACGGGTCCATTGTGCCAGAAGTTCATGCCTGCGGGCGACTCCGCGGCTGTGTGGTGCGCAGGCCCTAGCGGACAGCGACGCGGAGCTTGTTCCGCCAGGGGTCGTCAAACCGCAGTTCGCGGCCGGTGTGATGGTGAGCAATGCCCGCTACCTTCAGCCGGTCGGCAAGTGCTCCGACCTCGTCAGCGTGCGGCACTTCGATGAGGACCTCACCGAGGCCGAGGGTGTCCTTGCGCGGTCCGGCTCCGCGGCTGTTCCAGACGTTCATCGCCATGTGGTGGTGATACCCGCCGGCAGAGACGAACAGCGCCTGGCCGTGCCAGCCGGCGGTCCGCTCGAATCCAAGGGTGTCGACGTAGAACTGTTCGGCCGTCCGGACGTCTCCCACCTGAAGATGAACGTGACCCACATCGGCGGCCGCCTTCTGCTGGTTCGCGACTGACTCCTCCGTGAGGTTGCTCTCAAGGTAGTGCCTGGGCGGCAGCGGCGCGTTGTCCATGACGACGGTGCGCCTGCCTTCAGTGGTGGTCCAGTCCCAGGTTTCACGGGGCTTGTCGAAATACAGTTCAATCCCATTGCCCTCGGGATCCGTGAAGTAGAACGCTTCGCTGACCAGGTGGTCCGCACTTCCCACGTAACGGCCGTCGGCTGACTGCGCGACCTGCGCCGCGGTTGCAACCGTCGCAGCGAGATCGGAGCGGTTGAAAAACAGCAGTGCAGTGTGGAAGAGGCCGGCCTCGGTGGGTTCCGGCAGCGCAAGGCCGGCAGCGGGGGCGAGATGGATAAGCCGCTGACCGGCGCGGCCAAGGTACAGTCCGCCGTCGGACTCCGCGATATCCACCAGGCCGAGTGCGCTCCGGTAGTAGTTGGCCATGCGGTCAAGATTTCCCACCTTGAGCATCACTGTGCCCATCGCGGTTTCTGCAGGCAGCAGGTCCTGAGCGTTCATTTTTCCTCCAAGCGTGTGGTTATATCTTCCAACTACTTGAAGGTTTAACTTATTCCCAGGCTGTTCAGTTGGTCAATGGGCACAGCAGGAAACCTGCAGCCTGTGCGCTACGCGGCATGGCTGCGCACGAACTCCCGGATGAGCGCGTTGCCCTCTTCCGTATCCTGGGGGCGGTGTCCGCCGCCCACTACCCGGTGCACAGCACCGGTTCCGGCCAGATAACCGGCCACCTCTTCATAGAGCGGC
>NZ_KI914582.1:76555-85853 GCF_000520475.1 Arthrobacter sp. 35/47
ACCTCTTCATAGAGCGGCTCCCACCCGCCGGTCAGCACGAGGGTAGGAACGCCCGGGACGATCTCCAGCGGCGCTTCCCACGGCGGCGCCTGCATTCTGAGCCGCCGGGCACGATGACGGTCCTCAGCGCTCATGAGCGGGCGCGGTTCGGAGCGAAGACGGCCCGGGCAAATTCGCGGTGAAATTCCTCATCGGTCAAGTCCGCTGCACGGGCGAACAGCGGCTCAACCCGGGCGCGGTGGGCTGCGGTGGCGGGGAGTTCCTGCGTCAGGGACAGGCAGGCCGGCTCCGCGAGGACGAGCGATTTCACCAGCTCGGGCCGTTCAAGCGCGACCATCATGGCTGAAACGGCACCCTGTGACGCCGCGACCACATGGCCGCCCTCCCCCAGCGCATCCCGGACAATCTGCTGGTCCGCAAGAAAGTCCGTGGGCAGGGGCTCGCGGACCGGATCAAAGCCATGGCGGCGCAGAAACAGACAATCGAAATCCAGCGCCATCCCGTGCTGCCTGGGCCAGGCTGCCGCGCCGAAGGTTCCTGCGCCGTGCACGAAGACAACGCGAGTGCTTTTCATGTCCTCAACCTAGCTGCCGCCCCGGACATTCCGTTCCGACCGACAGCATCCCGGCCTACTTGCCGAGGAACTTCTCGAAGCCCTTGGGAAGGTTGAGGGACGAGGGATCGAAATCGTTCTGCTGGCCGAAAGCAGCGCCCGTCGGCACCGAAGCCCGCTGGCCGTTCCGCCGTGCTTCGGCGGCAGCTGCCTCCTGCGCGGCCTTCGCGGGATTGCCGGAACGCGGCTTCTTCTTTCCCTTGGCGTTCGCCTTGCCCTTCCGCGCGCCTCCCGAGAACCCACCGGGACCGGGCATCCCCGGCATGCCCGGGATACCGCCGCCGGCGGCCATCTTGCGCATCATCTTCTGCGCCTGACCGAAACGCTCCAGCAGCCCGTTGACCTCGGAGACATGGACGCCGGAGCCTCGCGCGATGCGGGCACGGCGGGATCCGTTGATGATCTTCGGCGCCACCCGCTCATGCGGGGTCATGGAACGGACAATCGCCTCTACCCGGTCGATCTCCCGCTCGTCGAAGTTTTCCAGCTGCTGCCGCATGTTGGCGGCTCCGGGCATCATCATGAGCATCTTCTTCATGGAGCCCATGTTGCGGATCTGCTGCATCTGAGCCAGGAAGTCATCGAGCGTGAAGTCCTCCTGGTCGGCGAACTTCTTCGCCATCCGGGCGGCTTCGTCCTTGTCCCACGCCTGCTCGGCCTGCTCGATCAGGGTGAGGATGTCGCCCATGTCGAGAATGCGGGATGCCATACGGTCCGGGTGGAAGACCTCGAAGTCCGTCAGTGCCTCGCCGGTGGAGGCGAACATCACAGGCTTGCCGGTGACCGAGGCGACGGAGAGTGCTGCACCGCCGCGTGCATCGCCGTCGAGCTTGGTCAGGACTACACCGGTGAAGTTGACGCCCTCATTGAAGGCCTGTGCAGTGTTGACCGCATCCTGGCCGATCATGGCGTCGATCACAAAGAGCACTTCGTCAGGGTTCACTGCGTCGCGGATATCGGACGCCTGCCGCATCAGCTCTTCATCAATGCCCAGCCGGCCGGCGGTGTCGACGATGACGACGTCATGGAGCCTGGTGCGTGCCTCGGCAACTCCCTGCCGGGCAACCTCCACAGGATTTCCCGTAGCCGACTCGAATTCAGAGCTGACGCCCGGATGGGGAGCAAAGACAGGAACTCCGGCCCGCTGTCCGTTCACCTGGAGCTGTTTCACAGCGTTTGGCCGCTGCAGGTCACACGCCACCAGCAGCGGGCTGTGCCCCTGGCCCTTGAGCCACTTGGCGAGCTTGCCCGCAAGGGTGGTCTTGCCGGCGCCCTGCAGGCCCGCCAGCATGATGACCGTCGGGGGGTTCTTGGCAAGGCGCAGCCGCCGGGTCTCGCCGCCGAGGATGCCGACGAGTTCCTCGTTGACGATCTTGACAACCTGCTGCCCGGGATTCAGCGCCTGGGACACTTCCAGGCCGAGGGCGCGTTCCTTTACCTGCGCGGCGAACGCACGCACCACAGGCACGGCAACATCCGCGTCGAGCAGCGCGCGACGGATCTCGCGAACGGTGGCATCGACATCGGCCTCTGACAGGCGCCCCTTGCCGCGAAGGTTCTTGAAGGTCGCTGTCAACCGGTCTGAGAGTGAATTGAACACGGTGCGTGAACTGCTTTCCTCGAACTCAAGTGGATTCAACTATCAAGGGTAGCAACTGGGTTGGTTCCCCCGGACAGCAGACAGCCGCACCCTGACAGTGGCAGGGTGGAGGAGTGACTACACATGCGATTGATGAACGGGCCTCGGGACACCAGTTCCGCGGACAGGCCATACGTACGCTGCTGATTCTCGGTGCGTCCGGCGACCTCACCGGCCGGCTGCTGCTCCCCGGGCTTGCCAGGCTGGTCAGGCATGGGAAGGCCGAGGGGCTTACCCTCGTGGGCGCCGGATCGGATGCGTGGACCGCCGAAGACTGGCAGGGAAGACTGGCGACGTCCTTCGCAGCTGCCACGCCGGATTCCGGCACGGCGGACGACGGCGGCGCCCTGGCACGGATCTGCGCGGCCAGCACGTACCACCAGGTGGACGTCACCGCTGACGGTGCACTGGCCGGCCTGATCGCCGGGCTTGAACCTCCCGTTGCGATTTATTTTGCGCTGCCGCCCGCTGTGAGCGAGAAGGCCATCGCAAAGCTCGATCCGGGCAACCTGCCGGAAGGTTCCCGCCTGGTGCTGGAAAAGCCCTTCGGCACCGACCTGGAGTCGGCGAGCAGGCTGAACTCCATCCTTGCCCGGCTGGTGCCCGAGGACCACATTCACCGGGTTGACCACTTCCTCGGCAAGGCGACCGTCCTGAACATCCTTGGACTGCGCTTCGCGAACCGGTTCCTCGAACCGGTGTGGAACAGCCTCCATATCGATTCCGTCGACATTGTCTTCGATGAGGAGCTGACGCTCGAGAACCGTGCCCGCTATTACGACGGCGCCGGGGCACTCAAGGACATGATCCAGAGCCACCTGCTGCAGGTAATGGCCCTGCTTGCCATGAACGCCCCGTCAACACTGCACGAGCGGGACCTGCGCGATCACGTCGGCACCGTCCTGAGGGCCAGTTCCGTGCACCCGGATTTCAGGGCGAGCACCCGGCGTGCCCGGTACACCGCGGGAAACATCGGCGGGCGAGAGGTTCCCAACTACGTGGATGAAACCGGCGTCGACCCGTCCCGCGGAACCGAAACCCTCGCCGAAATAGTGGTGTCCATCAATAACGAGCGCTGGGCTGGAGTGCCGTTCCGGCTGAGATCCGGAAAGGCACTCGGGAGGACCCGCAAGGAAGCAGTCATCACCTTCAAGCCCGTGAACCACCTCCCGGACGGTTTCACAGGGGTGGACTCCCCCACCCGACTGCGGATCGGATTCGGTCCGGACACCCTCCAGCTGGACATTGACGTCAACGGACCCGGTGACGTTTTCTGCCTCGACCGCGCAACCCTGCAGGCGGAGCTGAATGCCTCGGAACTGCTTCCCTACGGTGAAGTGCTCGACGGCGTCCTGTCGGGTGATCCGACCCTGTCGGTCCGCGGCGATACTGCAGAGGACTGCTGGCGCATCGTGGAACCTGTCCTGGCGGCGTGGAAAGCGGATGAGGTTCCCATGGACGAGTACGCGGCGGGCTCGGACGGCCCACCCAACTGGTGACCGTGCGGTCAACCCGCCTTGCGGGGCCGACCCGCGCCCGGACGCGGCCCGGCCCCTCCGGCGTCAGTGCCGGCAGTCGGCGTCGTCAGCGCACTCACTGACCAGCTTCATGACCACGCCGCGCTCCTCATCGGGGCCGCCGCTCTTGTTGGCCAGGACGTAGAGCTCACCGTCCAAGTCCTCGCCGATTCCGAGCACAAAGAGATTGATGTGCCCGTTGACCAGGTTGAAGACCTTCGGTGTGCGGTCCCGGGGGTCCGCGGTATCGGTTTCATCGACGTACAGAACCCGGCCGTTCGCGGAGTGGAAGCCGTCTGAATAGTCGCCGAAGACATATGTTCCGTACAGTTCAGGCAACCCGGATCCCCGATAGACAAAGCCACCGATCGTTGCGACACCCTCATCATGGTCGTACTGGGCAACCGGATCGATCAGCCCCGGCGGGAATCCCGGAGTATCGGCGTAGACAAACCCGTCAGAGGCGAAACCCATGAGTTCGGTGCCGCCGGGATTGAACTGGAACGTTCCTTCCTTCACCCGCCACCCGTAATTTCCGCCCTGCTGGATGGGTCCATCGACCTCTTCGATACTGTTCTGTCCGACATCGGCGGTCCAGATCAGTCCAGTTCCACCGAGATCGGCGCGGTCTGACGAGGCGCGGAACGGGTTCCGGAATCCGTAGGCGTAGATCTCCGGTGCGGCGCTCGCCTGCGGGTCCATTCTGAGAATCTTGCCCAGCAGGTTCGACAGGTTCTGGGCGTTGCCCGCACCTTCGTGACTGATGCACGGGCCCTCGCCGGCAAGACCCTGCTGCCCGAACTGGTCGTCAGCACACCCGCCGTCGCCGGAGGTGATGTAGAGCAGGTGCCGGTCGGCGGCGGTGGTCCCGAAGAAGATCGCGCCGCCGTTGTGGTTGAACTGCGGCTCCTCGATGGTGAGCACCACCCGGCTGGCCGATTCCTGCGGCGTGATCGCCCCTCTGGCCAGCGGGTCCATCCCGGGGTTGGGGACGGTCCATTCCCTGACGGTGGCGAGGTGGTTGGGCTGCTGATCCGGCGTTGATGCCGTGCCCGGTATAGGCTCCGACGTCATCGTGTACAGCAACCCATTGACAGCAAAATCGGGATGGAAGGCGGCGCCGAGGAAGCCCCGCTCGTCGGCATCCAGGATCAGCGGCACCAGGAGGGAGCCGACATCGAGGACCCGGTTTTTCGCACCCGTCTCCGTGTTCACGGCCCAGAGGGGCCCGTCCTGGTCCACCACGAACAGGACGTCCGCGATACCCGGAGCGTAGGTCCCCCAGTTGGGCGCGGTCAGGCCATCGCCTTCCGCAATGGTCTGCAGTTCCAACTGGATGGCACCGTCATCGATGTGCCCGGGAATCGGGTCGTCGATCGGCTCGGGTGCGTTATTTGACGGTCCGGCCGTCGCAATGCCGGCTGATCCGGCAAGAACAAGACTGAAAGCCAACCCGGTGAGACCAAGAATGAGGCGTGGTCCGGCGTGTGTATGAGGTTGCATGTAGATCGCCATCCTTCAGGCGGATCCAGCGAGACCTTCGAATAGGAAAGAGGAAGAATTGTCCCCGCCCGGTGATCAGCAAGTCAGCTGAAGACCGGAAGACCGACCTTGTATGGGACGCTTCAAACGGCGCACTCGTTACGACGCCGATGCTACACCCGCGCTATCAGGTTACGGAAGAATAACGGACACACGAAAAATGCGGGCCCCCCGCAACCGGAGGGCCCGCATTTCCGGCGTCGGACTAGAGTGCTGCTTCCCCGCGCTCGCCGGTCCGGACGCGGACGGCGTCTTCAACCGGGAGGACCCAGACCTTCCCGTCACCGGCGCGGCCGGTGTTGGCGGTGGAGACGAGCACATCCACGATGTCGGTCACCGAGGCGTCGGATACGAGCACCTCGACCCGGGCCTTCTGGAGCAGGTCGACGGTGTATTCAGCTCCCCTGTAGACCTCCGTGTGTCCACGCTGGCGTCCGTAGCCGCTTGCCTGGCTCACCGTCAGTCCCTGCACCCCGTAGTTCTCCAGGGCGCCGCGTACGTTGTCGAGCTTGTCCGGACGGACGATTGCTGTCACGAGCTTCATGAGTTCACCTTCTGCTGGGCCGGGTCGGCGACGGGAACCTGGGAGGTGCCGTGGAACGGGTGGAACTGTCCTCCGACGCCCAGTCCGCCGAATTCATAGGCGGTCTCGGCGTGTTCGGAAAGGTCGACGCCGGACACTTCGTTGTCGGGAGTGACCCGGAAGCCGATGGTCTTGTGGATAGCCAGGCCGATCAGTGCCGTCATGACCGCGGACAGGGTGATCGCCACGAGAACGGACACAATCTGCGCCACGAGCTGCGCTGTGCCGCCGCCGTAGAAGATGCCTCCGCCTTCGCCGTCGATGGGAAGGGCAATGAAGCCGATCGCAAGGGTTCCCAGGGTGCCCGCGACAAGGTGCACGGCCACAACATCGAGGGAGTCATCGAAGCCAAGCTTGTACTTCAGGCCGACCGCCAGTGCGCAGACGGCACCGGATACGAGGCCAAGTCCGACGGCGCCGATGGGGCTGACGCTTGCACAGGCCGGTGTGATGGCGACCAGGCCGGCGACGATGCCCGATGCCGCTCCGAGTGAGGTGGGACGGCCGTCGCGGAAGCGTTCAGTGACCAGCCAACCGACCATCGCCGCTGCCGGCGCTGCCATGGTGTTCACCCAGATCAGGCCCGCTTCCTCTGCGGTACCGGCGGCGCCGCCGTTGAAGCCGAACCAGCCGAACCAGAGCAGTGCCGCGCCGAGCATCACGAGGGGGACGTTGTGCGGACGGTGCGCCGGGTCCTTCCCGAAGCCCTGCCGCTTGCCGAGGATGATTGCGAGAACCAGTGCCGCAACGCCGGCGCTGATATGGACGACCGTTCCGCCTGCGAAGTCAATTGCCTCACCTACCGTGCTGCCGATTGCGCCCTCGGCGCTGAGCAGGCCGCCTCCCCAGACCATGAAGGCCAGCGGGCAGTAGACGGCCGTGACCCAGATCGGGACAAACAGCGACCACGCGCCGAACTTGGCCCGGTCAGCAATGGCGCCGCTGATGAGGGCGACAGTGATGATGGCGAATGTCACGCCGTAACCGGCTCCGATCATGTCCTCGGTGCCGATCAATCCCTCAAGTCCGAAGGAGGCGAAGGGGTTTCCGAAGAGCTGGGCGACGCCGTCGCCGCCGGTCATCGAATAGCCCCAGAGCACCCAGACGATGCCTACCAGGCCGACGGCGATGAAGCTCATCATCATCATGTTCAGGGCTGCTTTGGCACGGGTCATTCCGCCATAGAAAAATGCCAGTCCGGGTGTCATGAGCAATACCAGGGCGGCGGAAACCATGACCCAGACGTGACCTGCTGTCAGATCCATCGTTACGTCCTCTCGCGAGTGGCGGGCACTTCCCGCTGGAGAAAAGTCTCGCAATGGCGTGTTTCCGTACCTTGGGAATTGTGTTGCCGGCACGTTACGGCGGATTCACTGACGTAAAGAGTGCGTGACCGGATTGTTTCGGCTGTGTTTCATCCGCCGTTGTTGTCCGGCGGACCGCCGTTAAAATCGCTTGCCCCGCAGCCTGTGTGGGGCTGCGGGGCAAGTCGATGCGTTGGGTCAGTTCAGGAGTGCGTCCACAAACGCTTCGGCCTCGAACGGCGCGAGATCGTCCGCACCCTCACCGAGGCCGATCAGCTTCACGGGCACCCCCAGCGAGCGCTGGATGGCGACGACGATGCCGCCCTTGGCAGTTCCGTCCAGCTTTGTGAGGACAATGCCGGTGATGTTGACGACTTCAGCGAACACCTTCGCCTGGTTCAGCCCGTTCTGTCCGGTGGTTGCGTCGAGAACCAGCAGGACCTCGTCCACTGTGCCCTGCTTCTCGATGACCCGCTTGACCTTGCCGAGCTCGTCCATCAGACCGACCTTGTTCTGCAGCCGGCCCGCCGTATCGATCATGACGACGTCGACCTCACCCTCGATTCCGGCCTTGACGGCCTCGAAGGCGACGGAGGCAGGGTCTGCGCCGTCGACGTCGGACTTCACGGTGGGCACTCCCACCCGCTGTCCCCAGGTGGCCAGCTGCTCCGCAGCTGCGGCCCGGAACGTGTCAGCTGCCCCGAGCAGTACATCCTTGTCTTCGGCGACGAGCACCCGGGCCAGCTTGCCCACCGTGGTGGTCTTGCCTACACCGTTCACGCCGACCACCATGACGATCGCCGGCCGGTCCGCGTGGCGGTCGGTGGCAAGCGTCCGGTCCATGGTCGGGTCCACGAGCCTGATCAGCTCCTCCCGGAGCATGGTCTTGACCTCTTCGGGGCTGCGGCTGCCGGCGACCTTCACGCGTTCCCGGAGCGCATCCACGAGATCGGTGGTGGGTTCGGTGCCGAGGTCCGCCAGGAGCAGCGTCTCCTCGATCTCATCCCAGACGTCCTCATCGATGCGGTCGCGGGAAAGCAACGCGAGGAGGCCCTTGCCGAGCGCGTTGTTGGATTTGACCAGCCGCGCGCGCAGCCGGGCGAGGCGTCCCTGAACCGGGTCCGGTGTCTCCACCGGGATGGTCTCGACTCCGGTCCGGGTCTCCTCGAGATCCCTCAGATCGTCAGGAACGACGACGTCGGGGCCGGTGTCGAGGTCGGCCGGCCTTTCGAGCGTGTCGGTGCCGACACCGCGTGAAGCGGTTGCGCCGTCGTCGTCCGGGTCCCGCGTGGTGGTGTAGGTGCCCGGCGGCGTGCGGCGGGAGCGCACCAGCAGAGCGGCGAGCGACCCCAGGACGCCCAGCGCTACGAGGACATAAATGACTATCGGGAGGATCTCGTTCACGTTTCCAAGCTTCTCACACGGGCCGCGGGCGTACAGTGCGGCCGGAAACTGGGACAATCGGACATTGTGGTTGCTTTTCGAAACTTTCAACGGCGTGCGGAGCACGGTCCGGACACCCGGGAACGCCTGCGCCTGCCGCGCGAAATCAAGGTACTTATCGCCGCGGCGTTTGTGATTGCCATCGGCTTCGGCCTGGTTGCTCCCGTCCTCCCCCAGTTCGCCCAGAGCTTCGGCGTGGAAGCGACTGCCGCCGCGGTGATTGTCAGCGCCTTTGCGTTCACGCGGCTGGTCTTCGCTCCCGCCGGCGGCAAATTCGTCGAGCGACTGGGGGAACGTCCCGTCTACGTGGCGGGCCTGCTGATCGTCGCGCTGTCGACGGCGGCCTGTGCCTTCGCTGCCGACTACTGGCAGCTGCTCATCTTCCGTGGCCTGGGCGGCATCGGTTCCACCATGTTCACCATCTCGGCGATGGGCCTCATTGTCCGGCTCGCGCCGGCAGGGATGCGCGGCCGGGTCACCGGCGCCTACGCATCGGCCTTCCTCCTGGGCAGCATCGGGGGGCCGTTCCTGGGCGGGCTGCTGGCCGGGTTCGGTCTCCGCGTGCCGTTCCTGGTGTACGCGGCAGCGCTGGTGGTGGCGGCCGCCGTCGTCTTCTTCCAGCTCAGGGACACCACTCTCGGCAGCCGCAAGTCAGCG
>NZ_KI914582.1:85945-94711 GCF_000520475.1 Arthrobacter sp. 35/47
CTGTTCGCGGCCGCCGTGCTGGGCGCCGGCCCGGAGGTGGCGGGGATCTCGCTGGCCTTCTTCGCCGGAGGCACCGCGCTGGCCCTCACCGTGTCCGGCAGGCTCGCCGATTCACTCGGCCGGAAGCCGCTGGTGCTCACCGGCCTGGCGGTCAACGGTGCAGCCATGGCCGGCCTCGGCCTCACCACTGATGTGGTCGCCTTCCTGGCAGTGTCCGTCATAGCGGGCATCGGCGCGGGCATCCTCAATCCGGCCCAGCAGGCAGCCGTTGCCGATGTGATCGGCAACGAGCGCAGCGGCGGAAAGGTGCTCGCCGCCTTCCAGATGAGCACCGACACCGGTGCGATCTTCGGCCCGATCCTGGCCGGGCTCCTGGTGGATGCGTTTTCCTACGGCTGGGCGTTCGGCCTGACCGGCGTGACCGCCCTGGCGGCATTTCTGATGTGGACTGCGGCCCGGGAAACCCTGGGCGAGGCAGGCCAGCCCGTCAGGCGTCCACCAGCCGCTGGCTGATCACCGTGGACACGCCGTCGCCCCTCATGGTCACGCCGTACAGGGCGTCCGCCACCTCCATGGTGCGCTTCTGGTGGGTGATGACGATGAGCTGGCTGGATTCCCGGAGTTCCTCGAAGATGGTGATGAGCCGGCCGAGGTTGGTGTCATCCAGCGCTGCCTCGACCTCGTCCATCACGTAGAACGGCGACGGCCGCGCTTTGAAGATCGCCACCAGGAGCGCGACGGCGGTGAGGGACCTTTCGCCGCCGGAGAGCAGTGAGAGCCGCTTGATTTTCTTGCCGGCAGGCCGCGCCTCCACCTCGATGCCGGTGGTCAGCATGTCATCCGGGTCTGTCAGCACCAGGCGGCCCTCACCGCCGGGGAACAGGCGCCCGAAGACGCGCTCGAACTGCGCCGCCGTGTCACGGTAAGCGGCGGTGAAAACCTCTTCGACCCGCTCGTCCACTTCCCGGATGATGTCCAGCAGGTCCTTCCGGGTGGCCTTCAGGTCCTCAAGCTGGGTGCTGAGAAATTGGTGGCGTTCCTCCAGCGCCGCAAATTCCTCGAGCGCCAGCGGATTCACCTTGCCCAGCGAGGACAGGTCGCGCTCGGCGCGTTTGAGCCGCTTCTCCTGCTCCTCGCGGACAAACGGCACGCCTTCGCGGACCGGATTGCCGTCGTCGTCCACGGCCATCCGCAGTTCCGCCCATTTGTCAGCGGACTTCGCCGCGGAAGGAACCGGCTGGTCCGGACCGTACTCGGCAATCAGGTGGTCAGCGGTGAGGCCCAGTTCATCAATGGACCGGTTCTCCAGAGCCTCGATCCTGAGCCGCTGCTGGGCACGAGCCAGTTCATCCCGATGCACCGAGTCGGTCAGCTCCGCCAGTTCGGTCAGCAGCGCCTCGTTGCGGCTCCGTACCCCCGCGAGTTCCGATTCCCACGCCGACCGCACCTCCTCGGCAGCATTCCGGGCGCGCCCCGCGCGGTCAACCGAAACGTCAAGGAAGGCGAGCACCTGCCGCACGGCCTGGCCCACCGCCGTCGCTTTGGCACCCTGCAGCCGGCGGATCCGCGCCCGTTCCGCGGCCTGTTCCCGGGCGGCCCGCTCGGTCCGCGCTGCATGCTCGAGTGAGGCTGCCCGGTTCGACGTTGCCCGCAGCTGCTCCTCCGCGCTGCGCAGCGCAAGCCGTGCGTCCATCTCGGCCTGCCGCGCGTGCGTTGCGGCGAGCGCCAGCGTGTCCCTGGTCCCGGTGTCCGGCTCCACGTCCGCGGGAGCGTCCTGGGCGTGCGCCAGCCTCAGCGTGATTTCTTCCAGGCGTTCCTGCTCGGCAGCGAGATTGGCCTCGGCTGACTCCGCCAGGCGGGTGAGCCGCTCCGTCTCCCCTGACGCCGAGCGCAGCACGGAGCCCAGCTGGCCCAGCTTTTCGGCGACGGCGGCAAGACGCGCGTCCGACTCGTGCAGCCGTTCCAACGCCGCGTCCGCCCGTTCCTGGGCTTCCCGGCGCTGTGCGGTAGCTGCGGAGATCCCGAACCGTGCCCGCTCGTAGCGTTCGGTGGCGGTACGCAGCGCCTCCGACGCCTCGTCTACGGCAGCCTGCACCTCGAGGGTGCCGGGCGCCGCGGCGGTGCCTCCCCGCACCGAAACAGCCGTATAGAGGTCACCCTCGCGGGTTACGGCGGTCAGCGACGGGTACTGTCCCACCATGGCTGCGGCCTCGGTGAGGGAATCAACGACGACGACGGCCGCCAGGATCCTCCGGACCGCCCCTTCCAGCCCGCCGCGGGCGGTGACAAGCGAGGCCGCTGCACGTGCGCCGTCCGGCACGGCCGGCAGATCCGCTGTCTCGGGGTCCGCGCCGGCGACCAGCAGCTCCACCCGCCCGGCGTCGTCGTCCTTCATGCGGCGGAGGGCGGCTCCCGCGGTCTGGAGGGAATCCACCGCCACTCCCTCGGAGAGGGAGCCCAGGGCTGCCGCGATAGCAGCCTCATACCCCGGCTCGACGGACAGCAGTCCGGCGACCGGGCCGAGCACCCCCTCCTCCCCCGCATCCAGCAGCACGCGGGACCCGTCCCTGCGCTCCAGCCCGAGCCGCAGTGCTTCGATGCGTGCGGAGAGGGCATCACGTTCCCTCTCCGCTGCGCGTTCCTCAGCCCGGAGTTCCTCAAGCGCTTCAAGCACCGCCTCCAGTGCCGCGCCGGCCTCCTCATAGTCGGCGTCGAGGCTTTCCTCACCCTCCTCCGCGCCTGCCACCTGGGATTCCAGGGCGGTGAAATCGCTCTGTGCGCGGCGGCGCCGTTCAGCCACCTCCACGACGGATTCCCGGAGCCTGCCCAGCTCTGCCTCGGCGGCCTCCACGCGGGAACGCGCTGCGCCGACCTGGCCGGACAGCCTGGCCAGGCCCTCCCGCCGGTCCGCTGCGGCGCGCAGGAGCGAGGCAAGGCGCCGTTCCTCGGCGGCCGCCGCGTCCTCCGCGTCAGCCCGCTGTTCCAGGGCGTCCTCGAGCACCTCGGTGCGTTCGGCAATGTGCTCCTGCAGTTCGGATTCTTCCGCCCGCACCAGAGCCGCCTGCCGGTCCAGTTCCTCCGGGTCCCGGCCGCCCTCCGCCGGGGTGTCCACGGATCCCAGCAGGCGGCGCCGTTCCTCGGCCAGGTTGCCCAGGGAACGGAACCGTTCCCTGGTGGATGAGAGCCGGTACCAGGTGTCGCGTGCCGCATTCAGCTTCGGTGTTGCCTCCGCCGCGAGCCGCTCAAGCTCCGCCTGCCGGGACCGTCCCGTCTCAAGGAGGGCCTCGACCTCGGCCCTGCGCTCTTTCAGGGCGGTCTCGTCCGCAATCTCCTGCTCAAACGAGGTGGTCAGCTGTACCAGGTCGTCGGCCAGCAGACGGGCACGCGCATCGCGGGCCTCGAACTGCACCTGCTGCGCGCGGCGGGCGATGTCGGCCTGCTTGCCCAGCGGTGTCAGCTGACGCCGGATCTCACCGGTCAGGTCCGTCAGCCGGGTGAGGTTCGCCTGCATTGCCTCAAGCTTGCGGACCGTCTTCTCCTTGCGCCGGCGATGCTTGAGGATGCCCGCGGCCTCCTCGATGAACCCGCGCCGGTCTTCGGGCGTTGCGTGCAGCACACGGTCAAGCTGGCCCTGTCCGACAATGACGTGCATCTCCCGGCCCAGCCCGGAATCGGACAGAAGCTCCTGGATGTCAAGGAGCCGGCAGTTGCTTCCGTTGATGGCGTACTCGGATCCGCCGGCGCGGAACAGCGTGCGGGAGATGGTCACTTCCGAGTATTCAATGGGCAGCGCGCCGTCGGTGTTGTCGATGGTGAGGGACACCTGCGCCCGGCCCAGCGGAGGCCGCCCGGAGGTGCCGGCGAAAATCACGTCCTCCATCTTCCCGCCGCGGAGCGTCTTGGCACCCTGCTCGCCCATGACCCAGGCCAGTGCGTCGACGACATTGGACTTCCCGGACCCGTTGGGGCCGACGACGGCGGTCACTCCCGGCTCAAAGTCGAAGGTCGTCGCGGAGGCAAAAGACTTGAAGCCTCGGACAGTCAGACTTTTCAGGTGCACGGGACTCAGGTTCTCCAGGAGGGGTACGTTACCCACAATCTACTGCGTTCAACCGGGAATCATTGGTATTTCCACAGTGATCCGCTGCCCCCGGCCCGCCGGGTCAACGTGCCCTTATGTGCTGGAGGAACTAGGCTTTCCCCAGGATCGTTAGTAACCGAAGTATGCTTATCATTTCCAGATTGGCATCCAATGCCGGCCATGCGCTATCGGTTCCGGTGGAGCGAACAGCGGACCCGCGGATCACCCCGCAAGGGAACAGACGGACACGAGGCAGGAAATTTGACCGGCAACTTCAACTTCCGACATCGCAACACCGCTCTCCTCGGCGTGGAAAGTGTTGAAGCGCCGGTCATCATCACCTCAGCCGAGTTCGATCGCATCCTCTCTCCGGCGCTTCGCCGGTTGAGGCTCTCAAAGGGCCTCCTGCAACGGGTAGCCGGCATCACGGAGCGCCGCTGGTGGGCGCCGGAGACCGGCTTCGAGGACGGCGCCATCGAAGCGGGGGCCAAGGCCCTTGCGTCGTCGGGCATTGAAGCCTCCCAGATCGGGCTGCTGATCAATACCTCCGTGTCGCGGACAAACCTTGAGCCATCCGTTGCCGTCAAGATCCACAACGGGCTGGGCCTGCCCTCCTCCGCCATGAATTTCGACGTCGCCAATGCGTGCCTCGGCTTTGTCAACGGCATCACCCTGGCAGCCAACATGATCGAGGCGGGGCAGATCCAGTACGCCATGGTGGTCAACGGGGAAGACGCCCAGGCCACCCAGGAAGCGACGCTCAGGCGCCTGAATTCGCCCAGCGCCACACGGGAAAGCTTCATGCAGGAGTTCGCCACCCTCACCCTGGGCTCCGGTGCAGCCGCCGCTATCCTCGGCCCGGCTGACCTGCACCCGGGATCCCATCGCATCCTGGGAGGCGTTGCCCGTGCCGGGACAGAACACCACGAGCTGTGCGTCGGCGGCATCGACGGAATGTACACCGATGCCCAGGGCCTGCTCGACGGCGGCCTCCAGCTGGTCGTCGAGGCCTGGGAGGAGGCACAGACCCAGTGGCAGTGGGCGGACATGGACCGCTACATCACCCACCAGGTGAGCACCACACACACCAACGCGATCATCGAGGCCGTGAACCTCGATCCCAAGAAGGTCCCCCAGACCTTCCCGCGGTGGGGAAACGTGGGACCGGCCTCCCTTCCGATGACCCTTGCGGCAGAGGCCCAGACCCTGACCTCGGGTGACCGGGTGCTGTGCATGGGCGTGGGATCCGGCCTCAACACCGCAATGCTGGAGATTGAGTGGTAGAACTTCCCGGCGTCGACCCGATGTGGTCGACCTACCTCGACGTGCCGTCCACCGCCGCCGTGGACCCTGACGGAACCGTCAACCGGTGGCATTACCTGGACAATCTGCCCTCCCTCGTCGGCGAGACGCGCGGCACGCTCCTGTGCGTGCACGGGAACCCCACGTGGTCCTATCTCTGGCGAACGCTCCTCGCAGCCGGCGCCAGGCAGGGGTGGCGGGTTGTTGCCGTGGACCAGCTCGAAATGGGTCTTTCAGAGCGGAGCGGCCGGAAGCGCAGGCTGGCTGACCGGATCCGTGACCTCGAGGACTTCACGGGTGCGCTTCGGCTCCGCGGCCCGCTGGTCACCGTCGGCCACGACTGGGGCGGGGTTGTCAGCCTCGGATTCGCGGACCGCAACCGCGAGGACCTCGCTGCGGTTGTCCTGACCAATACCGCGATTCATCAGGATCCCAACGCTCCGATTCCCGCGCCGCTCCGGCTGGCCCTGAACGGGGCCGTACACCGGCTGGGCACCTCCACCACCCCTGCCTTCCTTGAAACCACACTCGCGCTGGCACGCCCCCGGCTCTCCCCCGAGGTGCGGGCGGCCTACCGCGAGCCCTACCGCACGGCCTCGCGGCGCCGGGGCATCGAGCAGTTCGTCGCCGACATCCCCGTTGGGCCCGCCCATCCGAGCCATGCCGAACTGACCCGAATCGCCGGAAACATCCGCACGCTCGATGTGCCGGTGCTGATGCTGTGGGGCCCTGAGGACCCCATCTTCTCGGACACCTATCTCAATGACCTCACCAGGCGCCTCCCGCAGGCCGACGTACACCGGTTCGAAGGTGCGGGCCATCTGGTCGCCGAGGACCGCGACATCGCCGCACCCATCTTCGACTGGCTTGGTGACCGTGAGTCCATCTCCGGTGCGAAGGTGCCCGCATGTGCCTCCGCCGGCTCATTCACTCCGCTCTGGCAGCAGATCCGGGACCGCGGCACAGGGGATTCCGCCAGCACGCCGGCCGTCGCCGATATGGGGACCGACGGCGAAGTGGCCCGGCTCCTCTCCTGGCGGGAACTGGACCACAGGGTCAGCAGGCTCGCAGCAGGCCTGCACCGGATCGGCGTCAGGTCCGGCAGCAGAGTCAGCCTGATGGTCCCGCCCGGAGTTGAGCTCACTGTCCTGATCTACGCATGCCTACGACTCGGCGCTGTCATTGTGCTCGCCGACGCCGGGCTTGGAGCAAAAGGCCTCAGCCGTGCAGTCCGCGGGACGGTTCCGGATTTCCTGGTGGGCATCGAGCGGGCACTGGTTGCAGCGCGCGTCTTCGGCTGGCCCGGCACACGCATCAGCGCCGGACCGGTGCCTGCCTCGCGCGCCCGGCTCCTCGGGGTCACCCACCACCTGAGTGACCTCTCCGGGGGAAGCTCCGCCTACCAGGGAGCCGACCCCTCCCCCGACTCCGACGCCGCAATCCTGTTCACGTCCGGTTCAACAGGACCGGCGAAGGGAGTGGTCTACACACACCGTCAGCTCTCCGCGATGCGTGACACCCTGGCCGTCACTCTCGGACTGACGCCGGGCAGTGCACTCGTGGCCGGTTTTGCACCCTTTGCACTCCTCGGACCCGCGCTCGGCGCGTCCTCAGTCACCCCCGCAATGGACGTGACTGCGCCGGGGACCCTCACGGCGCGCGCGTTGTCCGACGCGGCGGCAGCCATCGAGGCCACCACGGTGTTTGCCTCACCGGCCGCCCTGCGCAACGTCCTGGCTACGGCGGCGGACATCACGCCGCGCGGCGGGCAGGCGCTGCGCCGGATAAAGATTCTGCTCTCCGCAGGGGCACCCATTCCGTCGAGTCTGCTGGAGGAGCTGCAGGCACTGGTGCCCAGTGCTTCCCTGCACACCCCCTACGGCATGACTGAGGTCCTCCCCGTCACCGACATAGACCGCGAAGGCATCCGAAAAGCCGCTGCCCTGCCCGTGCCGGGAACAGGAAACGGTGTCTGCGTGGGCAGTGCCGTGCCTGCAGCGGAAATTTGCATCAGCGCCCTCGACTCCAGTGGCGCCGCCTCCGGCACACCCACCACGAAACCCGGTGTCACCGGTGAAATCCTCGTGCGCGCCCCGCACGTCAAGGACCGTTATTTCCGGCTGTGGCTGACAGAGCGGGAATCGTCGAGAACCGCGGGCTGGCACCGGACCGGCGACGTCGGGCATCTCGATCGCGACGGGCGGCTCTGGGTCGAGGGAAGGCTCGCCCACGTGATCACCTCTGCATCGGGAGTCCTCACACCGGTTGGACCCGAGCAGGCCATCGAAAAGCTCGACGCCGTTCGTCAGGCCGCCATGGTGGGAGTGGGGCCGGCGGGCACCCAGGCCGCTGTCGCCGTCGTCGTACCGGCGGACGGTGGGAAAGCATCGGGTCTCGCGCCGACCGGCCTGGCAGACAGCGTCAGGCAGGCGCTCAGCACGGGCGGCTTGTCCCCGGCTGCGGTGCTGACCCTCCCTGCGCTGCCCACGGATGTCCGCCACAATGCGAAAATCGACCGTGCCGCCGTCGCAAAATGGGCAGCCGACGTACTGGAAGGCCGCGGGAGGAAGGCCCCGTGAAGGTTCTCGTCACCGGTGCCAGCGGGATGCTCGGCGCTGCCGTGGCTTCCCGGCTCGTCCGGGACGGCCATACCGTCCGCACCTTCCAACGCCGTCCCTCCGGTGTCCCCGGGGCGGTGGATGTGGCCGGAGACCTCGGTGACCGGGCCGGCCTCCTGCGTGTCGTTTCCGGGATGGAGGGCGTTATCCACCTCGCGGCAAAGGTGTCCTTCACCGGTAACCCTGCCGACTTCCGCCGGATTAACGTAGACGGTACAGCGGATCTCCTGGAGGCGGCGCGGGCTGCCGGAGTGGAACGCTTTGTTCAGGTTTCATCGCCCTCCGTGGCGCACACCGGCGATTCCCTTGTGGGCGCGGCCGCGGAGCCGGCCAATCCTCAACGCGTGCACGGCGCCTATGCGCAGACCAAGGCGCAGTCGGAAATCCTCGCCCTGGCTGCTGACTGCAGGAACCTGGCCGTCACCGCGGTCCGTCCGCACATCGTGTGGGGACCGGGTGACGCCCAACTGGTGGAGCGGGTCCTCAGCCGCGCACGGGTGGGACGGCTTCCGCTGCTCAGCGGCGGTACTGCGCTCGTGGACACGACCTACGTGGACAACGCCGCCTCGGCCATTGCTGCGGCGCTTGCCCGCATGGAATACGTGCATGGTCAGGCGCTGGTGGTGACGAACGGCGAACCGCGGCCCATCGGGGAACTCCTCGCCCGCATCTGCGCCGCTGGTGGCGTTCCGGAACCGCAGAGATCCGTGCCCGGCTGGCTGGGCCGGCTCGCGGGCCGCGCCGTCGAAACCTTCTGGCGGGGCA
>NZ_KI914582.1:94811-100789 GCF_000520475.1 Arthrobacter sp. 35/47
CCGGGGCGCCGCAGCCACCTGTGAAGCCGGGGCGCCGCAGCCACCTGTGACGGGCCCAGGCAAAGCGAAGGGGAGAACCGGATTACCGGTTCTCCCCTTCGTGTGTCACTGGACCTGCAAAGGACCCAATCCCGCGGCTGCTATGCGCGGTAGAAGGACACTGCACCCAGATCGCTCAGCGGGTGCTGCATGGTGAGGTTTGCACCGTTCATGCCGCTGCTGATGACCTGTCCGCCGCCGGCGTAGACAGCTACGTGTCCGGCGCTGATGACAATGTCACCCGGTGCAGGCGAGCTCACCTGGGTGCCGTAGGCAGCGAACTGTGCCGGTCCAAGGTCTCCGGTTCCCAGAGCCTTCTCCAGGAGCACGGTGCAGTCCTGGATGGCGCCGGCCGCGAGCTGGGCGCGAGCCGAGGCGAGGATGCTTGCGCCGGTGGCGCTGCCCGAGCTGTCCGCAACGGTGAAGCTTGAGGATGCGGTGGTGATGCCCATGGTGCTGGTCTCCACCGGTGCCGGAGCAACCTGCGGTGCCGGAGCGACCGGTGCGGGTGCAGCCGGTGCCGGAGCGACCGGTGCGGGTGCAGCCGGTGCCGGGGCAGCAGCCGCGCTGCCTGACAGGCTGATGACCTGACCCGGGTAGATGATCGAATCCCAGCCGAGGCCGTTCGCCGCGAAGACGGCTTCGAGGCTTACGCCGTAGCTGGCGGCGATGGACCCGAGGGTGTCTCCGGCCTGAACGGTGTGTGTCGGGGCGTTGACAACCGGTGCCGGCGCTGCCGGAGCAGCAAGGGGTGCGGCCTGGACGCCCGCTTCTACCGCCGGGACGGTGGCTGAGGTGGTGGTGGTTCCCGCGCTTGCTGGAAGAGCGGCTCCGAACATGATTCCGGAGGCTGCTACCAGGACTGCTGCAGGGCGGCCGACGGTCCCGGCGTGGGAGCTGACTGCCTTGGAAACGACCTGCATGGTGCTGGGTGACTCTGCACGGTGGCGCGCGATATGACGGTTCTTGGACACGAAAATTGCCTCTCCCAATGCCTGCGGAGTTAGCTGTCGGATTCGGATGGGAGCCACCCGGACGTCCGGCGGTGAGGCCGGGCACGTCTTAACCCCTAGGACTTCTGAAGAAGTCCGCTATCTGGTTCCCCCGCTCCTGTCGCTGTGTGTAGCGAACGGACCTTCCAGCGGCGACAGGATTAGGCAATCCACCAGAAGGAAGCCGGGCGTTTGAGCCCGGCGTGTCCTAAACGTTACCGTCTTTTCGTTGAAATGTCACGTTTCGGTCACGGCCGCTCCACCGCAGGCGTCCAACCGCGTCCGAGAGGATCAGATCTTGTACTCGTCAGACGGGCTCTGTGCCGCGTCATTATCGCCGCCGCGGTGCATGGCCGACTGTGCCTTCTTCAGCGCCTGCTCGGCCTGCGCCTGGACCTCCGGAGCCTTGGCCTTTACCGTCTCGGATGCCTGGGACACCTTGTCCTGAACCTTCGGGTTGCTCCAGAGTTCGTTGGCCTTGACCTTGATCTGCTCATAACTTGCACGACCAGCCCGGGCGCCCAGAACGTAGCCTGCTGCCATGCCTGCCGCAAAAACCAACTTGTTCTTCATCGCGTGTCTCCTGACGTGTCGGGTACTGACGTATTGAATCTAGTCAGCGTACTTACTTTTGTCACGTCAGATGACACTCACCATCGCCCGTTGCGCGGCCGTGGCTGGCACCGGGGGCAACTGTAGGACGAGCGGTTCATAAACGTATCGCGGCGTATCCGTGAGTCCCTGCCCTCGGCCTGGCACCGCCGGCAATGCTCGCGCTCCCTCCCATAGGCATTCAGGGAGCGTTCAAAATATCCCGAGGCGCCATTTACATTGACGTACAGGGAATCGAAACTGGTGCCGCCCGCGTCGAGTGCCCGGGACATCACGTCCCGGCAGGCGTCAAGCAGTCGGGCAGCCTCTGCCCTCCGGAGCGTGTCGGTAGGACGCGCATAATGCAGCTTTGCCGCCCACAACGACTCATCGGCATAGATGTTCCCGACCCCCGAGATGAGGGACTGGTCGAGCAGGGCCCGCTTCAGACCGGTTCGGCGGGACTGCAGCTTTCGGAAGAAATCCTCGAAGGAGAACGCGGGATCCAGCGGATCACGGGCAATGTGGGCAGCTTCCAGCGGAATCAATGGGACAGGGCGTTCGCCAAGGCCACCGGGAAATCCGTCGGAGGTGGGGACCATGTTTGTGACGAAGAGCCCGCCGAAGATTCGTTGGTCCACGAAGCGGAGCTCCCCCGGCATGGACCGGGCACCGGCCACCGGCGACAGCCGCAGGCGCACCCTCAGATGTACCTCATCGGGCTGCTCCGCATCTTCGACCAGCAGCTGCCCGCTCATTCCGAGATGGGCCACCAGAGCGACGGCCGGCGACGGTTCATCCCGGGTAAGCAGGTGCGACGACGGTGATTCGGGACCGCCGTCGTCGGGCGTGTCCTCGTCGGGCGTAAAGGTGAGCGGTAGCCAGAGGAACTTCCCGCGGCGCACCGCGTCTGTAACCCGCGCTCCGACAAGATTGCCGGCGAAATCCCCGGCTCCGAGCGTGTGGCGGCGGATGGACCGCGGATCAAGAACGTCAACTGCCTCAATCCGGCGACCCTGGACCCAGCGCGCCAACCCACGGCGCACCACTTCCACCTCGGGCAGTTCAGGCATGGGCGTGACGGCGGCTCACGTTGACTGACGGAGGTCCGCGTCGGTGCGGAGCCCGGCGGCACCGGCCTGGAGAAGCTTCCAGGACGCTGCAGCAGCTTCCTGCTCCGCTTCTTTCTTTGACCGGCCGGAGCCGGAGCCGTAGGTGGTTGAGCCGATGACCAGCACGGCTTCGAACCGGCGGTCGTGGTCCGGGCCGAAACCGGTCACCTGATAATCGATGACGCCCATCCGCTGGGCGGCGGCGATCTCCTGGATGCTGGTTTTCCAGTCTGTACCAGCGCCGAGCGCAGCGGCATCCTGAAGCACCGGCCCAATGATGCGCATCACAAGGCGCCGCGCCGTTTCCATACCGTTGCTGAGGTAGGTAGCCCCGATGATGGCTTCCATGGTGTCCGCGAGAATTGAGGATTTGTCCCACCCGTTGGTGAGCTTTTCACCCTGCCCGAGGAGGATGTGTTTCCCGAGGTCAAGGCCGCGTGCAATGTCGGCGAGTGCCCGTGTGCTGACAACGGCGGAGCGCCTCTTGGCGAGGTCGCCCTCGGAAAGGTCAGGGTTGTCGCGGTAGAGCGCGTCGGTGACCGACAGACCCAGCACGGCGTCACCGAGGAACTCCAGGCGTTCATTCGTCGGAATACCGCCCTGCTCATAAGCGTAGGACCGGTGCGTGAGCGCAAGACGAAGCGTCTCGGCGTCAATACTGACACCGAGACGCTTCAAAAGGTCTTCAGAACTCTCCACGCAGGCGACGCTTTCGCGATCAAAGCCGAGGACACCGGAAACCGGTGCCGTCAGCATCTAGACGTCGGCTACCTTGCGTCCCTTGTACTCAAGGAACAGTGCGGTGCCGGCGGAATCGGTGACAACCTTCGCCTGGTGGGCAAGGCTGTAGGTGACGCGACCGTTCTCCACCGTCTTCACCAGCTTGGGGGCAACAGCCTTCCACTGGGAACGGCGTGCACGCGTATTCGAGCGGGACATTTTCCGCTTGGGAACAGCCACGGCTAACTCTCTTCTCTCTTGTCTGACTCTGTCTTAACATCTGGTTCCGCTGCCTCAGGGGTGGCGGCCGCGCCGGCCAACCCTGACAGAGCAGCCCAGCGGGGGTCGAGGACCTCGTGCTGGTGTCCGGGATCATCTTCCAGGCGGGCACCGCATTCGGCGCACAAACCCTGGCAGTCCTCCCGGCATACCGGCTGGAACGGCAGTGAGGTCACCACCGCATCCCGCAGTACCGGCTCGAGATCGATGGCATCGTTCTCGACCAGGCGCTGCGCGTCCTCCTCTTCATCCTCCGCCAGCTCGGGGGCGTCGTAGTAGAAGAGTTCCTGCACATCAACGCTACTGCCGTACCTGAGCGGGTCAAGGCACCGGCCGCACTCGCCGACTACTTCGACGTCTACGCTGCCCGATACCAGGATCCCCTCGTGTACGGCCTCGAACCTCAGGTCCAGCTCCATCTCGGAGCCTTCCTGAACGCCGATGAGCGCCACACCAAAATCCTTCGGTGCGGGCACATGTTCTTCGACTGTCCGCATGTTTCCCGGACTGCGTCCGAGATCCCTGACATTGAACACCAGGGGCGAACCAAGATCGCTTTTAATGGGAACTCCTGTAGAACATATGACCGACGAACCATCTTAGCCCGAAACAAAGCCCCACCCCAAACCGGCCATGCTTTTGCGACACTGGATTATCGGAGATGCGCTCGGAATGCGGGTGACTTGACGCATCCGCGGCGATACGCTGTCTTCTGTGACTCAAATACGCGTGCGTGACGCTGCCCGGTTCCTCGGCGTCAGCACTGACACCGTGCGCCGCTGGATCGATGAAGGCACACTCGCCGCTACCCGTTCAGCGGGGGCTCTCACCATCGACGGCCTGCAGCTCGCGCGCCTGGCGCGGGACCGCGCCGTGCTCCCCGCAGATCCCTCCGGCGCGGCCACCTCCGCACGGAACCGCTTCGTGGGGCTTGTCACGGAGGTAGTGAGCGACAGGGTGATATCGCAGGTCGAGCTGCAGTGCGGTCCGCACAGAGTGGTGTCCCTGATGAGCAGTGAAGCGGTGCGCGAGCTGGGCATACAGCCCGGCTCCGTTGCCGTGGCAGTGATCAAGGCTACCAATGTGATTGTGGAGGCCACACCGGTCGGAACCCCGCAGCCGGGCGAACACCGATGATGCGCCGGGCACGGCAGGCAGCGGGCGCCGTCGTCGTTCTTTCGCTTTCTGCCTGCGGCAGCGGCGGTCAGGCCCGTGAGACAACACTCAACGTCTATGCCGCGTCATCACTTCAGGTTCCGTTCGAGGAGATCGCCGAGGAGTTCGAAGCCGCTCACTCCGGCGTGGATGTGCAACTGAACTTCGCCGGATCCTCCGATCTCGCAGCCCAGATCCGTGCGGGTGCGCCCGCCGAGGTGTTTGCCTCGGCCAACGAGGCCACCATGGAGCAGATTGCTGCTGAGCAGCTCCTCGCATCGGAACCCCGGCCGTTCGCCACCAACGTGCTGACCATCGCGGTGGCCGAGGGAAACCCGCTCGGTATCGAGTCACTGGCGTCGCTCGCGGAGCCCACGGTTTCGGTGGTCCTGTGCGCCCCGCAGGTGCCGTGCGGCTCAGCGGCCGGAGATGTGCAGGAGCTCACGGGGGTTTCTCTTACGCCCGTCAGTGAGGAAAGCTCCGTCACGGACGTGCTTGGGAAGGTCTCATCGGGTCAGGCGGATGCGGGGCTCGTCTACGTGACGGACGCGGCGGCGGCCGCCGGGTCGGTGGACAGTGTGCCGTTCGACGCGGCCGCCCAGGCCGCCAACGTGTACCCGATCGCGGTCACGGGAACGGGCGGTGACCTCGCAGCCGACTTCGTGGACCTCGTCACCGGAGTGCAGGGCCAGCGGGTGCTTGCCGCCCACGGCTTCGGGAAGCCCGGCCGGTGAGCGGTTCCTATTCCGGCATCCCGCGGTGGGTGCTTGCCGTCGCCGCAGCAGGCGCCCTCTTCCTGCTGGTACCGCTTGCCGCCATTGTGCTTCGCGTTGACTGGACGCGGTTCGGCGCGCTGGTTTCCTCCGAGTCCTCCCGCGCTGCGCTCCTCCTGAGCCTGCAGACCTCGGGGACCAGCACGGCGCTCTGTGTGATCTTCGGGGTACCGATGGCCTTTGCCCTGGCACGCACCAGGTTTCGGGGCCAGCGTGTGGTCCGAGCGCTCGTACTCCTGCCGCTCGTACTGCCGCCCGTAGTCGGCGGCATCGCGCTGCTCTATACCTTCGGGCGGCAGGGGCTCCTCGGCGAGCCC
>NZ_KI914582.1:100889-126715 GCF_000520475.1 Arthrobacter sp. 35/47
GCGCGAGCCCCTCCGCATCCTCGGCGTGGACATTGCATTCTCGACCGCCGCCGTCGTGCTGGCGCAGACGTTCGTTGCCCTGCCGTTCCTGGTCCTGAGCCTCGAGGGAGCCCTGCGGACCGCCGGCACCCGCTACGAGGCCGTAGCTGCGACGCTGGGAGCACGTCCCACCACGGTGCTGAGACGGGTCAGCCTGCCGCTGGTCGGACCGGGCATCGTTTCCGGTGCCGTTCTGTCCTTCGCCCGCGCACTCGGCGAATTCGGCGCAACGCTGACGTTCGCCGGCAGCCTGCAGGGCGTAACCCGGACGCTTCCGCTGGAAATCTACCTGCAGCGGGAAACCGACCCGGACGCCGCGGTTGCACTGTCGCTGGTGCTCGTCGCCGTCGCCGTCCTGGTGGTCGCGCTGGCGCACCGCATCCATGAGGGCGCCGGCCCGTGAACCTGGTTGCCAGCGCGAAGATTCCCGCGCGGAACATTGACCTGCGGCTTTCCCTCTCCGCCGGGGAAACCGTGGCTGTCATGGGACCCAACGGGGCCGGAAAATCCACACTCCTCGCCGTGCTCGCCGGGCTCATTCGTCCCGACCACGGCTCTGCCTCCCTCAACGGCACAACCCTGTACGACGACGGCGCGTGGCTGCCGCCCCATGCCCGCGGCATTGCGCTGCTGGCCCAGGACGCGCTCCTCTTCCCGCACCTTTCGGTGCTGGAGAATGTTGCATTCGGACCCCGGTCCGCCGGAGCCTCGCGCAGCGCCGCCCGGCAGGCAGCGAACCGCTGGCTTCAGGAGGTTGACGCCGCTGACCTTGCCGGTCACCGGCCTTCACGCCTCTCGGGAGGCCAGGCGCAGCGGGTGGCCGTGGCCCGTGCCCTCGCGGCCGAGCCGGCGCTCCTGCTGCTGGATGAGCCACTGGCAGCGCTCGACGTTTCCGTGGCGCCGGTGCTGCGCCGCACGCTTCGCCGGGTGCTCGAGGGGCGCAGCGCAATCATCGTCACGCATGACGTGGTGGATGCGCTGCTGCTCGCCGACCGGGTGGTGGTCATCGACAGGGGACGGATTGTCGAGGATGGGCCCACCCGGTCAGTCCTTGAAAGGCCGCGCAGCCGCTTCGCCGCGGGGCTGGCCGGGGTGAACCTCCTGACGGGCACCACGGCGGCGGGCGGGCTGCTCACCTCGTCAGGTCTGCAACTGGCGGCCCTGACGGAGGAGGATCTGCCGCCGGGGAAGGACGCGGCGGCGGTTTTCAGCCCCCGGGCCGTCGCAGTCCACCGGCTCCGGCCGACGGGCAGTCCCCGGAACGTCTTTTCTGTGACCGTCACGGATCTTGAGCAGCATGGACCACGCACCACCGTGCGCGCAGGGCATCTGAGTGCCGAGATCACCACGGCCTCGGCCGCCGACCTGGACCTGTTGCCGGGCACGGGGGTGTACTTCAGCGTGAAGTCAGCCGAGGTGACCGTCTACCTGCTCTGAGCATCCGGGCTACTGCAGCCGGTAGACCTCAGGCGGACTTCTCCGCAGCGTGCTGGTTGGATGTCTCGGACATGATGTCCCTGTCGTCCAGCTCCTCGTTGACTTCTTCCTGACGGTGCTCAGTCTCCGGGTCCGGGCTGCCCGCCTCGACGTATTCCACCTCGAGCTGCCGGTGGACCTTGCTGTTGAGGACCTCAACCTGGTCATCCTCAAGGCTGTTGAGGTTCTCCGGGAATGGATCTTCCGGCTTGATGCGACTTTTGCCCACTGTTTTTTCCTCTGTCCGCCCGCACTGGAATTCCTGATTCTACTGAAACGAATCCGCTTCTAGGGAGTGGTCTCCTTGAGCCGCTTGAGGACAGCCTTCGGGACAAAGGGTGAAATGTCACCGCCGAGGCTCGCCACCTCCTTCAGAAGCGTCGACGAGAGGTGCGAGTAGCTTGCCTCCGCCGGGATGAACACCGTCTCGATGCCGGCCAGCTGGCGGTTCATCGCGGCCATCGGCAGCTCGTATTCGAAGTCGGCACTGGAGCGCAGGCCTTTCACAATGAGGTTGGCTCCGTGCTCGCGGCAGAACTCTGCGAGCAACCCGTCACCCATGGGCCGTACGGAAACTCCGCGCAGGTAGGTGAGGGTCTCGTTGGCGATGTCCAGCCGGTCCACCAGCTCGAACCGGTACTTCTTTGCGTAGTTGGTGGAGACAGCCACGATGACCTCGTCGAAGAGGCTGGCGGCACGGGCGATGACCTCCAGATGGCCGTTATGGATGGGATCGAAGGACCCGGGGCAGACGGCGCGGCGCATACAACGAATGTACCCTCTGGCGCGCCGGTTTAGACCGTCGCCGGCACAGGCGTTCGACATACTGGATCACATGGATTCAAACCTACCCATCCCGTCGAGGCAGCTCTCCGGCTGGCAGCGAACCGCCCAGGGCGCCAACCTCCTCTCCCCCGACGGCCGTCTCGGAACCGTCATCTTCGAGGAAATCACCGCGCTCGCTGCGCAGCACGGTGCCATCAACCTGGGCCAGGGGTACCCGGATGAGGACGGACCGGACCTCCTCCTGGACGCCGCGCGGGAGAACATAGCGTTCGGGCTCAACCAGTACGCACCCGGGCGTGGGCTGCCCGTCCTCCGGGAGGCTGTTGCAGCCCATCAGCAGCGCTTCTACGGGTTGACCGTCGATCCTGAACGGGAAGTTGCGGTTTCAACCGGAGCCACGGAGGCTATCGCGGCGTCCATCCTCGCCTTTGCCGGTCCCGGGGACGAGGTCCTGACGTTCGAGCCCTTCTACGACTCCTACGGCGCCATCATCGGTCTCAGCGGAGCCCGGCACACCACCGCACCGCTGGTCGGCCCGGACTTCCAGCCGGACCTGGATGCCCTCGAGGCGGCCCTGAACGAGAAGACCCGCGTGATCGTGGTGAACAACCCGCACAATCCCATGGGTTCCGTCTTTTCGAGGGAGGCCCTTGTTCGGATCGTGGAACTGGCGGAGCGCTACGACGCAATCATTGTGACCGACGAGGTGTACGAACATCTGACATTCGGCACAGCCCACATCCCCGTCGCCACGCTGCCCGGCGCGTGGGAAAGAACCGTCACCATCTCTTCGGCCGGAAAGACCTTCTCCGTGACCGGTTGGAAGATCGGCTGGTTCTCCGGACCCTCGGTCCTTGTGGAAGCGGTCCGGAGTGTGAAGTCCTTCCTCAGCTACAGTTCGGGCACGCCCTTCCAGGGGGCGGTAGCACTGGGTCTGGGGCTGGAGGACGATTTCTACCGGTCCATCGCTGATTCCCTGCAGCACAAACGGGATGTCCTTGGTGCCGGTCTTCGGGCCGCCGGATTCGAGGTCTTCACTCCACAAGCGACCTACTTTACGGTGGTGGACGCCGCACCGCTGGGCATCACGGACGCCACCGCGCTGGCCAGGAGGCTGCCGGAACTGGTCGGTGTCGCTGCGATCCCGGTCCCCGTGTTCTGCCACGACGAGGGCGCTGCCCGCACGCGCTCGCTCCTCCGGTTCGCCTTCTGCAAGAAGGAAGAGGTTCTGGCCGACGCGGCTCAGCGGCTGGCAACGCTCCGGGAACGGCTGTGAGCGTTCCGTCGCGGTTCCTCCGCGGAGCGGGTGCACATGCCGAGATCGACGGCGACGCCTTCAACGACGGCGCTTTTATCCTCAGCATCGGCGGCGCGCAGCAGTCACACGTTGATCTCGCCGACCCCCGGAACGTGTTCTATGAGTATCTCCGGCGGATTGCGAATGTCATCGATGTTTTCCGGCCCCAGGGCGAACCGATCCGGATCCTGCACCTCGGGGCCGGAGCCCTGACCCTTGCCCGTTACGTCCAGGCCGCACGCCCCGGCTCCCGCCAGGTCGCCGTCGAACGGGAGCGGGAGTTGCTCGCCTTCGTAGTGGAGCATCTGCCGCTGCCGGAGGGCACCGACTGCGCCCTGCTCGTCGAGGACGCCAGGGACACGCTTGTTGCCTGTGCCGAAGGATCCTACGACGCCGTTGTCCTCGATGTTTTTTCGGGAGCGGATGGTGCCACTGAGCTCGCGGCCCCCGAGACCTACCGGCTGCTTGCGCGCGCTGCCGGGGAGGAAGGCGTGGTACTTGTGAACGTCGGCGATGATCCTCCGCTGGCATTCGCCCGCAGACAGGCGCGCCTGCTCCGGAAGACGGGGTACGACGTCGCTGCGCTGGCTGAGACCGGCATGTTCAGCGGGAAACACGCAGGCAATATTGTGCTCGCGGCGACGGCTCGGTGGGACGCGGAGTGGACGGCCGCGCTCGTTGCGGCAGGACCGCACCCGGCAGCTGTCCTCACCGGAGGCAGCTACGACGATTTCGCCTTCGCGCGGGCTGATTAACGCACCCGATTCATGCTCTATTGAACCCGTGCCCTGGGCCGGAACCAGCAGTACGGTTTAACTGCAAGCGGCCGGGAAAATCGGTTTCGGACACCATCTTCTGGAGGAGTCATGACAGCGGAAGTCACCGAAGTATCGGATTGTACTGTTCACAGTTGCGCGTTCAATCATGAGGGCTGCACCGCCTACGCGATCACGGTCAGTGGAAGCCCGGACCATGCTTCCTGTGCAACCTTCATTGATACCTCTGAGACCGGCGGACTGCCGATGGTCCTCGCGCACGTGGGTGCCTGCCAGCGTACTGAGTGCGTGCATAACAGCCATCTCATGTGCAATAAGCACGATGTGAAGATCGGGTCGGGTTCCGACCTCGCGGACTGCCTCTCCTACGAGCCCCGGTAAGCTCCGCTTCGGCGCCGCACATGATCCCCGGCGTGCCCACCCTCCCGCATCTGTCGCTGCGGGAGGGTGGGCATTTCTTTGCGCGTGCAGGGTAGCCGGCCCCTTTGCCACATGAGAGCACTCTCATGAACGACTCACCAAGGTCTCATCGCCTGCTGGCTAAATAGGAAGCCTGCGGGGACCGCTCCTGGACCGCGGGGAAAGTTGGGACAGGCGATGATCGTGACCAAGGGCGCGGGTACTGAGGCCGGAAAGGACAGATCCGGCACGCTCAGGGTGATTCTGTACTCGCACGATTCGCAGGGTCTGGGTCACACCCGCCGAAACCTCGCGCTGGCGCACGCACTGACCCGTGATTTCAGGAATGCGGGGCGGAAAGTGAGCGGGGTACTGGTGACAGGAGTTGCCGCCGCCACCCGCTTCGAGGTGCCCGAAGGGTGGGACTGGGTAGTGGTTCCCGGCATCGCGAAGGGCCCCGACGGGTATGAGCCCCGGCACCTGGCCGTCCGACGGAAGAAAGTGCTCAAGCTCCGGTCATCGGTGATCGCTGCCGTGCTCCGTGACTTCCGACCTCACCTGGTAGTGGTTGACCGCCACCCGTTCGGCGTTGATCATGAGCTGGCAGACGGACTGGAGCGTCTGCGCAGGAAGCGTCCGTCCTGCCGCGTTGTGCTCGGACTGCGGGAGGTTCTTGACCAGCCGGCGGCCGCCCGCCGGGAGTGGGAGGCTCTGGATCTGGAGCAGGTCCGCCGGAGCTTCGACGAGTTCTGGGTGTACGGCGATCCGGCAATCCACGATCCCGTGCGCACCGGTGAGATTCCAGGCGGCCTCGCCCACCTCGTGCGGCATACCGGATACCTTTCCCTTGGACGCCCCGTGCGGCGCCGTACCGGAGCCACCGGCGTCCCGTTCATGGTCACCATGGCGGGAGGCGGGTCCGACGGGCTCAATGTGACGCTTACCGCCGCCCGCGCAGCCCTTCCGCCGGGGTTCGAGCACCTCATCATTACGGGTCCACAAATGCCCAAGGAGGACCGGGCGCAGGTGGAGACGGCCGCCGGCCCCGGCACGCACGTTGTCGGCTCCGTCCGAGATGCACTGGCCGAGATCCAGTCAGCCTCCGCCGTCGTCGCGATGGGGGGCTATAACACCGTCTGCGAGATCATGAGCACCACAACTCCCGCCCTTATCGTGCCCCGGGTTCAGCCCCGGCGCGAGCAATTGATTCGTGCACGCGGACTGGCCGGTCACCAGCTGCTCGATTTCTGCCATCCCGACGAGTTCACGCCCCGGGCGCTGTCCACCTGGTGGCGGGAAGTTGCGGGTCAGGATGTGCCCCGGACCGGGGTCAACCTTGACGGGTTGGCAACCACCTATGACTATGCAACCGAGCTTCTTTCCCGTCCGGCCGATACCGCCCGCGAGGACACAGGATGGGCACGCCATGCAGCTGTCTGAGGCCGGGCGCATCGGCTACGTCCTGAAAATCTACCCACGCTTTTCGGAAACGTTCATCGTCACCGAAATTCTGGCCAGGGAAGCAGCCGGAGAAGATCTCGAGATTTTTTCCCTCCGCCCACCGGTCGACCCACGATTCCACCCCGAACTGGCGAGGGTCCAGGCGCCGGTCACCTATGTCACACGACCGCAGAAACTCTCGGAGGGCTGGCCGATCATCGCCGCCGCCCAGGGCATTGTTCCGAACTTCGCCGAGCGTTTCTCCCTGCTTCTGCCTGACCTCGCCGGGTGCGATGCGTCCGAAGTGCACCAGGGCATCGAGCTGGCCACCCGGGTGGCGGAGCGCGGAATCACCCATCTGCACGCCCACTTCGGTTCCATTGCAGCACGTACCGCCCGAATCGCCTCGGCTCTCACGGGGGTCCCGTTCTCGTTCACCGCGCATGCCAAGGACATCTTCCATGAACTGGTGGACCACGGTGAACTCATCCGGTTGATGCAGGACGCACACCATACGGTCACCGTAAGCGACTTCAACCTGCGCTACCTGTCGGCGCTGGCTCCCGCCGCGTCAGGCCGCCTCCACCGGGTGTACAACGGTCTCGAGCTCGACCGCTTCCCATTTCAGGAGCCGGCAGGCGTGCACGCACCGTTCCGCATTGCCGCCGTCGGGCGCCTCGTGGAGAAAAAGGGCTTTCCGGTCCTGATCGATGCGGTCGCCGGACTGGTCCGTTCGGGACTGAGGGTTGACCTGCGAATCGCAGGCGGCGGAGAGCTCGCTGACGCACTGGCCGCCCGGATCGAACTGTTGGGTCTGGCCGGGAGCGTGCAACTGCTGGGTCCGCGCACCCAAAGCGAAGTGATCGAGTTGCTGAGGTGGGCAGACGTATTTGCGGCTCCCTGCATTGTCGGTGCTGACGGGAATGCGGACGGGCTGCCGACGGTGCTGCTGGAGGCCATGGCGATGGGACTGGTGTGCATCGGCTCCGACGTGACCGGTATTCCCGAGGTTCTCGGCCGGACGGACGGCGCGTGCACAGGGATCCTTGTCCGTGCAGGAAACGTCGAGGACCTTATCGGCGCTCTGCAGACGGTCGCTTCCGATTCCTTCGACCGGGTCTCCGTGGCGCGCGCAGCACGGGCGCTGATTGAACGCAGCTTCGATTCCCGGACCCAGTCCGGCCGGCTGCGGCAGCTGTGCCTTGACCCTGCCCCGGACAGTCCCGCTGCCGCCGGCGTGGGCAACGCTGCCGCCTCGGAGTTCGAGGAAGTGATCCGGTGAAGCGCCTGGCGTATCTGTGCATCGACCCGGGTGTGCCGGTTTTCGGTACCAAGGGCGCCTCCGTCCACGTCCAGGAAATCATCCGGGCCTGGCGCAACCGAGACGTGGAAGTAAAGATCTACTGCACCCGCGCCGGCACAGTGGTTCCGACGGACCTTGAAGACCTGCCCGTCGTCGTCGTACCGGTCACCGGCAAGGACGCTGAACGCGAAGCATCCCAGGCTTCGGTTGCGGCGGAACTTGCCCAGCGGGTCATCGAGGACGGCACGGACGCTGTGTACGAGCGCTATTCGCTGTTCAGCGATGCCCTCGCGCGGGTGACCGCCGGCCTGCGCGTGCCCGGGTTCCTGGAAGTCAATGCTCCGCTGATCGATGAGCAGCGGACCCACCGTACGCTCCATGACGAGGCCGCTGCCGGGAGGACCCTGCGGATCCAGGTGGCTGCGGCCGCGCGGACGGTCTGCGTCTCCGATCCGGTAGCCGGCTGGGTGAGGGAGCGCGTGGATGGCCGGCATCACGATCGCATCCGCACCGTAGCGAACGGCGTCAACGTTCGGCGCATCCGCCCCTCTGCGGAAGCGCCCGGGAAGCCGGTTGTTGCCTTTGTCGGAACACTCAAGCCCTGGCACGGTGTGGAGACCCTGATTGAAGCCCAGGCCTCCGGGTCGCGGGAATGGAGCCTTCGCATCGTCGGGGACGGCCCGCAGGGTCCGCGGCTGCGCGCTCTGGCCGCGGAGGTGGAGGCCGACGTCGAATTCACCGGCTCCGTGCCTCCCGAATCCGTTCCTGCGCTCCTGGCCGGGTGCTCGATCGCCGCGGCTCCCTACCCGGACACCACGGACGCAGGCGACCAGTATTTCTCTCCCCTGAAGATCTACGAATACTGCGCCGCCGGGCTGCCGGTTGTAGCCTCCAGGGTGGGCCAGGTGCCGCACATTATTGACGACGGCGTGACCGGGCTGTTGGTCGAGCCGTCCGATCCCTTCGCGCTGGCCGAGGCGATCGACGGACTGGCTGCTGCGCCGCTGGCACGCGCCGCCATGTCCGCCGCCGCACGGCGCGCCGCCACGCAACGGCATAGCTGGGACACGGTGCTGAACCGCATCACGGAGGAGGTGCTCGCGTGACGAACAGGAACGCCACGGTGGGGAAGTCCGGGGTTCAGCGCACCTTGCAGGTCATCAGGCCTCATCTGGGCGGGCAGGGACCGCTCATGACGGGCGGGGTCCTGGTACTGCTGTGCGAGGTGGCATTCCGGGTTCTGGAGCCGTGGCCGGTCAAATTCGTGGTGGATGCCGTCACCCGCAGCCTTGGCGCCGATCTCGCGGGAACCGGGCCGGACGCAACCCCGCTGCTGCTCCTGGCCTGTGGCGCAGCCCTGGTGTTCTTCACCGGCATGCGGGCCGTCTGCAACTTCTTCGCCACGCTCGCTTTTGCGCTTGTCGGGTCCCGGGTGGCAACCAGGCTGCGCGCCGCGGTGTTCGACCATGTGCAGTCGCTCTCGGCGCGGTTCCACTCAACAAACCGGACCGGCGACACCGTCCAGCGGTTGGTCGGCGATGTGGGCAGGCTGCAGGAAGTCGCGGTCACCGCGGGAATGCCGCTCCTGGCCAACTGCATCACCCTCGTGGCGATGGCGGGTGTCATGTTCTGGCTCGATCCGCTGCTGGCCCTGGTGGTCATCGCCGCCTGCGCCGGGTTCTATCTCCTCTCACGGATCAGCACGGACAACATCACCATCGCCGCACGCAGGACCCGCAAGGGTGAGGGTTCCCTGGCGAACACCGCCCAGGAGAGCCTCGGCGCCATCCGGGTGGTCCAGACCTACGGACTGGAACGGACGCTTTCGGACCGCTTCGGCAGCAGCAATCAAAAAACCCTGAAAGAGGGAGTCCGGTCCCGGCGTCTCGCAGCCGCCCTCGAACGAAGGACGGACGTGATTGTCGGCATCGCAACCGCCGTCGTTCTGGCCGGCGGCGGGTGGCGCGTAGTGCAGGGGGCCATGACCCCGGGCGACCTGGTGCTCTTCCTCATGTATCTCAAGACGGCCATGAAGCCTCTGCGGGACCTCGCCAAATACACCGGCAGGATTGCGCGGGCCACAGCCTCCGGCGAGCGCGTGGCTGAGCTGCTTGAGGAAGCTGTCGATATCAGTGACTCCCCCACAGCGCTTCCGCTCGGGAAGGTCTGGGGCGAACTTGAGTTCCGGAACGTGTCAGCCTCCTACGACGGCCGGCCGGTCCTGTCCAACCTCACGCTGTGCCTGCAGGAGGGCCGGAACACGGCGATAGTCGGTCCGTCCGGATCCGGAAAGTCCACCCTCCTGTCGCTGCTGGTCAGGACAATGGATCCACAGCAGGGTTCAGTCCACCTCGACGGAGTGAATCTCACCGACATCACGCTGGCATCCCTGCGGTCCAATGTGAGCCTCGTGCTCCAGGAGGCCGTCCTGTTCACGGGGACCATCCGCGAGAACATCCGTTTCGGCCGGCTCCCGGCAACCGACGGGGAGGTGATGCGCGCAGCCCGGCTGGCCCAGGCACATGGCTTCATCACCAGCTTCCCGGAGGGCTACGACACCATCATCGGCGAGCGCGGCGGGACGCTCTCTGGCGGGCAACGGCAACGAATCGCTATTGCCCGTGCCATCCTTCGGAACTCGCCCGTGGTGCTCCTTGACGAAGTAACCACCGGCCTGGACCACGCTGCACGGACTGAAGTGCTCGAGGCCCTCGCAGGACTCACCGCGGGGCGCACCACCGTCACGGTCACGCATGAGGCATCCATCGCGTTGAGGAGCGACAGGATCGTCTGGCTCCAGGACGGACGGATCCTGTTGGACGGTCCACCGGAAGAGCTTCTGCACTACCCGATGTTCGCCCGCTGGGTAGACGAGCAGCAACGCTCCGGACAGGACAGCGACCCATCCATCTGGGCCGGGAGCGGGTCATGAGGTCTGTCCGAACCCCGCTTGATCCCGGGCTGCGCTCCCTCGACCTGCTGTTGGATCCCGACGAGCTGAGCGCACTCTTCAACCGCCCGGTACGGACAAGCCATCTCCGCTGGAAACGTGGCACTTCGGCCGTTGCACGGCTCCACGACGACGACGGCGTGCGCTGGATTGCGCTCTACAGCACGGAAACATCCGTGAAGCTGGAGAAAACCGGTCGGCGGGCGCTGGACTGGAATCTGCCTCTGGAGCGCTTCACGCTTGACGACGGCGTCCTGGCGAGCGGTCCCATCCCGCTGGATCCCCGGCTCCACGGCGCCCTTCGGCCCTTCCGCCGACAGGCGATCGCCGTCCCTTCGCCGAGGGCCAGGGTGCTGAAGTACAACCCGCTGCGGCGGGTTGTGGTCGACATGATGTCCGACCGGGCGCGGCTCGTGGGCCGGGTGAGCGCTGCTGGACACTCCATGAGCCGGACAATGCTTTCCCACCTTGCCGAGGGCGGGGTTCCTGTCCTTGTACCTCTTGATCCAGCGCTGCTTCCTCCCGGGACCCCCTGGGGCAAGCACGTGGAGTATCTGCCCTGGTACGGCACCGGCGACCTCAGCACGGTTTCCGGTCCCGAGGCGGAATCCCCTGCGCATTCCGCCGGGGCCGCACTGGCAGTGCTGCACCGGCAGCTCCCCGTGCACCGGTCGCAGGCCTGGCGGGCCCCTGCGGGACGCCTCCGTTCACTGGTTCGCGAAAATGCTGAATTGATGCCGGAGAATCTGGACCGTCTGGAACGGGTACGCAGCCGCTTGGAGGGTCTCCTGCGTCGCCCCGGGCGCGCCGCGGTCATCCATGGCGACTTCTCGGCTGACCAGGTGCTCGTCAATGGTGCGGAGGTTCGCCTGATCGACTTCGAGCGATGCACCTATGGTGCGGCGGCGTCCGATCTGGGCAGCTTCGCCGCCGTCGAAGCACTTGAAGCGGGCGATAGCTGGCGCAACACCGTCCTCGAGCTTCCCCGCACCGCAGCCCTCCTCTCAGGCTACGGTGCCGACGCCGACGCTGGAAGCGAATCCGAGATACTCGCCTGGACCGCTTTCTTCCTCCTGAACCGCCTCCGCGAGCCGTTCCGGTCCTGCCGTCCCGGGTGGCGACAGCACATGGAGGACCGCCTCGGGATGATCGAGGAGGTGCTCTGGTGATGTACCTCCCCACAGAAGTCGTGGACGGAAACGGGACAGAAATCGCTATCCATCGTGCCTGGCCCCGGCCGGACGGGCGCCTCATCGTCGAAGGCCGGGAAGTGGAAACCGGCAGGATCAGGGCCGGCAGCACCGAGGTTTCCGGGCACACCGCTGTCCGGCCGTTCGGAGAGGATCCTGCGCTTCCAGGGCTGATGCCGGCAGCGGTCACAGGGGAACTGCTGGTGCACCGTTTGAAGCGACGCGCCGTCGTGCGTTCGGGCAACCAGTACAGGAAATTCATTGCCTCGGGAAAGGCGCCGCGGGTTGCGGGCGCGCACCGGAATGCTGCGGCCTGTCTCGCCGGGACCGGGCTGCTTGTCCCGGATGTCATTTCCTCGGATGCGCAGGGCGTCACACTGACTGCTGTGTCCGGTGTGAGCCTGCACGACCTTGGTATGCGTGCCGGCATCCCGGATGCTGTCTCCGCCGCGCCCGGCAGATATCCGGAAAACGCGGCACTCCTTCAGTGGTGCAGCGCCTGGGATCTGTGGGCGCACAGCTGGCCGCAGTTTGTCGGCGCGAACGCACAGCTCGCCGCTGCTCTCCATACCGCTGAGGACGAGGTTCGAACGATTGGCCGATGGACGGAGCTCGCAATCGCCTTCGATGCCCTCGGTGTGCCGGAGGATCGGCTTCACAGCGCCTCGGCGTCGGTGGCCCGATCACTGATGGGCGGTGAATCATCGGCGGGCCTGGCTCACCGTGACCTGCATGACAAGCAAATACTGGTCGATCCCGTCGAACGCACGGTCGGGATCATCGACTGCGACACGCTTGCTGCTGCCGAGCCCGCGCTCGATCTGGCGAACCTGTCGGTCCACCTTGAATTCCGCAGAGCCCAGGGGCTGCTCTCGTCCGACGCGGCCGCGCTGGGCAGGCAACGGATTCGTGAGGTGTCCGATACCCTGCAGGTCCCCCACTCCCGCTTCGAAGCCTACGCAGCAGCAACTGCGCTCCGGCTGGCATGTATCTACGCGTTCCGTCCGCCGTATCGTGCGCTGGCACGCGCCTGGTTCGACGAGGTCGAAGCTGCTGTGAAATCGCGCAGGCCGCTGGGCGCGGGCGCTCCCTGAGTCCCTTCTACCGGCGAAGATTACCCCCACGTAACGGACCCATCCCGATTCGCTAACGACACGGTGACACGGGCCGCAATGCTCAGCTGGCTGCTCAATACTGGGTGCATGGGGATGCAGCAATTTGAAGAATCAGCCGGAACCAAAATGCGGACGGCACTGCGCTGGGATTGCGCGCCCGCAGTGATCGTCCTGGTCGCAGTGGCGGTTTTCTGGATCGGCGGCTCTCTGGAGTGGTTCGAGATGCTTCGGGTGCCTGAGAACGCCGTTGGCAATGTCGTGTGGCTCTACCTGATGCTGGCTGCCGTAGCCGGCTCAATTGTGCTCGGAGGCGGCGCCGTCGTCGACTTGTCCCGCCGCCTGAACCGACGTTCGAGACGGGATCAGTGACGTGGGGGTCCAGTAGCCGCGGACCGTTGTCCTGCTGGGGCGCCGGCCTCCAGGCTAGCCCTGCGGCGGCGGCAAACTGCAGTGTCTGCCGGAGGACTCCTCCTCCCCACCGCGGGCGCTGGGGCTGACGCTGTCCACATAGGCGGGGACACCCTTGTTCCGGGATTGTGCATGCAATGCACTCATTGCATGCAACGCATGCAGAGCATGCACCATCCTGAGAGGAAGCCCCATGCCGAATATCAGCATTCGCGGAGTCGATCAACCTACAGTGGATGAACTGAAGCGGATCGCAGCGTCGAACGGCCGCTCAATGCAGGCGGAGCTCAGAATCCTTCTTAGACATTTCGCTTCCTTGCCCTGGGAGTCACGCCTTGCCGACTGTCCCGTTTCGATGTTGCCCCTCCCCCGCTGGTATGCGGAGCTGGCAGAGATCCAGCTTGACTTCGCCGGCCTCTCCCTTGACCGGCTTCCGACCCGGCGCTCCCCGTTCCGTTCGACGCCAGAGTCCATATTGTCGTTACTCCAGGACACACGGACGGTCGCTCCCGCGCCCGAGGAGTGTGCAGCATGAACATCATGGACTCGGACGTGCTGCTGGCGATGATCGGTTCGGAAAATGGCGAGATCGAAGAATGGGTCAAACAGCTTTCGGGCAAGCCGCATACCTCCGCCCTTGCCGTAGCAGAGGTTTACGCGGCAATCCGGCGAGCACCCGACACTCTCTTCCGCGAAGCGCGTTACCGTGCGCTGCAGGGGGCCCTCGACGGCATTCTTCACCGCCGCGTCCTTCCCTTTGATCAGAACGCGGCCCGCGAGCTGGCCTCGCTCGCCCTCACCCCCCACCCGGATGGAGGGACTTTCGCCCTGGCAACACTCATTCCGTCGGCAACAGCCCGCGTTCTCGGCATGAAGATTGCGACGGCTCGCCCCGAGGACTTTCTCGGCATCGATGTGGAGCTTGAGGTGCTGACTCTCGGAAGCTGACAGGGCAGCAGGGCTAACGGAGTTGACGGGTGGTGGCTGACTGGGCAGCAAGGCGCCGGAGCGGCAAGGCGACGGGGGTGGAGAGCGCCCGTGAAGGCGTCGCGCAGATCAGGCTACAGGCGCTGTAGCTCCGCCGGAAAGCGGTCCTTCGGAGAACCGAGACGCCAGAACAGTGTCCGCTTCCCGTATGGCGGCAGCCCGCGGGCGGCCGAGTGCCCGGTAGGTCCAGCCGGCGTCCCGCCAGGCCACGGGATCAAGACAATTCCGGCCGTCCACGATCGCCGGACGGCGCACCAGCGTCTTCAGGAACTGTGGATCAAGGCTCCGGTAGTGCTCCCACTCCGTGAGTACCAGCACGGCGTCAGCGTTCTGCACCGCCTCCTCAACCGACTCCGTATAGGTGAGGTCCGGGAACCGAAGCATCGCGTTGGGAACGGCCTCAGGATCACTTGCGGTGACAGCCGCCCCCTGCAACTGCAGTTGAGCCGCGACGCTGAGCGCGGGCGAATCACGGACATCGTCCGAGTTCGGCTTGAAGGCAAGGCCAAGCACGGCGATCCGCTGTCCCAACAATGACCCGCCGCAGACCTCGCGCGCCAGATCGACCATGCGGGACCGCCGTCGCATGTTGATGGAATCCACTTCGCGCAGGAAGGTCAGTGCCTGATCGGCCCCGAGCTCGCCGGCCCGCGCCATGAACGCCCTGATGTCCTTGGGAAGGCACCCGCCACCGAAGCCGAGACCCGCGTTGAGGAACTTCCGGCCAATGCGTGCGTCATGGCCGATGGCGTCCGCGAGCATGGAGACGTCCGCGCCGGTCGCCTCACACACCTCAGCCATCGCATTGATGAACGAAATCTTCGTTGCGAGGAATGCGTTGGCGGAGACTTTGACCAGTTCAGCGGTCTCGTAGTCCATGAGCAGCCTCGGGCGTCCCTCGGCCAGCGCCTGGGCATACACCTCGTCCAGGATCAGGCGGGCACCGCTATTCGTGTCATCGAGCCCATACACCAGGCGGTCGGGTTCCAGGGTATCCCTGACCGCGAAGCCCTCCCGCAGGAACTCCGGGTTCCAGGCAAGCGCCACGGACGGACACTGCTCGGCGATGCGCTTCGACAGGTCCCGCGCGGTCCCCACCGGAACGGTGGATTTCCCAACGACGACATCCCCCGCGCGCAAATGCGGAATCAAGGCCTCAACACTTGCATGCACGTGGCTCAGGTCCGCGCCATTCTCGGTCCGCTTCTGCGGCGTCCCAACGGCGATGAAGTGCACCGTCGAGCCAACTGCGGCGCTGATCTCGGTCGAGAACCGCAACCGGCCGGTTCCCAGGGTTTCAGCCAGCAGGTCATTGAGTCCCGGCTCGTAAAAAGGAGCCTGACCGGAATTGAGAGCGGCCACCTTTACACCGTCGACGTCGATGCCCACCACCTCGTGCCCCAGCTTCGCCATGCACGTGGCGTGTACTGCTCCGAGATAACCGCATCCGATGACCGATATCCGCATGGTGATCGCCCCTTACATCCGTGTGTCCGTACTCATGAAGACACGCTACGGACGCTGGATGGGGTGCACATGAACTCCAGATGAGAGTTGGATGAGATTGTGCCGTCAGGTCAGCTTCCGCGCCCGCGTGAACCGGGCGTCAGGCCGGTTCGAGATACCAGAGCCGGGTTTCTCCGTATTTTTTCTCGGCAAAACGCTCAAATCCCTCGGGCCAGCCAGGCTCACCCGAGCGCGATGAGCGCTCCACTACGACGACGGCGTCCTCGCCAAGATGCGGTGCAAGGAGGGAGAGAACCTCCATCAGCGGCTCGTCTTCCATGGGATAGGGCGGGTCCATGAGCACCACATCCCACTGTGCGTCTTCCGGCGTCCGGTTCAGGAAGGTTTCAACCTTCACCCGGTGCACCCGCACGCAGGTTCGCCCCAGTACCTGGTTGATCGCATCGGCGTTGGCCCGGCAGGCCGCTGCTGCACGGTCGGCGAATTCCACCAGATCCACCGTCGCGGCTCCCCTGCTTGCAGCTTCCACACCCAGCGAACCTGATCCGGCGAACAAATCCAGCACGTGAGCGCCTGTCAACACGTTGTACGCGTCAAGCCGGGAGAAGAGCGCTTCCTTGACCCGGTCGGTGGTGGGACGCGTCATCTGGCCGGGGACGCCAGTGAGCGGTATTCCTCCTGCCGCGCCCGCGATGATCCGACTCATAAAAAAACACTCTAATTCACTGGCAGAACCGGCTTCCGCATGGTCCAATAAGTGCAGCCGAGAAGCAGCCGCGTCAGCGAAGTGCGAGCGGCTGCGCCGCTCAAGGGGGACTTGGGGGCTTCCACGGAAAGAAAACACAGATGAATACTCGGTCCTGCCTGCTCACCGTAGGTGTCTCAGCACTTCTCGCGACGGGCCCGGTCCTTGCTGCCGTGCCCGCATCGGCCGCCCCGGGTTCTCCCCAGTGCGTGTCGGCACAGGCAGCGCTCACCGCGCAGATCGGCGTCGCGTCAGTCGACATCGCACTGGCGAACCAGCTCCGAGAGGCTCTTGCCTCCTTCGAATCCATCGGTGCCCAGCTTGAACCCCTGTACCTGGAGGCAGACCTCGCGGTCGCCGACGAGCTGGCTGCCCTGGACGCTGCGGATATCGCTGCCTACGACGCTTCCGTGGCGGCCGGCGCGGCAGCAGCAATTCTCAGAACTTCTATCGACGCCGAAACTTCCGCCGAAGCTGATCTCGCGGCAGCTGAACAAGCAGTACTCGAGGTGCCTGAAGGAGACGCTGCCGCCCTGGCAGAGGCCGAGCGACTGCGCGACGAGGCACAGGCACGGCTGACCATCGCGACCGCAGCCCGGGAACAGGCGGACGTAGACGCAACGGCGGCGCAGGAAACATCCCTTGCCGCCGACGCCGCCTTCACCGAGGCAAACGAGGCGTTCCTCGCAGCGGCCGACGCCGCCTACGCGTCGCCGGCCATCCTTGCCCTTGAGGCCCAGTTCGATGACGCCGCCGCCTCATTCGACGACGCTTTCATCCGCCTCGGGCTCACGGAGGGCACCGACCCACAGCAACTCCTTGCCCTCGCCGATGCCGCTGCGGACGCGTGCTCCGCTCCTGCGGCGGGCTACGAACCGGTGGTCCGGGCTGCTCCCGCGCAGCGTGGCATGAACATCCAAACAGCAGCGTACGACGCCGGCACTACCGGCCCCGCTGACCTCGCCCTGCTGGCGCGGCTGGCAGGGTTCGGTGCGGCAGCAACTGTCGGCGCCGGCGTCGTTGTCCGCCGTCTGGAAGCCCGACGGGTCCGCGGCAACTGACACTGCCGAAGCGGATGCCGGGCGTCCGAGAAATGCTGCCCCCGAACGACCGACGTAGCGCGGGACAGTAGTGGCGCGCGGAGCCGGCTCATCCACCGGCTCCGCTCCCGCTCCTAGAGTCCGCGACGGGTGTCGCCCGCTTCATCGGTCTCGATCTCTTCCCGGCGCACATCCTCGCTGACGGTCTGCTCGTCCGTGACGGTTTCCTTGTCCAGGCGGACACGCTCCACGGGCACGGCTTCTTTCTCCACCACGGGCCGTTCCTCGTGCAGAGTCACCTCGTGCTCCTCCTCGCTGATGGCCGGGCCGCCCATCGCTTCGCCCCGGTTGGCATCAGTGATCGGCTCACGCTCGACCCGCACCTCTTCGCGCTGGACGGGCACGGTCTGTGTCACGTTTTCGGTGACCACGTACTTGCGCAGGCGCGCGCGTCCGGTTTCCCGGCTCTCGGTACCGACGCGCAACTGCTCCTCGGACCGGGTCATTGCGTCATCGGTGGTGGGTCCGGAAGTGTCGTGCCCCACGCTCCTGTCACTGTCATCGGCGTCGTACGGATCCCGCTCCCCCACGTCGGCAATACCGGGGCGCACGTCCCCCGTATCGTCAGAGCCGGTGGTGGTGCCGGAGTACGTACCATGGGCGGCAGCGTCGTTTCCGCCGCCGGGCCGGCTCAGGGCGTAGTGGCGGTAGAGTTCCTCTTCCTCCGCCTCACTCAGATTCTGGTCCGGATCCACCTTGGGTGCGTCCTTGACCTGATCCTTCGTGTAGTTGATGCGTACATCGTCACCGTCCATCGAGGCACCCTGGAGCGGGGCGAACGATTCGGATGTGCCGAAAAGGCCTGTCCGTACGGTCACCCAGCTGGGCTCGCCCGTGTGGTCATCCACATACACCTGGCCGGCGGACCCGATCTTGTTCCCGTCCTGGTCCACGACATTGCCGTTGCCGTCGAGAATCCTGTCGATATGTTCCTGCGTGATCACTGGTATCTCCTTGAGATTGATTACAGAGAACTTCTTCCGGAGTGTCCGGGTGCATAAGGGTAAGCACAGCCGCCGGTTAATTGGAAGCATGCTTAGTAGTTTTGTCCGGAGCGGGTCAGGAACCACGGAACCGGTTCCGGGGTTGCCACCATGGAAGACCGGGCTAGACTTGCTACAGGTTCAGCAGGGAGCCACAGTAAACCTACTCGTGGGAGTGCCACCTATGGACGCTCAGCCGCGCTCGCTTCCTGAGCTTCAGGAATTTCCGACCGACAGTCTTTTCGATAATTGCTTCGACGGCTTGGCTGAGCCGAGCGATGACAACTTCCCCCCGGATCTTTCATCCCTACCGGAATGCCGTCTCATCGAGCTCAGTGACACGCTGTTCATCGAACTCGATTCCGAGATGCCGGACCTACGCACCCTGGAGCGATATCAGACGGTCTGCGACGAGCTGACGCTACGCCAGAACAATCGGGGTGTGGCGTGATTCGACCAGACTATTTGTCAGCCTACTGATTGTCGCTATAGTTGTTCGTACGGTTCAGCAGCGAGCCTCACCAGCCTCATTTTGACTGTGGGAGTTCTCATGGACCTGCGTTTCCCAGACGCCTCTTCAACCAAACTGCGCACGGCGGTTCGCGACAACGTGAAACTCAGCCGCTTCGAACTGTACGTGGACGGCGACAATGTCGGGCACCTGCAGTATGAAACCCGTCGGGACCAGATTTGGCTCCTCCACACCACGATTGACCAGAGGTTCAGGCGCTCCAGGCTCGACAACTATTTTGTAGCCCATGTCCTCGAGAACCTGCACCGTCGGCGAATCGGAGTTATGCCTTTCTGCCCGACCGTGCGCCACTATCTGGCGTGGCATCCGGAATGGACCGCGCTGATCCCGGCCGCGGAACGCTCACGCTTCCGGCTGTCACCGGGAGCCAAGTCCCGCAAAACCACCGCGCGAGCTTCCTGAGGCGGATTCGCTATCCGCGTTCGAGGAACGCTTCCTTCTCTTCATTGAGGTAGAGATCCAGCGCTTCCACCAGCTCGGGGTGGTCGGTGAGCGCAGGATCGGCATCGATCAGTTCCTGCGCGTCGCTGCGCGCCTTCTCTATGACCGCCGCGTGCTGGATGACCTTCAGAAAGCGCAGGGCTGACCTCCCGCCGGACTGTGATGAACCGAGGATGTTTCCCTCTCGTCGAAGCTCAAGGTCCTTCTGCGACAGTTCGAATCCGTCCGAGGTTGACGCAACCGCATCCAGCCGCTCCCGGCTGGGGTGTTCTGGCTCGAGTTGGGTGACCAGCAGGCATGTGCCGGGGTGACCGCCGCGACCGATCCGGCCCCGCAGCTGATGAAGCTGTGAGATTCCGAACCGGTCTGCGTCCATGATGACCATCAGCGTGGCATTGGGAACGTCCACCCCAACCTCTATGACGGTCGTCGAGACCAGTAGGCTTATCGATCCATCGGAGAACCCGGCCATCGTCGCTGCCTTTTCCTGGGGGTCCAGCCGCCCATGGAGAACCCCCAGGGTCACATCAGCAAGCGCCGGAACCTCCCTCAGTGATTCCACAAGCTCCGCTACCGACGTCAGCTCCTGCCTGTTCGCCGGAGGCCCCTCGTACAGTTCCAGGGCGTCGGAAGTGTCGGCTTCCAGCTGCGAATCTCCGATCTTCGGGCAGACAACATAGACCTGACGGCCTGCATCAATCTCCTCGCGTGCCCGCGCCCAGGCGCGGTCAATCCATCGCGGGTTTTCTGAAAGTCCGACCACGTGAGTCGAGATCGGCGCGCGCCCCGCCGGCAACTCCGCCAGGGTGGACACGTCCAGGTCGCCGAACACGGTCATGGCCACCGTTCTGGGGATCGGGGTGGCAGTCATGACGAGCATGTGCGGCGCTGCGGCCGCTTTTGTCCGCAAAGCGTCGCGCTGCTCTACCCCGAAGCGATGCTGCTCATCCACCACGATCAGCCCAAGATCGAAGAACTGCACGTTCTCGGACAACAGTGCGTGCGTCCCAATCACGATGCCTGCGTCACCGGATGCTGCCGATAAAAGCGCCTCACGCCGCTGGGCCGTGGACATCGAGCCGGTCAACAGCACCACGCGCGTGCCGTCTGCGGCACCGCCGAGCATGCCCCCTTCTGCCAACGGTCCAAGGGTCCGGGTGATCGACTGGTAATGCTGCGCTGCCAGCACTTCAGTGGGCGCCAGAAGGGCGGCCTGTCCGCCTGAATCGATCACCTGGAGCATCGCCCGCAGCGCCACGAGCGTCTTCCCCGACCCCACCTCACCCTGGAGGAGGCGGTTCATGGGGTGGGCGGCGGCGAGGTCCGCCGCGAGCTGCTTCCCGATCGCCTGTTGACCGGCGGTCAGGGTGAATGGCAGCGCAGCATCAAACTGGTCGCGCAGACCTCCCGCGCGGTGGGGACGGGAGGTCGCTTCCTCCGATCTCACCTCCGCCCGCCGGCGGCCCAGCGCTGTCTGCAGAACCAGGGCCTCCTGGTAACGGAACCGATGCTGAGCCCGATACGCGTCCTCCACCTCCGCCGGCCGGTGAATCATCTCGTAGGCCTGGGTGATGTTCATGAGCCGGTCCCGGCGGGCAATATGGGCGGGAACGGGGTCATTCAGCTGCGAATGCGCGAGGCTGTCGAGGAGCTGGCTGACGCACCCCCTGATCATCTGACTGCTGATCTGTTCGGTAGCAGGGTAGACAGGAACAGGTCTCAAATGTTCGTCGACCCCGCCCTCGCCCTCGTCCAGCAAGGAAAACCGTGGGTTGGTGAGTGTCAGCTCACCCCGATAGCTCCCCGTCCGGCCCGAGAAAATGGCGCGGGTTCCAGCCGTCAACTGGCGTTCCGCTGCGTAGCTGTTGAAAAAGGTGAGGTGCATGGTGCCCAGCCGCCCGGCGTCGTCATCGGTAATGACCACATCCAGCAGCTTGCCCTTTCGCGTCCGCATCCGCCGCGAGTTGGCGGACTGGACACGCGCTATCAGGGTGACTTCCTCATCCAGGGGAACGTCTGTCAGAGCGGTGAGTTCACCCGCGGCGAGATACGTCCGGGGGAAGTAGTTGAGGAGCTGACCCACACTGTTGATGCCAAGGCTTTCCTCCAGAAGTTTCTGCAGGTTGTCACTGAGGAACTTCAGGTTCAGCGGGACAGCGAGCTCGGGCGGGCGCCTGTTCTCCATAGACCTTCCTTGAGGCAGCGGTGCCGCCCGTTGGGGATCCACGGTGCGACAGTGCCGAGCTTAGCCGAGGGCAGTGACGGTTCGGTTGCGTCAATCCTCGAAATGGGTTGCGCCGGCGGCCCCGGAGACCCGCTGGACAATCTCGGACGCGATCACCCGGAGCTTGACGTTGCGGGTGCTGGATGCCCGCTGCAGGATCTCGAAGGCTTCCGCCTGCGAGCAGCGGTTCTGGGCCATCACGATTCCCACTGCCACGTCGATGTCCGTCCGCGACTCCATGGCCCGGCTCCGGTTGTCCGCTTCCTCGCTGTAATGGGCCATGCGCAGTGCAAGCTGCAAACCCTTTGAGGCCTGGTGCGCGTACGATTCGGCGAATGCAACCTCGTCGTCATCGAACGCATCCGGGCGGTAGGAGTAAAGGTTCATTGCGGCCTGCGCACCCGGCCCGACGGTGAACGGAGCGGAAAGGATCGAGCGGATGCCGTGCCTGGACACCTCTTCTGAGTATTCGGCCCACCGCCCGTCAGTGCGGAAGTCCTGAACGACGACTGTTCGCTGTTCACTGGCCGCGGTAAGGCACGGACCTTCCTTGAAGGCGTACTGCAGCTCGTCCATCGCTTTGGCTGTCTCTGAGTTGTAGGCCACGGTCGCAGCCCGCCGCCTGCGCAGCACCGTGATCCCGCACAGAACCGTATCTTCAGTCCCGCTCACGCTCCGCGCCGAAAGCACAGCCAGCTCGTTGAGGAATTCCTGCATGTCCGAGGTCGAGAGGACGAGGTCCTGCAGTTCATCGAAAAGCGAGCTGTGGTCCCGGGGAGTGGGGGATTCACCCGCGGATCCGGATGCGTCCAGCTCCTCGTCGGCCTCAAAGGAGACGGATTCGCCCACGGGGCCATCCTTTCAATGGTTCAAACATAAACTTTCATCGCATAGGATACTTCACTAGACGCATTCCACACCGTCCAACAGGACTCGTACCCTGTCGTGGATTGTCCTGCCGGTGCCGTCCACCGGCATTTTTGTTCGAGCGGGAGGCACTGTGTGACGGGTGCGGCACCGCTTTCGGGGATAGAGGGTTGAGGCATGGATACTTCGCACTGGTCGACAAGTCGTCTGCTGAGCACGGCAGCCAGGCTCAATGAAAACCGCGACAACGAGCGGCTCCGCAGCATTGGGGTCACACATTCCGGACTCACCATCCTGAAGGTCCTGTCAACAGTTGGGTCAATGAGCCAGGTGAAGCTCGCGCAGACTGTTCGCGTTCAGGCCCAGACCGTGGGCAAGGCGCTTGAGCGCCTGGAGGTCCGTTCTCTCGTCAGGCGCACCAAGAGTGCATCCGACCGCCGGGTGACCTTCGTTGAGCTCACGCCCTCAGGCCGCGCCATTCTTGATCAGGTGCAGCAGAGTGAGGGTGTGGCCCTCGGCGGCACAGGCTACGCTGAAGAAGACCTCCGTGCGGCCCTGATCAGTGTCATCGAAGCCACCCGGAACAATCTCCTCGCTGACGGCGCCGAACCAGGACCGGAGCTGGCTGTTTCCGCCTAGCCGGTCCTGCCCGGCGCCCAAAGTTCCCGGCGTCTCAGTCTCCGGCGATGACCCGATCGCGGCCGGCAAGCACTCCCGTCACGGCCAGCAGGGCCATGATCCCCGCTGTGACGAGCAGTGGAAGAGTCCACCCGCCGCTCAGGTCACGGAGACCACCGAATATCACCGGCCCCGCAGCGCCCAATCCGTACCCCACAGACTGCGCCATGCCCGAGAGCGCCGCCGCCTGCGGATAGTTGACGGTCCTCAGGCTGAACAGTGACAGGGCGATGACAATGAGGCTTCCGCAGCCCAGCGCACCGAACAGCACCCACACGAGCGTGAGATCCGGCGCCACCGCCAGTCCCAGGAAGGTTGCGAACGTCAACGCGCTGCTCCCGAATGATACGAGGCGCTGGTCCGAACCGCGGTGAAGAAGGCCGCCCGTGGCAAGGCTCGCGAAAACGCTGACCAGCAGGAAAATAGACAGGTGGAATCCCGCTGTCGACGCCGGGACCCCCCGGCTCTGCTCTATGGTGGGCAGCCAGGCCATGAGGACGTAGAACGCGATCGACTGCAGGCCCATGAACAGGGTCACCTGCCAGCCCAGCGCGGAGGCCCAGGGTGACCGGTAGGCGATTGCCGGCGTCGTAGTGGGAACGGTGCCTGAGGCGCGGCGCCGGAGCCACGGCAGGAGGACTGCCATCGCAATCAGGGCGAGCCCTACCCAGATGCCGAGAGCCAGGCGCCAACCCGCCGGTGACGTCTGTGCGACGGGCACGACGACGGCTGCCCCGATCGCGGCAAAAGCAGCCTGTGTTGCGGTGTAGCTTCCTGTGACCTGGCTGACTTTTGTCGGAAAGTCGCGTTTCACCAGAGAGGGCAGCAGGACGTTGAGGAAGGCGATGGCGAGGCCGATCATGGCGGTTCCCGCCCAGATGGACCCGGGCACGGGCAGGGAACGCAGCACGATCCCGGAGGCAAGGATCAGCAGTGAAAACCATAGCGCCCGGTCCAGGCCCAGACGGGCTGCGAACCCGGGCGCCACGGGTGAGAAGACCGCGAAGGCGATCAGCGGGAGGCCTGTAAGGAAGCCTGCCGCGGCGCTGGTCAGCTGAAGGTCGCTGCTGATATTCGCAAGGACCGGCCCCACGCTGACAAAGGACACGCGAAGGTTGACTGCGATCAGCAGCACTCCAATGAAGGCGAAGCCGAAGCGGGCCGTACGTTCGGGCGCTGTCCGGGTAGCGGCGGGCATCGTGCAGGCTTCCGTCCTTCTGGGGAGGGGAAGCACCCGATGTGCTTCTTACTACACCCTAGCGCCGGGCGCGCGGGAGGTGCTCCAGCGGCATGGGAACGCGCCCTGGCCGGCCCGCTCCCGCGCGTTCAGGGTCTAGTGCGGCTCCTGCGGAACCACAGCCCCCGCTCCCGCAAGCTGTGTCACCGCAATGTGGCTTGGCTGCCCTGCTTCCTCGATGAACTTGAGGGCCAGCGCTGCTTCAGGGACGTGGACGTGCACACGCCAGCGGTAGCCCTCCTCGACCTCGGTCACAGCGCTCATAATGACCGAGTCACCCACCTCATCCAGGTGCAGGCGGAGCGTCGCGGCATCGAGCGGACTGAGGTTGATGGTGCACATGACCTCGACGCCCTCGGCCGGCATGCCGTTATGGATGTGCGGCGCCTGGACGTCGTAGCCGTGCAGGCCGTCGAGCAACTCATCCTGCAGTTCCTCACCGAGCGAGGCGGCGCGGAGCGCGTCCATGATGAGGAGGAACCCGACTCCTCCGGCATCCACCACCCGGGCTTCGGTGAGCGCTCCGAGTTGACTTTCCGTACGGACCACCGCTTCCAGCGCAGCCTCCACGGAACCCTGCAGGGTCATGGCGAGAGCGTGGTTACTGTCGTCTCCCTGATTTGCCTGATCCACGGTGGCAGCTCCGGCCGCCGCGGCCTCGAGGACGGAGAGCATGGTCCCGGGCACTGGATCGCTGAGTGCCGACCAGCTGCGGATCTGTGCACGGTTGAGCGCAGTGGCCAGCAGCGGACCGGACAGGCGCGAGACACCGTGAAGCGGCTCGGCGATCGCGGCCAGGAACACGGCAAAGAGCGTCCCCGAGTTTCCGCGGGCGTCTTCCATGGCAGCCTGACCTGCGACCTTCAGCAGCTCCCCGAGATCATGGGTCTCAACGTCTGCAACGGCCTGGGCTGCTGCACGGACCGTCAGGTAGAGGTTGGTGCCGGTGTCGCCATCTGCCACCGGGAAGATGTTGATCGCGTTGAGGCGGTCGCTGTGGTTGCCGAGGGATTCTTCAGCCTTGCTCAACCATCGCTTCATCGCAGTAGCGTTAGCGGTGATTTTAGTCTGCAAAATGATCCCATCCCACGTTGGCTGGAGGCTCTGACCCCACGGTCACCTCGGCATGCCCGGCCCTAATTGAGCCTACCGCAGTGAACCCTGCCAGCGGCATAACGTTTGGGTTAACGGTGGCCAGCAGACCGTGGTCCTCTCCCCCGCCGAGCACCCACTCGAGCGGGTCGGCGTCCAGCAGGCCGGCAGCTGCCACCAATGGTGACGACAGACTCTTCAGGGTCTCCGGATCGAAGTCCACACGGACAGAACTGGCAGAAGCCAGGCGGTGGGCATCGCGCACCAACCCGTCGGAAATATCCATCATTGCGG
>NZ_KI914582.1:126815-132963 GCF_000520475.1 Arthrobacter sp. 35/47
CCCCGCCTGCAGCGGCGGACGCGGCCTGCACTGGCATTCGACGAGCCGGAGAAGGTCCGCTCCGAGCGATTCATAGCCGTGGGACGATTCAAGCAGCGCCAATCCGGCTGCCGCGCGTCCCACGGTTCCGGCGAGGACGACGACGTCTCCCGGCCGCGCCCCGGATCGGACCACCGGAGAACGGCCGCGCAATGAACCGGTGACTGCAGCGGTGACTGAGATTTCCGTGCCCCTCCCGAGGTCGCCTCCCACAACGGAGCAGGCGGACGCCCCGAGCTCCCTGATGGCGGCGGTGAGCCCGTCCGCAAGATCCTCGACCCAGCCGACGGCGGTGGCGCCGGGAAGCGTGAGGCTGACCACCAGCGAAGTGGCGTCACCGCCCATTGCGTTGATGTCGGAGAGGTTCTGGGCGGCAGCCTTCCAGCCGACGTCGAACCCGCTGGTCCGATAACCATTGGGCCACTGCAACCGGAAGTCCATGTCCTGGACCTGAGTGTCCACGGACAGCAGCACCCTGCCGTCCGGAGCCGCCACAAGCGCTGCGTCATCTCCGGGGCCGAGGAGCACTCCGGAGGGATCCCCGTGCGGGCTCTGCAGGCGCGGCAGGATCCGCTCAAGCAGGGCGGATTCGCTCAGCTGGGCAACAGTAAGTGGCATGATTCCACCGTACTTGGCACAGCAGACATTCCCGCGACGGGTGTGGACAACGCCACCGCATACAGCGCTGTCCCACACTGCGCCGCTGCACACGCAGTCGGACGAAGCCGCCCACCGCCAGATGCCGAAAGCCCACTGACTGAGTAAATCGCTAGCCCGCCCGCCGCCGTCGTATCCGCCGTCGGAGAAGCCACCCGACCAGCGCTGCAAGAGCCACGTAGAGGACGACGTCGAAGTACTGCGCGTACTGGTCCACCAGGTGGTACTGCGTTCCGAGAAAGTAGCCCAGCCCGATGAGCAGCACATTCCATAGCAGGCTGCCGGCAATGGTGAACAGGGCGAACGTGCGCAACGGCATGTGCTCGGCCCCGGCGGGCAGCGAGATCAGGCTTCTCACTCCCGGTATCAGGCGGCCGAAGAAGACGGCAGAGCGCCCGTGGCGCCTGAACCAGCCGGCCGCCCTCTCAAAATCCTCGCGGTCAACCAGCGGCAGCTTCGATAGGCCGCGCACCACGCGTTCCTCGCCCATTTTCGCGCCGAGGAGGTACAGGAGAACAGCGCCCAGGAAGCTTCCCGCCGTGGCCAGGCCGACCGCCAGGATGGCGTTCATCCTGCCCTGCTGCGACAGGAATCCGGCCAACGGCAGCACCACCTCGCTCGGAATGGGCGGAAATACCGTCTCAAGGAGCACCAGGACACCGACGCCGGCTTCACCGAGGGCGCTCATCACATCGGTGATCAGCCCGGCCAGTCCAGTCGGCTCCTGGAGCGCGCCGGAGCTCGCGCCGGAGCTACTGCGCGGGAGTGGAGGCGACATATTCGCCCAGTGTGCCCTGGTCGAGCGCTTCCGCAATGCGGCCGATCGCTTCATCGTCCTTGACGACGATGGACTGCCCGTCCGGTGCCGTGCCCACGCCCAGATTGGGGAGGGTGAAGAAGACGACGTCGTCGGAGCGGACCTGCCGCATGCCGAGCGCGAGGGATCCGAGCGTCACGGCGTCAAAGTCCTCGTCAACGCTGAGGTACGGTGAAATTTCATTCACCACGCGGCTCAGCCTCACCGGGTTGGTGAACGTCTCCGTGCTCAACAGCTCCGACATGACGCCCTTGATGAAGAGCTGCTGGTTCTGCACCCTCTGGTAATCACCATCGCTGAACGCCTGACGTTCGCGGACAAACTTCAGTGCCGATTCACCGTCGAGGGTAATGCTCCCCTGCTGGAACTCTTCCCCTTCCGTTCCCTCCGAGCGGAAGGCGATCGGGTTCTCCACGGTCACTCCGCCCAGTGCATCGGTGAGACCTTTGAAGCCTTCGAAGTCCAGCATCACCACATGGTCGACCGGGGCATCGAACATGGTCTCCACGGTCTGCACAACCAGCGGGACACCGCCGAGCGCAATGGCCGCGTTGATCTTGTTGTCGCCGTGACCGGGAATCTCGGTCCAGGTATCCCGCATGATCGACATCACGTAGACGGTCTGCCGGTCCTCAGGGATATGCAGGAGCATCATGGTGTCCGAGCGGGTATCCGCAGACCCTTCGCCGGGATTGCCTGCGTCGGCTGATTCGCCGGGCCGTGCATCACTGCCCATCAGCAGGATGTTCATGGCGCCTTCGGCGGCGGCGGTCCGCTCAGGCCGGGTGGATGCGTCCGGAAAGGCCGGCTCGATGGTGGTCGTCCGGGTTTCGAAGGCCACTGCCAGGCTGATCACATAGCCGGCCACCAACGCCGCCAGGGCCAGGACCACGCCCAGCAACACCAGCACGGTGGTGCGCAGCGGCCGCCGTCTTTTCGGCTCCCGCGGGCGCGGCGCGTCGTCATAATCGTTCTGCGTAGTCAAACGGAGTGCTCCCAGCGGATAGTCGGTGAGCCACCATGGTACCGAGCCGGCTTTCCCACACGGGCAGGCAGCAGTCGGGCGATGCGCTTGAGTTTCCCCAATCGCTGTGGAACTGTTCACCCATGGCAAGTGAATCGCTCAGGGTCGACGACCCGGCACAGGCACCCCTCGGTGCGCCGTACTGGAAGCTCTGGACCTCCTCCGGATTCTCCAACCTTGCCGACGGCGTGTTCAAGATTGCGCTGCCCCTGCTCGCCATCCAGTTCACTCAGTCGCCGACACTGATTGCGGGGCTCTCGTTCGTTGCCACCCTCCCCTGGCTCCTTTTTGCGCTGACGGCGGGTGCCCTGGCTGACCGGCTCGACCGCCGGCGCCTCATGCTGCTGGCCAACCTCACCCGGGCGGCGTTGCCGGCGCTGCTCATCGGGGTGATCCTTCTTGACCTCGGCTCGATCTGGGCGCTCTATGTGATTGCGCTTCTGGTGGGGGTAGCGGAAACGCTGTATGACACATCCGCCCAGTCGATCATGCCGCAGCTTGTGCACCGGGATCAGCTGGCACGGGCCAACGGCCGGCTCTACGCCGTCGAGCTTGCCACCAACCAGTTCATCGGTCCGCCGCTGGGTGGGCTACTGGTCGCTGCCGGCGTTCTCGGCGGCTTCGCCGTTCCCGCTGCCCTGTGGCTCGCCGCAGTTGGATCGCTGTTCCTCGTGCGCGGGAACTTCCGCATCGAGCGCGAGGAGAAGACCACCCTCCGCTACGACATCGCCGAGGGCCTGCGGTTCCTGTGGGACCAGAAGATCCTGCGTACGCTCGCCGTCATGACCGGCACCTTCAATTTCGCCTCGAGCGCCGCGTTTGCCCTGTTCGTGCTCTTCGCCGTCGGTCCGTCGTCGGCCATGCAGCTGACCGAGGTCGCTTTCGGTGTCCTCCTGACCACCTCCGCCATCGGCGCTTTCGCCGGCTCTTTCGTGGCCGGGTGGGCGGAACGGAAGCTGGGCCGCTCAAGGTCGCTTGCCCTGACGATTCTCGGAGGATCATTCTTCGTCGGAGCGCCGGCCCTCACCACCAACCCGTACATCCTTGGCTTCGTGTTCTTCATCGGCGGAGTGCTGGTCATGCTCTGGAACGTCATCACGGTCTCGCTGCGTCAGCGCATCACGCCGGACCGGTTGCTGGGACGGGTGAACAGCGCCTACCGCCTCCTCGCCTGGGGCACCATGCCGCTGGGTGCTGCAGCCGGCGGTCTGATTGCCCAGTGGCTGGGGCTCCAGGCGATGTTCGGGATCATGGGCCTGCTGACCCTCGCCCTGCTGGGGCTCATGCCGATTGTCACGGACCGGGCCATTGACGCGGCCGACGTCGCATCCTGACTCACGCCGCCCCCACTCCCGACGCTAGGCTGGGATGCATGCCCTTCTCCGCCCGCGCTGTTCGCCCTGCCGCGGGCGTACTGCTCGCACTGTCGCTGAGCGCCTGCTCACCCATCGTCGACGTCGATGCCGCCCCCGACGCCGCCAATCCCCGCTGCGCCGAGGTCATGATCTCCCTGCCCAACCAGGTTGCCGGGTACGAGTTGAGGGAAACCAACAGCCAGGCGACCGCCGCGTGGGGAGATCCCTCGCAGGTTGTGCTCCGGTGCGGGGTAGAAATCCCAGGACCCACCACCGATGCCTGTGCGTCCGTCAACGACGTCGACTGGGTCATCCGGGAGTCCCCCGACACGGACGTCTGGACCGCAGTAACCTACGGCCGCAATCCCGCGGTGGAGGTCCTGTTCGACCCCAACCAGGTCCCTTCCAGCACCGTGCTCGTCGATCTGAGCGTGCCCGTCACACGGATCGAACAAACGGAACAGTGTCTCAGCCTCAGCGACACGGTGGACCTGACCGACGAAGGCTAGCGCCGTCGTCGTCCCCTCGTTTTACACTGGGGCACGATGAAAACCACCGACTCCACTCCCCTTTCCGGTACCCAGTACACCCTCCAGCACGGTCCCTACACGGCCTGCGTGGCCAGCGTGGGCGCAACCCTGAGGTACTTCCGCCATGATGGCCGCGACCTTGTGGTCCCCTATGAAGCCGAGGAAATCCGCCCGTCCTTCCGCGGAGCGGTGCTGGTGCCCTGGCCCAACCGGGTGGTGGACGGCAAGTACACCTTCAACGGCGAAGCGCAGCAGTTGGCCCTGACGGAACCGCAGCGTTCCCACGCCATCCATGGGCTGCTGGGCTGGGTTGACTGGACGCTCGCGGACCAGAGCACTGAATCGGTCCGCCTGGCAGCAGCCGTTATCCCGCAGAAGGGCTACCCGTTCCGCCTCGAGATCGAAGTGCTGTACACGCTCGACGACGACGGCCTCACCACCACCATCACCGCAGCGAACCCCGGACCGTCCGCAGCGCCTTACGGATCATCGGCTCATCCCTACCTTGTCGCCGGAGAGGGGCTGGTGGATGACTGGACGGTCCAGGTGCCGGCGTCGAAGGTCCTGCAGGTGACCGAGGACCGGCTGATTCCCACCGAACTGACGGATGTGGCGTCGTCGCACTTCGACCTCCGCGAACCGCGCCTCATCGGCGACACTTTCCTTGACCACGCCTACACGGGCATCAATTACGACGACGGCGGCACCGCCACGGTGGCCGTGCACGCCGCGGACGGCCGCGGCGTCGCGATCACTTTCGACCGGACCTGCCCCTGGGTGCAGATCCATACGGCAGACAAGCCCAATCCGGCTGTGTCACGGCTCGGCCTGGCAGCTGAGCCCATGACGTGTCCTCCGGATGCCTTCAACTCCGGAACCGACCTCATTGTGCTGGAGCCGGGTGACATCCACTCGGCGGCCTGGCGCATCCACGCGCTGTAGCAGGAGCGGCCCTCAGACGAGCGACTGCAGCCGCTGCTTCATGCCGTTCAGTGCCGGATCCCGCAGCGAGTTGAACGCGGGCCGGAGCAGCGGCTGCAGCAGTTTCACCGGGCCCTTCATGCGGAACTGTGCCGTATAGGTCACTTCGCTTCCGCTGCCGGACGGTTTGACCTCGATCGAGTCGAACGCCTCCACGGTCCTGTTCTCGCCGCGGAGCTTGATGAACCCTGTGCCGAGTTCGATGACCTCGTACTCGATGGAGCTCCGCTTGCCACGGAACAGGGCCTCGGCGTGGTACCGGTGCCCCACTGCGACGGGCCCCTGCGACCGCTTCTCCACCACGGGAGTGCCCGGGTCCCACTCACTGGTGTGCTCGAACTGGGACAGGTAGGCGAAGGTGCGTTCGGGGGGAAGGTCGGTCTGCACGGAGCCGCTCACGGTGATCATCCACCCAGCCTACGGAGTCGCCGGAGGTGCTGAACAGGGGCCGGTGGAGGTGCGGACCAGAAACTCCGGGTGGATGGCAACCGAGGCGGGGGCCTCGTCCTTCACCACGGAGTCAATGGCCGCAGCGACGATGGCCGTCTCGTCCCATCCGAAGGTGGTCAGCTCCGGACTGACCAGGGGCGCCAGTTCGCTGTCGTCGAAACCGAGGATCGAGACGTCGCCCGGGATGGACAGGCCACGGTTCCGCGCAGCACGGTAGGCGCCGAAGGCAAGGGTGTCGCTCAGGCACAGCAGGGCCGTCGGGCGTGCCGGCAGTGCGAGGAGGATCGCCGCCGCC
>NZ_KI914582.1:133063-134258 GCF_000520475.1 Arthrobacter sp. 35/47
GCCGCCTCTGCGGCTCCCGCCACGGAGGAGGCGGACGGCCCCACCACCACGTCCAGTCCCAGTTCCGCCCCGAGTTTCTCCACCAGGAGCTGCGCGGGCCTGCCCGGAGTGGACGGCAGCGACGGTGCCAACAGCCCCACCGACCGGTGGCCCAGACCGGCGAGGTGATTCAGGGCGGTGCTGATCCCGGTCTCGTTGTCGAAGAGCACGGTGCGTGCAACCGGACGGTGCGGCAGTGCGTCACCCAGGGACACCAGGCGAATCCGCTCCGGAACCTCGGCCCAGTACGGGGCGGACGGATCCACCGGAAACACGATGGCGGCGTCGACCCGGCGGGCCGGGAGCGAGCGCAGGGCATCCCGTTCGCGCACCGGTGAGGTGTCGACGTCGGTGATGGCCGAGAACAGGCCCTCCTGATGGAGCGCCTCCGACAGCATCACAGCAAGACCCTGCCGCCAAAGATCCCCGAGCGATCCGATGATTGCAACGTTGCCGCTGCGGCCTCCGGCGAGGGCGCGTGCAGCCGGGTCCGCCGACCAGCCCATGTCCCGGGCGATCGCCTGGACACGCGCCACCGTCCTGTCCGACCCCCGGAGGCCCCGGAGGGCATAGGACGTGGCGGCCTTCGACAGGCCGGCCGCCTGCGCGATGTCCCGCAGCGTTGGCCGCTTCGGCTCCGTCATGGCCTGAACCCCGCCGGAACTAGCGAAGGCCCGTCTTGCGTTCGAGTGCCAGCCCGATGAGTTCGTCGATCAGCTCTGTGTAGGTCAGACCGGACTTGGCCCACATCTGGGGGTACATGCTGATGGGGGTGAAGCCCGGCATGGTGTTGATTTCATTGATGATGAGCTCGCCGGCGGGCGTGTAGAAGAAATCGACGCGGGAAAGCCCCTCGGTCCCGAGAGCGTCGAAGGCGCGGGCAGCGAGCTCCCGGACCCGGTCAGTGACATCGGGCGGCAGGTCGGCCGGGCAGCTCAGCTCGGCTGCGGAACCGTCAACGTACTTCGCCTCGAAGTCATACCACTCGTGTTCGCCGGGCTGGACGGCGATCTCGCCCGGCAGGCTGGTGCGCGGTTCATCCGTGCCCCGGCCCTGCAGGACCGCCACCTCGATCTCCCGACCCACGATTCCTGCCTCGACAATCACCTTCGGGTCGAACTCCCTGGCATGCTCAACCGCGGCTTCGAGCTCGGCG
>NZ_KI914582.1:134358-135542 GCF_000520475.1 Arthrobacter sp. 35/47
GATAGCCGAGCCGTGCGGCCCGCTCCAGGCAGGCTGAGCGGTCCCGGGTCCACTGCCTGTCAGTAAGAACTTCATAGGGCCCGACGGACAAACCGGCGGAGGCGAACACGACCTTCATGTAGTGCTTGTCCATCCCAACGGCAGACGCCAGCACACCGGCGCCGACGTAGCGCACATCGGCCATCTCCAGCAGGCCCTGCAGCGTGCCGTCCTCACCGAAGGGCCCGTGAAGCAGCGGAAGGACGACGTCGACGGCCCCCAGGCTGCGGGGCATCTGTTCCGCCCCGGTGGCGACGAGTTCCTGCGCGGCTCCACCGTCAGAGGCTGTCGCGAGCACCACCGGCTCCGGTGACACCGGTACTTCCGGAAGCACCGCCGAACGCAGCGACCACTGGGCAGGGTCCGAGGACACCAGCGACCACTGGCCGTTTTTTGCAATGCCGACGGGCACGACGTCGTACTTGTCCCGGTCGATCGCCTCGAGCACACCGGCTGCGGTCACGCAGCTGACGGCATGCTCACTCGAACGGCCGCCGAACAGCACGGCGGGAGATCCCCATGGATGAGCCCGCGCGGGCCGGTTTGACGAAGACGGGATAGCCGAGCCGTGCGGCCCGCTCCAGGCAGGCTGAGCGGTCCCGGGTCCACTGCCTGTCAGTAAGAACTTCATAGGGCCCGACGGACAAACCGGCGGAGGCGAACACGACCTTCATGTAGTGCTTGTCCATCCCAACGGCAGACGCCAGCACACCGGCGCCGACGTAGCGCACATCGGCCATCTCCAGCAGGCCCTGCAGCGTGCCGTCCTCACCGAAGGGCCCGTGAAGCAGCGGAAGGACGACGTCGACGGCCCCCAGGCTGCGGGGCATCTGTTCCGCCCCGGTGGCGACGAGTTCCTGCGCGGCTCCACCGTCAGAGGCTGTCGCGAGCACCACCGGCTCCGGTGACACCGGTACTTCCGGAAGCACCGCCGAACGCAGCGACCACTGGGCAGGGTCCGAGGACACCAGCGACCACTGGCCGTTTTTTGCAATGCCGACGGGCACGACGTCGTACTTGTCCCGGTCGATCGCCTCGAGCACACCGGCTGCGGTCACGCAGCTGACGGCATGCTCACTCGAACGGCCGCCGAACAGCACGAGGACACGGGGCTTGGCAGGTGGGGTCACGTTCAGCCTTCGGAT
>NZ_KI914582.1:135642-136691 GCF_000520475.1 Arthrobacter sp. 35/47
GACACGGGGCTTGGCAGGTGGGGTCACGTTCAGCCTTCGGATTTCAGTTCGCGGGCCAGCAGTCGCGGGCCGAGGTCGTGTACCGACAGGTTCCCCTGAAGTACGGCAACAACACTATCCGTAATCGGCATATAGACCCCCAGCTGGCGCGCGAGGTCCGCCACCGCCTGCGCGGATTTAATGCCCTCCGCAGTCTGGTTCATGTGGGCCGTCACCTCGTCCAGGGTGAGCCCCTGGCCGAGCAGCCTGCCGGCGGTGTGATTGCGCGAGAGGGAGGAGGAACAGGTTGCGATCAGGTCCCCCATGCCGGCGAGCCCGGAGAGGGTCTCAGGTTCTCCGCCCAGAGCGACAGCCAGCCGGGTGGTCTCGGTGAGGCCGCGCGTGATGACGGAGGCCTTGGTGTTGTCCCCCATCTGCTTGCCTTCGCAGATACCAACCGCGAGGGCAATGACGTTCTTGACGATGCCGCCGATTTCCACACCGACAACATCAGTGTTGGTGTACGGGCGGAAGTAGGTGGTGGTGCATGCCGCGGCGATCCAGGTGGCCACATCCGCGTCCGGGCATGCGACCACTGACGCTGTGGGCTCGCAGCGCGCAATTTCCATGGCCAGGTTGGGCCCCGACACGACAGCGATACGACCCTCCGGCAGCCCGAGTTCCTGCGCGAGCACCTGGCTCATGCGGTCATCGGTGCCCACCTCCAGGCCCTTCATCAGCGAGACCACCACGGCGTCGGGCGAGATCAGCGGCTTCCAGTCCGACAGCTGCGAACGGAGGGACTGCGCCGGCACGGCGATCACCACCACCTCGGCACCCTCAAGAACGGCGGCGACGTCGGTGGAGCAGGTGATGCTGGAAGGCAGCACGGTCTCCGACAGGTAGCGACTGTTGGTGTGCCGGGTATTGATCTCGTCAGCAATATTCTCGCGGCGCGCCCACAGCCGGATGCTGGTGCCGTGCGGCTCGCCGGCATCCGCAAGAATCTTTGCGAACGTGGTACCCCAGCTGCCGGCTCCAAGGACGGCGACGACGGCGGGAGGCCGACG
>NZ_KI914582.1:136791-196611 GCF_000520475.1 Arthrobacter sp. 35/47
TTTGGCGTGTTTACCGTGATTGGTGCATTCGTTTTGCTGCCTTCCAACTACTCGAGCTCCGGTGTCTGGATTGGACTGTTCCTGGGCTACCTAGTTGGACTGGTATACGCAGTAGTCAATTTTTCCCTCAAAGGCGGCCCGGAGCCGGGTGATTGGTGGGTAGCACCTGCTGCAAGTTGCTGTCTCATCTTGGTGGCCGCATCCCTAGCGCGAATGAAACCAGCAAAAGCCTGACGTAGCGCAACTGCTAGTCGACCCCGTCGGCGATTACGAGTTGGTCGGCGAAATAAGCCGCGCCGTTTGCCGGATGCCGGTGAACGATCGAATCGTGCGCGAGGGGTTCGGCTTACGCAGCACGAGGCGACCGGCTATCGGGCGGCTTGCAGTGACGTGTATCGCTGCAATTCATATGCCCGGAGGCCGACGCGTCACTGGCCCTCACCCGCAGGGGACTCGAAGTTCCGGCCCACCTGCTTCTGGTTTTTCACTGTCGGGTCCCAGCGCTCAGCCGGCGGTGTTTCACCGCGCAGCTCGCCAACCAGCTCTGTCAGCGAATCCATGATCCTGTTGGTTGCCGCATCGAGGGTTGTGCGGGTGATCGGCCCGTCCCTGAACTCCGACAGGTCCACCGGCTTGCCGACGAGCACCCGGGACGTCTTGCGGGGGAACAGGTAGAGCCGCTTCGCGTACCGCGGAAAGACCTCATGCGCTCCCCAGTGGGCGATAGGGACAACCGGTGCTCCGGTCTGCAGTGCCAGACGCGCCGCCCCGGTGCGCCCCTTCATGGGCCACATGTCCGGGTCCCGGGTGAGGGTGCCCTCCGGGTAGATGATGATTCCGCCGCCGCCCTCGATAGCCTCTTTGGCGACATCGAGCGAGCGGTTTGCCCCCGCCGTCGTGCGTTCCACCGGCACCTGGATGGTGGCGCGCAGCACAGCACCCAGGACCGGAACCTTGAACAGCGACGCCTTTGCCAGGAAGTGGGGCATCACCTTGTGGTTGTAGAGAAAGTGCCCGATCACGATGGGGTCGATTTCCGTCACGTGGTTGGGGCAGACAATAAAGCCGGTGTTCCGCGGAAGGTTCTCGGCGCCCTTCCACTGCTTCGACATCATTGCGTTCATCAGCGGCCGGAGGATGACTCCGAGCACCGCGAAGGTGGCGCGGGACGAGGCGGGTTCAGTCATGCTGGTGTACGGCCGCGTCTAGCGGCCTGTTCCTGCATCTGCCGATTCCGTCACGTCGAAGTCCGCTCCGAGGCCCTCGAGCTTGTCCTGGAAGCGCTCGTAGCCACGGTTGATCAGCTCGATGCCGGTTACCCGGGAGGTTCCGTTCGCTGCCAGGGCAGCGATGAGGTGGCTGAAGCCGCCGCGGAGATCGGGTACGTCGATGTCCGTACCGTGCAGCTGCACCGGGCCGGAGATGACTGCTGAGTGCAGGAAGTTCCGCTGGCCGAAGCGGCAGGGAACACTGCCGAGGCACTCACGGTGCACCTGGATGTTCGCGCCCATACGCACCAGCGCATCGGTGAAACCGAACCGGTTCTCGTAGACGGTTTCGTGGACGATCGAAACGCCCTCGGCCTGCGTCAGCGCAACCACCAGCGGCTGCTGCCAGTCCGTCATGAAGCCCGGGTGGACATCCGTCTCCAGCACCAGCGGTGAAAGCTTGCCGCCCGGGTGGTAGAAGCGGATGCCGTCATCGGTGACGTCGAAGGCGCCTCCGATTTTGCGGTAGGTGTTCAGGAATGCTGTGAGGTCCAGCTGACGCGCGCCCTCGACGTAGATGTCGCCGCGGGTGACCAGCGCCGCCGATGCCCAGGACGCGGTTTCGTTGCGGTCGGAGATGGCTTTGTGGTTGAAGCCGCCAAGTTCCTCGACACCTTCGATCCGGATGGTCCTGTCGGTCTGCACCGTGATGATGGCGCCCATCTTCTGCAGGACGGCGATGAGGTCCATGATCTCCGGCTCGACGGCGGCACCGCTCAGTTCCGTGATGCCCTCGGCGCGGGTAGCCGTGAGGAGGACCTGCTCGGTGGCTCCGACGCTGGGGTACGGCAGCTCCAGTTTTGCTCCGTGGAGCCCCTTGGGAGCCGAAATCGAAATTCCGCCCGGACGCTTGTCCACGACGGCACCGAAGTTCCGGAGCACCTGCAGGTGGTAGTCGATCGGGCGGTCACCGATCTTGCATCCGCCGAGGTCGGGAATGAATGCCTCGCCGATGCTGTGCATGAGCGGGCCGCAGAAAAGGATGGGAATCCTGGAGTCCCCGGCGTGGGCGTCGATGTCCTTGGACGCCGCCATCATGGCGTTGGCCGGGTCCATGGTCAGATCACCGGTCACGGGATCCTTGGTCACCTCGACGCCGTGCAGCTTCAGCAGGCTGGTGACGACATCGACGTCCTTGATTTCAGGGACGTTCCTCAGCACCGACGGTGCGCTTCCCAGCAGCGCCGCGACCATAGCCTTCGGCACCAGGTTCTTGGCGCCGCGGACGGTCACCTTGCCTGCGAGAGGGACACCACCACGGATTGTCAGAACGCTACCCATGAACACCTATTTCCTTCAACGTGTAAGCCCCAACAGCAGATAAGACTCCTGCTAAGCATAGGAGCTACTGTTACCAGACTGAAATACCGACGCCGGCCGCACGGGGCCGTGTTGGACCGGACGGGGGCCGGTACGGCCCCTCAGAGGGTGCAAACAGCGCGGTTCCGCCCGGCATTCCGCCCGCTGTGCGTGATCTTGCTTGCACCGGCCTGCCTGCAGTGCGTTACCCGCAGTACGTTGCCTGCGCGGGCGGCCAGGCTAGGTGCGGGCGGGCAGTGTGGTGGGTTTGAATCCGGGTCGCGTGGCTTCGTACGCGGTGATGGCCTCCTCATGGCGCAGGGTCAGTCCGATGTCATCGAGACCTTCCAGGAGGCGCCACCGCGTGTAGTCGTCAGTCTGGAAGGGGGCGACGATGGAGCCGCACGTCACCAGGCGAGCCTCGAGGTCAACGGTGATCTCGGTGCCCGGATGGTTTTCCAGTTCCTTCCAGATCAGCTCGATGTCGTCCTGGGCCACCTGCGCGGCGACGAGGCCCTGCTTGCCCGAGTTCCCGCGGAAGATGTCGGCGAAACGGGAGGAAAGTACCGCCCTGAAACCGAAGTCCTTCAGCGCCCATACTGCGTGTTCCCGGGAGGAGCCCGTGGCGAAGTCGGGTCCGGCGACCAGCACTGACCCGCGGTTGAACGGTTCCCGGTTCAGGATGAAGTTTTCGTCCTTCCGCCAGGCGGCGAACAGGGCGTCCTCGAAACCGGTCCGCGTGATCCGCTTGAGGTAGACCGCAGGGATGATCTGGTCGGTGTCCACATTGCTCTGCCGCAGCGGAACGCCGATGCCGGTATGGGTGGTGATCTTTTCCATGGTGCTCCTTATGAGGGTGTGCCCCTCGTGCAAAGTGTCAGGCAGCGTGGCTGGTGGTGCCGTCGTCGGAGGGCAGTGCCGCTGCCGGCGGTACGGGGTCCAGGTCTGAAGGGGAACTGAGGGTGCCGCGCACCGCGGTGGCGGCAGCCACCACCGGCGAGACGAGGTGCGTGCGACCGCCCTTGCCCTGCCGCCCCTCGAAGTTGCGGTTCGATGTGGACGCACACCGCTCTCCCGGCGCCAGTTGGTCCGGGTTCATGCCCAGGCACATTGAGCATCCGGCGAAACGCCATTCGGCGCCGAAATCCTTGAAAACCTTGTCCAGACCCTCAGCTTCCGCCTCAAGACGCACGCGGGCGGATCCGGGCACCACCATCATGCGGATGTTGGGATCCTTCTGCCGTCCGCGGATGATGTCCGCGGCGAGCCGCAGGTCCTCAACGCGGCTGTTGGTGCAGGAACCGAGGAAGACAGTGTCCACCCGGATGTCCTTCATCGGCGTACCGGCCTCGAGGGCCATGTACTCGAGCGCGCGCTTGCAGGCCGCCTTTTCATTCTCGTCAGCGAAGTCCTCGGGAGCCGGCACGGACTGGCTGAGCGACACGCCCTGGCCCGGGTTGGTTCCCCAGGTGACGAAGGGCTCGAGCTCATTGGCGTCGAGGAAGACCTCCGCATCAAAGGTGGCGTCGTCATCCGTCCGCAGTGTCCGCCAGTACTCGACGGCGGCATCCCAGTCAGCTCCCTGCGGTGCATGAGGGCGGCCCAGCAGGTACTCGAACGTTGTCTCGTCCGGAGCAACCATTCCGGCGCGTGCCCCAGCCTCGATGGACATGTTGCAGATGGTCATGCGCGCGTCCATGGACAGTGCCCTGATCGCCGAGCCGCGGTACTCCAGGACGTAGCCCTGGCCTCCGCCGGTGCCGATCTTGGCGATCACGGCGAGGATGATGTCCTTGGACGTTACAGCTGGCTTGAGGGTTCCCTCGACATTGATTGCCATGGTCTTGAACGGTGTCAGCGGTAGCGTCTGGGTGGCCATGACATGCTCCACCTCCGAGGTGCCGATGCCCATGGCCAGTGAGCCGAAGGCGCCGTGGGTCGAGGTGTGCGAATCACCGCAGACCACTGTCATGCCGGGCTGGGTCAGGCCGAGCTGCGGGCCGATGATGTGCACGATCCCCTGCTCGGCGTCCCCCAGGGAGTGCAGCCGGACGCCGAACTCCCTGCAGTTCGCGCGGAGAGTCTCGATCTGCGTGCGGCTGGTGGGATCGGCGATGGGACGGTCGATGTTGATAGTCGGGGTGTTGTGGTCCTCGGTGGCGATCGTCAGGTCAGGCCGCCGAAGCTTCCTGCCGGCCAGGCGAAGTCCCTCAAAGGCCTGCGGCGAGGTCACCTCGTGAACGAGGTGCAGATCGATGTAGAGCAGGTCGGGTTCGGCCTGGCCGTTGACGACCTCCCCCCTGCGCACAATATGCGATTCCCAGACTTTCTCTGCGAGCGTCTTGCCCATGGCCGGTTCCTCCGCGTGCCTTCGTGTGGATCTTCCAATAACTGAAGCAGGCGGGCTTCAGTGCGCGCCACCCCAATCACTTGCGTCTCAGATAATGAGACGGCAATATCAAGTTATGGACAATTCTAGTGGCGTCGGCGTCATTGATAAAGCGGCTCTTGTACTCGCCGCGCTGGAGGCCGGTCCCACGACGCTCGCCCAGCTCGTGACTTCCACCGGCCTGGCGCGCCCTACCGTGCATCGGCTTGCCCTGGCTCTTGTCCACCACCGTCTGGTCAGCAGGGACATGCAGGGCCGCTTTGTGCTGGGAAGCCGGCTTGTTGAACTTGCGTCCGCCGCCGGCGAGGACCGGCTGATCGCCTCCGCAGGACCGGTCCTCCTCCAGCTGCGGGATGCGACCGGCGAGAGCGCGCAGCTCTTCCGGCGGCAGGGTGATGCCCGTGTCTGTGTTGCATCCGCGGAACGTCCGATCGGTCTCCGCGACACCATCCCGGTGGGAACACAGCTGTCCATGCGAGCCGGCTCGGCCGCACAGTGTCTTCTCGCCTGGGAGGACCATGACCGGCTGCTCAAGGGCCTGCAGAACGCGCGTTTTACGCCTACTGTCCTGGCCGGGGTGCGGCGTCGTGGCTGGGCACAGAGCCTCGGGGAACGGGAGGCCGGCGTGGCCTCGGTGTCTGCTCCGGTGCGCGGACCGTCGGGGCGTGTCATCGCTGCAGTTTCAATCTCCGGTCCCATCGAGCGCCTGACCCGCCAACCCGGACGGATCCATGCCGAGGTTGTGGTGAACGCCGCGCAGCAGCTGACCAATGCGGTCAGCAAGTCCGCCGAGTAGCGGAAATTTCGCGCACCTCTGGCGGCTTTCCAGCCCTCGAAGCCGCCAAATCTGCACAAAATTTGGGGGATGACGGCGTTACGCTGTGGCCATGGCCAGATACGCGGTGTTCCTCAGGGGCGTGAATGTCGGCGGCATCACGATCAGGTCGGCGGAGCTCCGACAGGCATTCGAGTCCCTCCCCGTCTCAGGAGTGAAGACCCTGCTCGCCTCCGGGAATGTGGTCTGCACCAGCGGCCTCACCGCTGATGAGCTGAAGTCCCACAGCGAACAGCTCCTCCGGGAGCGGTTCGGATATGACGCCTGGGTGGTGGTGCTGGAGTTCCGCACGCTGGAGGGCATTGTTGCGCAGTGTTCCTTCCCTCCGGACGATCCCGCCACGCATACCTACCTCACGCTCTTTTCGGATCCGGCAGCCCTGGACGAAATGCTTGAGTTTGCTCGTTCTGCCGGCGAGCCGGTCCAGGCCCTGGACTCAACAGCGCTCGTCTGGCAGGCACCCAAGGGCGGCACACTGGACAGCCCGCTCAATGCCTTCTCCAACCGCGCACGGATCCGCAGCACAACAACCACCCGCAACCTGCGGACCGTTCTCAAGGTACTCGCAGCTCTTCGGGAGTGACTACCGGCGTGCACCCGCGGTGTGCACGGCGCGCACAAAGCCGTTGTAGCGGTCTATCTCCGCCGCCACGGGCCCGACGGCCACCGCCTCCGTGGTCTCGCCGATCGACCCAACCAGCCGGCGTCGTACGCGCTTTCCGCGCCTGCGCGCTCCAAGCCGCGCCAGCGCCGCGCACAGAATGCCGAGTGCAATACCGGCAGCCACTCCCCCGAGTGCCAGCAGGGTCGGGACCGGGATCCCTTCGACGGTCGGGGACTCGGGCACCGGGAACTGCAGGAACGCCAGGACCGCCAGCAGGGCGAGCCAACCGATACCAACCACCATGGCGGCGAGGAAGAGCCATTGCAGCACTCCCGCAACCGGCCACCACCAGGCGCGGGACCCTGACTGGAAGTCAGTGCGGGCAACGGCTTCATCCAGCCGCTCGAGCAGTTCCGGCTCAGGGCTCCTCGCGGCATCCCTGATGGCCGTGCGCCATGGCTCCACCGCGCCGGAGGAAAGCTCCTCACCGAAGGTGCGCAGCGCCCGGTCGACGGAAGCGCGCTGGGCGGGTCCGGGTTCCGGCAGGGAGGTTCGGCCCACGAAGTTCCCCACGTCGCTGCGCCGGAGGTTCAGCCGCCGTAGCGGGTCGGCACGGAGTTTTCCGAGCCAGCGCGTCACCAGCCACCCGGTGACGGAGTGGGCATCCCTGCGGTAGGAACGTACGACGGCGTCAATCACCGCATCGGTGCCGGTCGCCCCGGCCAGGCGGTGGGCCAGCGCGGTGCGGGTTGCCTTTGACGGGCCCGCCAGTTCGGGTCCGGTGAACCAGCGGAGGGATTCGACCGCTACGTCGACGTCCGCGGACAGCCGCCCGGTTGCGGCTTCCTTGCGGCGAACGATAGCGCGGATTTCCTCCGCGAGGCCGTCCAGACCCCTCCCGGTGACGGCGGAAACAGCGTGCACCACCGCGGAACCGTGTCCTTCGGCAGCGAGGATCCCCTTCAGCGACCGGTTCACCTGTGTGAGGTCGGCCTCGGAGAGCCTGTCGGACTGGTTCAGCGCCACCAGGATGACGGACTCATGGGTTGCCAGCGGTGCCAGGAACTCCCGGTGCAGCGCAGCGTCGGCATACTTCTGCGGGTCCGTGACCCAGAGCAGCACGTCCACCTGGCCCGCGAGCCGCTCCACGATGGCGCGATGGCCGAGCGCGGTCGAATCGAAATCGGGCAGGTCGAGCAGGATCAGTCCACCCTCGACACCCTCGTTCCGGTTCCCCCGGTGCCCGTTGCGCGCGGGAACCAGCAGCGGCGCGCCGTCGGGCATGACGTGCCGCTTCTGCACCTGGAGCCAGTCGAGGAGGTCCGCGCTGCCCTCCTCGCCCCAGATCACGGCCAGTGGTTCAGCGGTAGTAGGCCGGCGGGCTGCGACGCGCGCAAGGTCCGTCCCCGTCAGCGCATTCAGCAGCGATGACTTTCCGCTGCCCGTCGGTCCGAAGATTCCGACGACGGTATGCGCCGCGGAGAGCGACCTGCGTGAGCTCGCGCGGTCGAGGACGTCATAGACGGCGCCGAGTTGGTCTTCATCGACCCGGCCCTCGGCGAGTTCGCGTGCCTCGTTGACGGCCTCGAGGCGTTCCTGGAGGCGGGACGATGACGCCGCCCCGCGGTGACGGCTCACGTACCGTCCTCCGGCGCCTGATCATTCTTCCGGAGGTCCTCCGCCACGGAACGGCGCTCGGTCAGGCTGACGGCCAGAGCGCGCAGGTGTTCCGATGACGGCTCGTCCGCGAGCACGCGCAGACGGTCCGTGAAGCGCTCCCGTTCCGCGTCCATGAGCGTCTCGCAACGCTGCTGCAGCTGCCTGCGGGCCGTCCTGGTGAGCCGCCGCACGGCATCTTCGCCGAAGATCGCTTCCAGTAGCTTCTGCCCGACGACGGCGGAACCTCCCGCGATGAGAACCTCACCTCCGGTCAGGCCTGCCGTGGATGCAAACACCACGATCATCAGGGCGACGGCCACGCCGTTGACACCGAACGAGAGCATCCGCGCCGCGAACCGCTTGTCAGCGCCTTCGGACCGGACGAGATCAAGCAGGTCCTTCTGCCAGGCGCGGATTTCACGCGCAACGGTGTCCGTGAACCCGGGCGACATCACGGGTTCGCCCGGGGCCAGGAGCGCGCGCCCCGCGGGCTCGGCGCGCCACTGGCGTTCGGTCTGGTCAGCGGCCTTGGCGGCTTCCTCCACGATCACGGTCTGCAGCCCGCTCTCGATGGCGGTTTCAACAGTGACCGCGCGCGGCGGCTTGCCCGTGAGGTAACCGCCGATACGGTCCCGGATCCGGCCGACCCTGGATTCGAGGCCGCGCATGAACTCGCCCGTGCCGACGAAGTCCTGCCAGCGCGCCAGTACCTCGCCACGAAGCAGGGTGCCGTCCTTGGTCGACTCAAGCACGGCTTCGAGCGCGGCGGCGTAGGACAAACGGGCTGCTTCCTCCAGGCGTCCGGCCGTTTCGGCCTGATCGTCAACAGCGTCCGCCACCTTCTCCACCCGGCGGCCAAGTGCGCGCAACGCTCCTTCGAGAGTGCGCCGTGCGATGTCCCGCCGTCCCTCGGCATCCGCGGAGATAGCCCCGAGCCAGCGGCGGAGCGGGTCCACGCTCTCGGCGGGAAGCATGCCCAGCCCGTCGAGCTGCTCCTCGGGTATGACGAAGATCGGCGCGTGCCCCAGCTGCTCAGCAGCGAGCAGCGCGTGCAGGTCGGCCCGGATTTCCTCCTCCACGCCGTGCGGAACCCTGTCAAGAACGACGGCGAGCAGGATGTCCCGCTGGGCCGCTTCCCGCAACAGATGCCAGGGAACGGCGTCGGCATAGCGGTTGGCGGTGGTGACGAACAGCCACAGGTCAGCCGCCGCCAGCAGTTGGGAGGCGAGACGGCGGTTCCCATCAGCGATCGAATCAATATCCGGTGCATCCAGCAGGGCCAGTCCCTGCGGAATTGTCGCGTCAGGCTGCAGCAGCAGCTGGGCTGCGCTGCCGGACTCGTCCGCCAGCGCGATCTGCGAGGCCGGCACGGCCTGTGCATCCGCACCGACGACGACGGCGCGCTGCCGGCTCAGCGTCGGCAGCACGCGGTCATCAGCGAACCAGTGCCCCTCTGCGGGATGGTGCAGCAGGATCGGCTGGCGTGTGGTGGGCCTTATTGCACCGGACCGGGTCACCGGGTGTCCCACCAACGCATTGACCAGGGTGGATTTACCCGCCCCGGTGGAACCACCGACCACGGCGAGCAGCGGTGCGTCGAGGCTCTCGATGCGGGGCAGGATGTAATCATCGAGCTGGGCCGCGGCCGCTAGAGTCTCCCGCCGGGCGTCGGCGGCTCCCGGAGATTCCAGGGGGAAGGTCAGGCGCCCAAGCGTTTCGCGGACATTGCCCAGCAGATTGACGAGCCCCGCAGCATCGGCGTCCGGCAGCGAGGCATCCATGGTCCCATCATGCCAGTTCCGCGGGACTTCTCAGGGATATCGGGGAGGCGGGCCGGTTAAACGAAATTCCGCCCCAACCGAAGCGGTTGAGGCGGAACCTTTGTGACCCCAGCGGGATTCGAACCCGCGTTACCGCCGTGAGAGGGCGGCGTACTAGGCCGCTATACGATGGGGCCAGTACTGTGCTGCCTGGCGGTTTTCCCGCCAAACGAGCTAGATGATTGTTTCACATCCGATGCTGTGGGCCAAATTGAGCCGCTACCCGATTTATGCCGGGCAATCTGCTCAACTCATGCCGTATATACAGCGCTGGGGTACCAGGACTCGAACCTAGAATGTTGGTACCAGAAACCAATGTGTTGCCAATTACACCATACCCCAATGGCACTTTCCGGCGGCTTTTCCCTGCTTCGCAGCAGGTCAACCCCGTCCGCGCCGAGATACGACTTTACCGGATTCCCTGCATGATGCGCAAAACGTCGGTCAGAGTGGTGATCCGACGGCGGACACTCGTGTTTTCCTGCCCGCCCCGACGGTCCAGCCACACGCCAACCAGCCCTGCCGCATCCGCCCCCTGGGCGTCGAGTACCGGATTGTCGCCCACGTACAGGGTCCGTGACGGTTCCGTGCCCAGACGGCGCGCACCCTCGAGGTAGATCGCCGGATCGGGCTTGGCGACGCCCACCGCATCAATGCCGACGAGCGCGGCGACCCGCTGCAGACCGGCCTTGTCGAGCTTGGCGCGCTGATAGTCGTGCACGTTATTGCTGACGGCACCGTAAGGAATGCCCTGGCGGTCCAGCTCGTCGAGGACAGGGATGACGTCGTCGTACGGTTCGAAATGCAGCGGCAGGATGGCTTCATACGCGTTGTTCCACCGCACCGCAGCCTCACCCTCAAGGGGTTCAGCAAGGAAGGCGGCCTGCGCATGCCGTGCCCGGTGGAGCCGTTGCTCCACAAAACTCAGCTTTCCGGCCAGGTATTCGTCGTAGTAGCCGTGCGGATCCTGGGTGTACAACTGCTTATACTCTGCCCACTCCGCCTCGGTCAGATGCGCCAGTGTATCCGCGCCGACGTGGTGCAGAGTCCTGCCCATCGCAGTCTCAAGGTCCACGAGGGTGTCATCGATGTCGAACAGGACGCCCTGGATCGGGGCGCCGGACTCACTCTTCATACAATGCCCTCACACGGGCCAGGGACGATTCCCTGCCGAGGATCACCATGGACTCGAACAGGGGAGGTGAAATCCTCCGCCCGGAAACGGCAGTGCGGACAGGCCCGAAGGCTACCCGGGGCTTGAGCCCCAGCTCATCCACGAGCACAGCGCGCAGGGCGGCCTGAAGGGACTCCGCAGTCCATTCCGCCTCCTCGAGGGCGCGGAGCGCAGCGGCGAGAACCTCCTTATAGTTCCCCGGCAATGCCTTGCGGGCGTCTTCGGCGATCTCGATCTCGCTGTCCGGGCGGAACAGGAAGCCGATCATCTCCGGGGCCTCACCGAGGAGGGTGATCCGTTCCTGGATCAGCGGCGCAGCTTCCGTGAGGATCGCGAGCTCGCGTGGACCGAGGGTTTGCTTGATCAGTCCGGCCGACTGCAGGTATGGGAGCAGCCGCATCCGGAAGTCCTCCGGGTCCAGCAGTCGCACGTGGGATCCGTTGATCGCCTCCGCCTTCTTCACATCGAAGCGGGCGGGGTTGGCGAGCACGTCCTGCACGTCGAACTTCGCGACAAGCTCATCCACCGTGAAGATGTCCTCATCAGCGCTCAGCGACCAGCCCAGCAGCGAGAGATAGTTGAGCAGCCCTTCAGGGATGAACCCGCGCTCCCGGTGCAGGAACAGATTGGACTCGGGATCGCGCTTGGAGAGCTTCTTGTTGCCCTGTCCCATGACATAGGGCAAGTGACCGAAGAGTGGCATATGCCGCGCTACGCCAATGTCGATCAGTGCCCGGTACAGTGCCACCTGTCGTGGCGTTGAAGACAGCAGGTCCTCGCCGCGCAGCACATGGGTGATACCCATGAGGGCGTCGTCCACCGGGTTGACCAGCGTATAGAGCGGCGCGCCGTTCGCGCGGACTACCGCGAAGTCCGGAACGCTGCCGGCGGCGAAGGTGATCTCGCCCCGGACCAGATCGGTGAACGTAATATCCTCATCCGGCATCCGTAGACGCAGCACAGCGGGCTTTCCTGCGGCCTTGTAGGTCGCCTTCTGTTCGTCGGTGAGGTCCCGGTCGTAGTTGTCGTACCCGAGCTTGACGTCACGGCCTGCGCTTCTGTGCCGCTCCTCCACCTCATCAGGGGTCGAGTATGACTCGTAGAGGTGGCCTGCCGCGACCAGCCGGGCAATGACATCCTGGTAGATCCCGCTTCGCTGCGACTGACGGTAGGGTCCGTGCGGTCCGCCGACCTCAACGCCTTCATCCCAGTCAATCCCCAGCCACTTCAGTGCGTCGAGAAGCTGCTCGTAGCTTTCCTCGCTGTCGCGGGCCGCGTCAGTGTCCTCGATTCGAAACACCATTGTTCCGCCGGTATGCCTGGCATACGCCCAGTTGAATAGGGCGGTCCTGATCAGACCGACGTGCGGCACGCCTGTGGGGGAAGGGCAGAAGCGAACCCGTACCGGAGTTTCGGGTGTGACGGTGGGGAGGGAAGCAGTAGTCATGATGGAGCCCAGTCTACTGTCCGGCGGTGAGCCCACCGGCAGGATCCCTGGCGGCAGGGTCCCTAGCGGCGGACCGGGTTGGACAACCGCCCGATGCCCTCGATTTCCACCTCGTAACGCTGTCCTTCACTGATGAGGCCCACCCCTGCGGGAGTGCCCGTAAGGATGATGTCTCCCGGCAGGAGGGTGAACGCCTGCGACACGTAGGACACCAGATCCCTGACGCCCCAGATCATCTGGTTGGTGGAACCGTCCTGTTTGAGCTCCCCGTCGAGGCGTCCGCGCACAGCAAGGTTTTCCGTATCGAGTTCCGTCTCGATCCACGGCCCGATTGGGCAGGAGGTGTCAAACCCTTTTGCTCTGGCCCACTGGTTGTCCGTCTTCTGGATGTCCCGTGCAGTGAGGTCATTGGCGCAGGTGTACCCAAAGATGACATCATCAACGCGCTCTACCGGTACGTCCTTGCAGATCCGTCCAATGATCACGGCGAGCTCCGACTCATACGAGATTTCCTCGGAGAAGGACGGCAGGACCACCGGGTCACCGGGGCCGATGACCGAGGTGTTCGGCTTGAGGAACATCAGCGGTGCGGGCGGCACCTCGTTACCCAGTTCGGCAGCGTGATCGGCATAGTTTCGACCGATGCCGATGACTTTGCTGCGTGGGATCACGGGTGCAAGAAGCCGGACTTCTTCCAGCGCGTGCCGCACCCCCGTGGGTTGAACACCGCCGTAGAACGGGTCACCGCTGATGACGGCTACTTCCTCTTCCCCTTCAGGACCCTCTACAAGGCCGAACGCTGGATCATCATTGAGCACAAACCGGGCGATACGCATGGACCAAGGCTAGTACACCCGCCGGATACCATGCAGGCCAGCTAACACCCAGGCAGCGCGGGACGCCCGCCTCCGCACGGTAAGGGGGTGCGTTCAGGACCTGTCAGTGGGGCCAGTCGTCAATAAGGATGCCGTAGGTGACCACACCCGACTTCAGTGCGGGCGCTGCGTCTTTGGCGACAGCTGCCGACCCCCCGCCCAGTGCGAGCGCCGCCGTCAGCAGGAGAACTGCGGAGAGTCTTTTCATGTCGGGTTCCTTCAACGAAGAATCGCGGACTGACCTATGTCAGATGATTCAGTATACGTAGGAAGTGTGATATGCAACACCCCGGGGCAACATCTTCCCTGCAGCGCATGCAGCTGATCGCTCTCCGGTTGCGGCGTCTGTCCCAACCGGACCTTTCGGCATAAACTCAAGGAACAGCACGTCGGAACCGCACGGACCGCATTGCCGTTTCGACGCAACCTCAGACAAGGCGGAAGCGTGGCAGCGCATCGTTCGGGCGACCTGATCATGGTGGAGCTGCGCGCACGTGAGGCCTGGAGTCAGCGAGACTACGGTACTGCCAGGCGTCTGGCGGGGTCCGCCGTCGAACTCGCCGCTGCTGCGGACGATCATCACGCCTGGTGGAATATGACTTTCCTCCAGGCGGAGTGCCTCCGTGAGGAAGGATCGCTCGATCAATCCCTCCAATACGCTGAGGCGCTGGGCACCAGCCATCTCACCCTCGAATCCGATGCCCTGAAGGCGCGCGTCCACACCCTTGCCGCCGTCTGCCAGCAGGGGCTTGGGCATCTCGATCAGGCAGTGGACAGTGCAACCATTGCGGTGAGGAGTGCGGCTTCGGTGCGTGATGCTCCAGAGCTCCAGATCGAGGCCCACCATGCGCTTATCGCTGCGCTTGCGGAAAGCGGCCGCCTGGACGAAGCCTGGAGCACGTGCCTGGATCTCTCCACCCACATCACACCGGCCATCCATACCCAGACTGCGGGCAAGGCGTACTGGGTTATCGGGAATGTTGCGTTCATGCGCCACCAGGTCGACGACGGCACGAGGTTCCACCGCCTTGCGGCGGAGCATCTCACCCCGAACAATGATCTGGACCTGTGGGCACGGTTCAACCGCGCGTCCGCTTCCCGGCGACTCGCCGCCGGCGTGGTCGATGCGGAGACACTCGAGTGCATCGAAAGGGCCGAAGTAGCCAGCTCCATTGTGGGCGGCACCGAACGGGACCGGCTTCAGCTCTCCCTGACGCGCGCACACTGGCTATTCCTCACAAGCCAGCTCAACGCTGCTGTTGAACGGCTACGGCCCATCTGCGCGGACGGGTCGGTGCTGTCCCGGCAAACCGAGGGGGAAGCGAACCTGCTGCTTGCCCAGGCGCTGTCTGCACGGGGCGAGGAGCTCCAAGCCCTGGCCCATTTCGACCTGAGTGAACAGTGTTTCATCGAGGCCGGAGCACCTGACCGGGCCGCGCATGTGCGTGAGCTGGTCACCAGGCTCCGTTCCTAGCATCCAGCACAAAAGGGCCCGGCATCAGACAAGCGTCCGACGCCGGGCCCTTGCTGACCCTCAAAGCCAGGATCAGTGGGAACGCACTCGTTACACAGTGGAGCGGGTGCTGTCCGGCCAGTTACCGCTCTTCGCAGTAGTTGTACCCGAGTCCGGCCAGTTACCACTCTTGGCGGCATGAGCAGCTGTGCCGCCCCCAACCAGAAGCAACGCAGTCAGCAAGAGAGTTGCGGAGACCTTTTTCATGATTTGCCCTTGTCACTTGGATGGACGCAGAAAGACCATTTGCTTTCCGCGCTGCACAGCGTCTTCAGTATATGGAGCAGAGCGGGCCAATGGGTGACTTTTTTGTCATCTTTTCCGCAGTTTTCACTCGGGCTAGGGAAAATCCGGGACTTCCTGGGTCTCAGCACCCACAATGGTGCAGACGGTTCTGACAATATGATCCGCAACGGACCGCTCCCAGCAATCATTGGAACGAGGCCATGAACCAGACTCACGAACCCGGGCAGCACGTGTTCCTGGAACTACGCGCCCGGGATGCCTGGGCCCAGCGGGATTATCGGGCCGCCCGGGAATTTGCCGGGCAGGCCCGCGGTGCCGCGGACGCGAACGGTGACGAGAACGCGTCGTGGAACATGGCGTTCCTGCAGCTGGAGTGCCTGAAGAAGGAGGGGCGGTTCGAGGAAGCCGCCTCGACCTCGGAAGCCCTGCGCGCGCACCCGCTGACCCAGCGTTATCCTGACCTCGCCGCCCGGGTGTCCACCTTCCTTGCTGACACCCTGATTGGGCGGGGCAACCTGGAAGCGGCCATGGTTGAAGCCCGGCGGGCCGTCGAAGCCGCAGAACAGGCCACCGGATCACCTGATCTCAGGATCCGCGCCCAGCACGCCCTCATTGCAGCCCTCGCGGAAAGCGACCAGGTTGATGATGCCTGGGAGGAATGCCTTCGGCTGGCGGAACTCATCACCCCGGAGGTGAATTCACAGACTGCGGGCAAGGCGTACTGGGTGATCGGCAACGTGGCCTATCTCAGGCGGGACACCCAAGCCGGCACTGAGTACCACCGACGCGCGGCCAGTCATCTTTCGCCGTCGAACGACCTCGATCTGTGGGCACGCTTCAACCGTGCATCCGCCGCACTTCGCCTGGCCGGCGGAGTGGTGGAGCCCGAGACACTCGAATGCATTGAACGGGCGGAACTTGCGGCATCGATTGTCGGGGGAAGCGAACGCGACAAACTGGAGCTGTCCCTCACACGAGCGCACTGGCTGCTTCTCACGGGCCAGGTTGACGCCGCCGTTGAGCGGCTCAAACCGATCTGCGAGGCATCCTCGCTAATGGCCAGCCAAACGGCCGCCGAGGCCTACCTGCTTCTCGGGCAGGCCCTGGACCGCCTCGGAGATCCGCTCGAGAGCCTGTTCCAGCTCGAGAAAAGCCAGGAATTGTTCCGGCAATCGGGCGCTCCCGACAGGGAAGCCCATGTAGGCGCGTTGATTGACGATGCTGTGCGTAGGTCCGGGGCATAGTCTCCGGGCGTGCCGCAGAATCCTGAAGGAACCCTCAGGGCTTTAGTTCCTCCAGGACTTCCTGGACTTCCTCGTTGGAGAACTTTCGCCACGGTGAGGAGTCAGCCGTCTGCAGGGCCGCTTCGGGACTGTCGCTCCGGTTCCACCACTTCGCCTCAAAGACATGCCCGTCAAACAGAATGCGGTCGCCTTTCTCATAGACCTTCTCCGCATCCCATCCCGGGTACGTCCCGGCCGGTGCGGTGACAACGGGCAGCGGCCGCTCCCCCGGCAGCACGGGCCCGATCAGCGTCCAGGGGGTCTCGGCAGCCTGGAGCACCGGATTGTCCGGCACATCTCCACTCGTCCAGTACTTGGCCGAATAGACCTTGCCCCTCCAGACAACCCGGTCGTCCACCACATAGGTGGATTCCTCCGCCCAGATTGGATAGGGGCTGGTCTCAGGATCATCGACTACCGGTTCCGGAGTGGGCTCCGCGGTGGTTGGCGCCGAGTTCAGGGTTGCTGCCCGTCCCTCGAAACCGGCCCCGAGGATGTCTGCAAAAAGCATCCCGTCCTGTTCGATGCCGCTGCAGCTGTCGGACACGATGCTCACGTCGCCGTAGTTGTCACTGCAGGTGGCGTCACGGTTGAGGGACCACATCGACATCCGGCCCACCCCCGATTCCAGGGCGAACGTATTGAACGCTGCGGCAGCATCGAGATCGAAGACCTCCGCGGGGACATCATTCTGGCCGATCATCGGTGTCAGCCCGATCTTCCTCCACAGCGTCTGAGGCCCGAGGCTGATGCCAGCCCGGTCATACAGGATGCCCAGCTGGGAGTGGGTTGCACGCGCCGCGGCGATCGACGCAACCAGCTGTGATACCCCGGCTTCCCGGCTTCCCCCGTAGTCCATCGTCATGACGTTCACTCCGGCGAGGTCGACGCCGCCTTCAAGCATCGCGGTCACAGCGTCGGTGCCCTGCACTGTCAGCCCTGACGGTGCTACGGGCACAGTGAGCCACACGTTCAAAGTCTTGCCGCCGGCGCGGCGTTCCTCCTGCAGCGCGGCAATTGCCTCGGCCCTTCGGGCGCCCGCTTCGGAGTCGGCGAGATCCTCACCCTCGATGTCCAGGTCGATGGTGGTGAGATCGTAGCGTTCGACGACCGACCGGTACGCCCTCGTCAGTTGCCGCACATCGGTGCAGGTCCGGGCCAGCTCGTCGTTGATCAAGCCTCCGAATGACACGGCAACCTCCCCACCGCCCTGCAGCAGGCGCGCAATCCGCCGGTCGAGGTCCAGCTGCGACTGTGCTTCATCCATGGTGTAGGCGGCTCCCCAGGAGGGCCTGCATTTTTCCTTTGGATCCGCAACGATGAAGGACAGCACCACGCTCTTGCCTTGCGCAGATGCGGGCTGCTCGAACGGATAAAAGGGTGTCGCCGTGGCGTCCACATACCCCGCAAACCACGAGCCCCCGTTGGCGGCGGCGCGCACGTCCTCAAAGCGGTTCCAGCCCACAAAAGTTGACGCTACCAGCGCTCCGACGACGGCGACCAGGACGGTGAGACGGACAGACGAAAGCCTGCGGCCGGGAAAACGTTTGGACATGGGTCCCCCAGATACGAGACCGTTCGGACGGGAACGGTGAGCGTATCGTAACGGTGAAAGGCACCGGAATCAAAATGGTGTACTGTTTCGTCCGTCACACCCTTCACCCTTTTGCTGGGCCGTCACCTCAGCAGGGCGCGGATGTACACCGTTGGCAGCCAGGACCGTCACCTGCAGCAGCCGCATTTGACCGGACATTCCGTGCGGAATGTCCATGAGCGTATGGGGGCGGGGCGGAATGAACCAGGAAGTTGCCCTACCGGAATCACCGGTAGGAACAGCCACAACGTCGGGCACAGCGACGCGGCGCCGGCAGTGGGGATCGGAGAAAAGGTCCGAGCCGCTGTCGATCGTCCATCCACAGCCAACACGGCGGAAGATCGCGCTGGGACGCCTTGGCATCGTTGTCACCATCCTCGGCTGGGTAGCCTATGTTGTCTCGACAATCCTTCGGGAGCTCTCCGAGAATCCGTCGCTCGGCTTCCGGTTCCAGCTGGAGGCCATCTTCTACCTCGTGGTGGTCACCTTCCTGACGTTTTCCGCGCTGATGTACCTGCTCGCGCGGCAGGGAGCGCTCTATCGTTTCCGCGACCACCGTCGCGTCCCCCGCGGTGAACTGGATAGGCACTTCGCCCGGTACGAGGAGAGCATCACGGTCCTGGTGCCCTCCTACGCCGAAGAACCCGACGTGGTCCGCGCAACCCTCTGGTCCGCCGCCCTGCAGGAATTTCCGAATCTGCGGGTGACCCTCCTGCTCGATGACCCGCCTCACCCGACTGACCCGGCGATTCTGGCGCGGCTGGAAGCCACACGAGCCCTGGCAGCCGAAATAGAGAGCACGTTGCTCGAACCGTCGATGCGGTTCAACACTGCCCTCGACGACTACCGGGGCCGCATTGCAGCGAATGCCCCGGCAGGTGATGAACTCCCACGGCTGATCGCCGAGTACGAGGCCGCAGCCGTATGGCTGGAAACGATGGCCGAAAACGAGGCAGTCGACGACCACGTGGACGAGTTCTTCGTGGATCTTGTACTGATGGGCCTCGCTCGGGAACTGCGGCTGACGATCCTGGCGCTGGGCGCCGCGCTGTCCCAGCACAGTGCTCCCGAGCCTGACCGCATGGTCGAGCTCTACCAGCGCCTTGCCCGCATCTTCACCGCATCCATGAACACGTTCGAGCGCAAGCTTTACTCCTCGCTCTCGCACGAGGCAAACAAGGCGATGAACCTCAATGCCTACATCTCCCTCATGGGCAGCCGCTGGCATAAGGAGAAGGCAGCCAACGGTGTTGTACTGCGCCCCGCAGTACAACACCACGTCGATGACCTGGTGGTTCCGGATTCGACGTACCTCCTCACGCTCGACGCCGACTCCCTCCTCCTGCGCGACTATTGCCTCCGGCTGGTCCATCTGCTGGAAGCCCCGGGAAACGAGCGGGTCGCCGTAACCCAAACCCCGTACTCGTCGTTCCGCGGAGCACCGACCCGCATTGAACGGGTTGCGGGCGCCACCACGGACATTCAGCACATCCTCCACCAGGGCATGACCTATTTCGGGGCCACCTTCTGGGTGGGAGCAAACGCTGTGATCCGCAAGCGGGCGATCGAAGACATCGTCGAGGTTGAGAACGTCGGCGGGTTTGATATCAAGACCTATATCCAGGACCGCACCGTCATTGAGGACACCGAATCCAGCGTCGACCTCGGCACACATGGCTGGACCCTGGTCAACTATCCCGAGCGCCTCAGTTACAGCGCCACGCCGCCCGATTTCGGTTCCCTGGTGGTTCAGCGACGGCGGTGGGCAAACGGCGGGCTGCTCATCCTCCCCAAACTCTGGAACCAGCTGCGGGAGCGGAAGCACCGGCGGGAACGCATCCTCGTCCGCGAGATCATTCTTCGCGTGAACTACATGGCCTCGATTGCGTGGGCGAGTTTCGGCCTTCTGTTCCTCCTGGGCTACCCCTACGACAGCCGGCTCCTGAGCCCGTTGGTCTTCATCACGGCGCTACCGTACTTCCTCGCCATGGGCAGCGACCTTCGCGATTGCGGCCACCGTTTCAGTGACATCTTCAGGATTTACGGTTTCAACATCGTGCTCCTGCCTGTGAACCTGGCCGGTGTGCTGAAATCCGTACAGCAGGCATTCACCGGTGAGAAGATCCCGTTCGTACGGACGCCGAAGGTCAAGGACCGGACAGCCGCTCCTGCCCTCTACGTTGTGGTTCCGTTCCTGATCGTGGCGTACTCCCTGTTCACCTTCTGGCGTGATCTCCTCAGCGAAAACTGGGGCAACGCTGCCTTCGCAATGCTGAACGCCCTGCTGGCGTTCTACGCGATCCGCGCCTACATCGGTCTGAAGAACTCGGTCGTGGACATAGTGCTGGGCATCCTGAACTGGCTCTACGTCCCACCGCGGAAACCGAGGCAACGGCGGTCGCCCGTCATCGAGAAGCGGCCCGAGGAAGCTGACTGGGAGGCGATCCTGTACCACGGCGACCGCCGTTTGAACCGCGACATGCGCCAGGGCAATGACCGTCGTCGTCGTATCTCTGTACGGTAGTTTCGAAGCAGTTTTCGTGAACGGGATCTGGGCTCCAATGCGGCGCTCACTGCAAGGAAAGCGACGCTCGGTATGAATGCAGGCTGGCTGACGCCCACAGAGGCACCGGATGCGCCTGCGCCCGTTTCGGTCATCCGCCTGGTCCTCCCGCAGGGCGAGCACATCACCGCGGACATCGCGGACCGGTTCGCGGCCCAGGCCCGCGCAGAAGCAGGGGGCGTCCCGCAGCCCATCCTCCTTGTCATCACCGGCGTAGCCTCGCTCAGCCGCGGAGCCCGCGCCGTCCTGAGCCGTTCCCGCACGGCCTCCTCGATTGCAGTGGTGGGCGGCAGCGCGGTGGACAGGGTCCTTGCGAACTTCCTCATCGGTGGTGAGCCGGCACCCTGCCCTACCCGCTACTTCGGGAATGAAGACGCTGCTCTCGCCTGGCTGCTTGGACCCGCGCATGACGGCTGAGGACGGTGATCCCCGCCTGGCGATGCTGGTTGACGGCATCGTTCGCCTGTCGCGGGGAGACCTCAGCAGCCGGATGACTCCCTCCGCTGCGCGCGATGACGTGGACGCCGTCATCACCGGAGTCAACCTTCTCGCAGAAGAGCTTGAGCTGGTCTACCGGCAGTTCGAAAAGCGCGTGGAAAACCGCACCGCAATGCTTCACCAGGCGCACCTGGACATGAAGCGCATGGCCATGACGGACGCGCTCACCGGGCTGTCCAACCGGGTGGACCTCATTGAGGACATCGAGAAGTCGCTGAACGCGCAGCGCAGCGGCTCAGCCCCGCCGGCGCTCCTCCTGCTTGACCTGGATTCCTTCAAGAACATCAATGACCGGTTCGGCCACGACGCCGGTGACGACGTCCTGCGCGAGGTTGCGGAGCGCCTCCGGAGCGTGGTCCGGGCCACGGACACCGTGGCGCGGCTCGGAGGGGACGAGTTCGCCATCCTGGTGACGGAGGCCACCATGGAGATCGCCCTCGGCGTGGCCAACCGGGCGCTCGAGGTTCTCGCCCAGAGTATCGACGTTGAGGAGTTCAGCGTGCAGCCGCGCGCAAGCATCGGGCTCCGCCTTGCCACCGGTGAACATACCGCCGACGCGCTGCTGCATGAGGCCGATACGGCCATGTATGCGGCAAAGAACGAGGGCCGCAGCACCATTCGGACCTTCGAACCGGTCATGCTCTATGAACGGCAGCTTCGTACCCTCATGGCCTCGGAACTGCGCGACGCCATCGGAACCGACCAGCTCTGCGTTCACTACCAGCCGGTGGTCAACCTGAGCGACGGGTCGGTCAACGGCGTGGAGGTCCTCGTCCGGTGGGAGCACCCGAGCCGGGGAATGATCTCTCCCGAATCCTTCATCCCACTCGCCGAAGAGATCGGAGCCATTTCGGAACTCGACCGGTGGGTCATGACGACGGCGCTCCAGCAGTTCGCGATCTGGCGGGCTGCGCTGCTTGTCCCGGACGACTTCCAGATGCGGGTCAACATCTCGGCGGTCGAGCTGCGCCAGCTCGACATGGTCGACTTCGTCCGCAGCCTGCTCAAGCGGATGTCCGTGCCGCCGCCTGCCCTGGTCATCGAGATCACGGAATCGGCGCTGGTCAGCGGTGGTGAGGTGGAAACCTACTCCCTGCTCAGCTTCAAGCAGCTCGGAGTGTCGATCGAGATCGACGACTTTGGAACGGGATACTCATCGATCAGTTACCTGCGCAAGCTGCCGGTCGACATGGTGAAGGTTGACCGTTCCATCCTGCAGGAGCCGGCCGAAGGGACGTGGCAGCCGCGGTTCGTGGCAGCCGTGTACCAGCTCATCCAGGCGGCCGGTCTGGGTGCCGTCTTCGAAGGGATCGAGACGCGGGAACAGGCACAGTTCCTTCGGTCACTGGGCGAACTGAGCGGGCAGGGCTTCTACTTCAGCAAGCCGCTTCCCGAGCCCGACATCACTGCACTGCTGCGCTCCCGCAGTGCGCTCCCCCTAGGTCAGGACGACGTACTCTCGGGCGGTCAGGCCAACGACGGCACCGCGGGAAGCGACAGCTGAGACGACTGTTGCCCGGCTCCACCGAAGGAACCGGGCAACCGTAGCGGGCTTTTGGCGGGGGGTGCCGCTACACGAGACGGGTCATCCAGCCGTGGGGATCCTCAACCTTGCCCGTCTGGATTCCAAGCAGCTGCTCCCGGAGGGACATGGTGACCTCACCGGCCGAAGGATCAGGCGCGCTGATCACCTCGTCGCCGTCCTTGAGCTCGCCGATCGGGGTGATCACCGCCGCAGTACCGCAGGCAAAGACCTCGGTGATGTCGCCGCTGCCCACGCCGTCACGCCACTCATCCAGGGTGATGACCCGTTCCTGCACATCCAGTCCGCGGTCCCTGGCAAGCTGGATGATCGAGGAGCGGGTGATGCCTTCAAGAATGGTTCCACTCAGTGCGGGCGTCACCAGCGTGCCGTCCCTGAAGACGAAGAAGACGTTCATCCCGCCGAGTTCCTCCACGGCGTTGTTGTTGAACTGGTCGAGGAAGAGCACCTGCTTGCAGTTGTGCGCCTCCGCCTCCAGCTGCGCTGCGAGCGAAGCCGCATAGTTGCCGCCGCACTTCGCCGCGCCGGTGCCGCCGCGGCCTGCGCGGGCGTAGTTCCTGGAGACCCAGATGGAGACCGGAGCCAGTTCACCGCCGAAGTAGTTCGCCGCGGGTGAGGCAATGACGCGGTAGGACACCTCGCGTGCAGGGCGGACACCGAGGAAGGCTTCGGTGGCGATCATGAACGGACGCAGGTAGAGGCTCTCACCGTCGCGGCTCGGGACCCACTCGCGGTCAGCTCCCACGAGCTGGCGCAACGACTCCAGAAAGACTTCTTCAGGCAGCTGCGGCAACGCAAGCCGGGCGGCCGAGCGGTTGAGCCGCGCGGCGTTGGCCTCCGGACGGAAGGTCCAGATGGAACCATCGGCATGGCGGTATGCCTTCATGCCCTCGAAGATTTCCTGGCCGTAGTGCAGTACTGCGGCGGCCGGGTCCATGGAGATGGGCCCGTAAGCTTCCAGCCGGGCGTTACCCCAGCCGCCCTCGCCCTGTGCATCGACGGTGAAGTCGACCACCACGGTGTGGTCGGTGAAGTGGTTGCCGAAGCCGGGGTTGGCGAGAATTGCCGCCCGGTCAGCCTCCGAGGTGGGGTTCGCGGATGGGTACTGGGCAAATTCCAGCTGCGTAGCTGTCATGATTCCTCCACGGTTACCTTGCCGTCGCCTCAAACGACGGACAGGGGCGCCTACGGTGGTCCCTTCCGGGATGCACTCTGACGGTTGGTCGAGTTAATGGGTCCTAACCAGCTTAGGATATCGCCGCCGCAATGGCATCGCCGATTTCCGCGGTGGTGCGAGTCGCGCCCGCCCTGGTAGCGACGTCGTGTTCCACCGCCTGTTCGATGCGTGCCGCCTGCCCGGCCAGACCCAGATGCTGAAGCAGCAGCGCGGCAGAGAGAATCGCTGCCGTCGGATCCGCCTTCTGCTGCCCGGCGATATCCGGTGCCGAGCCGTGGACCGGTTCGAACATCGACGGCGCGGTATGGTCCATGTTGATGTTCCCGGACGCGGCAAGACCGATGCCGCCGGTCACTGCCGCGGCGAGATCGGTGATGATGTCGCCGAACAGGTTGTCGGTGACAATGACGTCGAACCGGGAGGGGTCCGTGACCAGGAAGATCATGGCCGCATCGACATGGAGGTAGTCGTGGGTGACCTCGGGGTACTCCGCTGCCACAGCTTCGACGGTGCGCTTCCAGAGGTGCCCGGCGTGCACCAGTACGTTGTGCTTGTGGACAAGCGTGAGATGCTTCCTGCTGCGCTCGTTCGCCCGGCGGAATCCGTCCCTGACCAGCCGCTCGACACCGTGGGCCGTGTTCACCGAAACTTCCGTGGCGATCTCATGCGGTGTTCCCGTGCGCAGCGCCCCGCCGTTACCGACGTACGGGCCTTCGGTGCCTTCGCGCACCACCACAAAGTCGATTGCACCCGGATTCGCCAGGGGACTCGGCACGCCGGGATAGAGCTTCGAGGGGCGGAGGTTGACGTAGTGGTCGAGGCTGAAGCGCAGCTTCAGCAGCATCTCGCGCTCGATGAGGCCCGAGGGAATGCGGGTATCCCCCGGGGCCGCTCCCACTGCGCCGAAGAGGATGGCGTCATGGCTGCGCAGCTGTTCCAGCGTTTCGGCTGACAGCGTTTCACCCGTTGCCAGCCAGTGCTCGGCTCCGAGTTTGTATTCGGTGAGGCTGAGTTCGGTGTCCACAGCGGCCGTCGCTGCCCGGAGTACTTTCACTGCCTCGGCGATGACCTCCGGTCCGATGCCGTCCCCGGGAATCACTGCCACATTGATGCTTTTTGAAGTCATGGGATCAGCCTAGGCAACCATCCCGCATCCCGGACAATTCCGTTTCGTATATTGAGACGCCGGCGGTAGCCTGCGCGTGGGAACGTTGGCCCGACCGCCCTGACCTGCAAAGATTACTTCACGGTCCGCGGACGTGGACTGTAGTGAAACCAGGAGGCCATGTGAGGACACCCACCAAGGAAGAACGGCAATGGCTGTTCCGCTACCTTGAGGACCATCTGCTCGGCGCAACCAGCGGTGTTCGGCTCTTCAAAGAAGCCGCGGACACCTGGGAGGGTACGCCCCATGGGGAAACCCTCACACATCTGCATGAGGAGATTTCCGGTGAGCGCTCGGAACTGCTGGCTTCACTCGAAGCGCAGGGGCACACGCCGAACGCAGCGAAAATGCTCCTCGCCCAGGCGGGTGCGGCCGTCGCCCGGATAAATCCGCTCAATATACGCGGAGGCGAGAACGGCCCGGGCGCCCAGCTGGAGCTCGAAGCGCTTCAGAGCCTGGTTCGCGGCAAGGAGGCTCTGTGGGAAACGCTGCTGGCGCTGCTTGATGACGGCTGGTCATTCCCCAAGTACGACCGGGAACGCCTTTCCCACCTTGCGGAGCGTGCCCGGGGCCAGCAGCAGGAGATCGCGGCCATCATGTGTTCCACTGCTGCGGAGCGTTTCCGCGCCTGACCTGCACCGTTCCACCCGGTGATTCGGCAGGACACACCCCGTTTGGTAGACCTAAACCGGCGTGTCCTGCCACATCGGTCACGCGTCGGCAGGCTCCTCGTACTTCGGGAAGATCGGCGTCGGCGCCGGCAGCGCGATTCCGGGCACCAACGGCGTGGTGATTGCACTGAAGCGCCGGGCGTCGTCGTCATCGCCTGTCCCCTGCCCCAGTGCAGTGAGGAGCTTCGCGGCGCCGTCGGGCATCACTGGCTGCACCAGGATGGACACAATCCGCAGGACCTCAAGGGTCACGTAGAGCACCGTGTTCATCCGGTCCAGGTCCGTCTTCCGCAGGACCCACGGCTGCTGCTCGGCGAAATAGGCATTGGTATCACCCAGTACCGTCCAGATCGCCTCGAGCGCGCGGGACAGCTCCTGCTTCCCGAACGCGGCCCTGCAGGAATCCAGGAGTGTGTTGGCGGCCGCCAGCATCTGCTGGTCGGCGTCGGACAACGACGACGGCGCAGGCACCAGTCCATCGCAGTTCTTCGCCACCATTGACAGCGACCGCTGCGCAAGGTTCCCCAGGTTGTTCGCCAGGTCCGAGTTCATGCGGGAGACGATCGCCTCATGGCTGTAGGATCCGTCCGCGCCGAAAGGCACCTCGCGCAGCAGGAAGAAGCGGATCTGGTCCCGGCCGTACTGATCCATCCAGTCCTTGGGCGCGATGACGTTGCCGAGCGACTTCGACATCTTGACACCCTTGTTATGCAGGAAACCGTGAATCATGATGCGTTTCGGCAGTTCGATTCCCGCGGACATCAGGAAGGCGGGCCAGTAGATGGCGTGGAAACGGGAAATGTCCTTGCCGATCACGTGCACGTCCGCGGGCCAGTACTTGCGGAACTGCTCCGATTCCGTGTCCGGATATCCGACGCCGGTAAGATAGTTGGTCAGCGCGTCCACCCACACGTACATGACGTGTTTGGGGTTGCCGGGTACAGGCACTCCCCAGTCGAACGTGGTGCGGCTGATCGAGAGGTCATCGAGGCCGCGCTTCACAAAGCTGATGACCTCGTTGAAGCGGGACTGCGGTGCGCCGAACTCGGGCTGGTCAGCATAGAGGGCGAGCAGGCGGTCCTGGTAGCTGGAAAGGCGGAAGAAGTAGCTCTCTTCCTCCGTCCACGTCACCTCGGTGTCGGTATCGGTCGAGTAGCGGATGCCGTCCTCGCGGAGTTCCGTCTCTTCCTCCGTGTAATACGCCTCGTCCCGCACCGAGTACCAGCCTGCGTACTTGTCGAGATAGATGTCCCCGTTGGCTTCCATGCGGCGCCAGAGGTCCTGCGACGCGGCGTAGTGGTCCTCATCGGTGGTGCGGATGAAGCGGTCGTAGGTGATGGCGAGGTCAGCGTGCGCCGCCTGGTAGACGGCCGCATTCCGGTCCACCAGTTCCTTGGGGGTGATGCCCTCTTTTTCGGCGGTCTGGGCGATCTTCATGCCGTGTTCATCGGTGCCCGTCAGGAACATGACGTCGTATCCGTCCAGGCGCTTGAACCGCGCGATGGCGTCTGTGGCCACATACTCGTACGCATGCCCGATATGGGGCACGCCGTTGGGATAGGTGATGGCTGTGGTGATGTAGAACGGGGGCTTCTGCGCAGAACTCACCCTAGAAAGTTACCCTGCCACCGGTTGGTTGTCGCATCATTGCGTTCCAGGCCAGGCAATCATGGTTTTCCCATGGTGGTCCGACAACACTACTTGCATGGCACAGCAACTTGACGACCGCCGCGTCATCCCCCGCCGCACCGTTCCCCGCCACCGGATTCTGGTCCCCGCCGTGCTGGTTGCGGGGATGGCGGGCGGGGCGGCATGGCTGCTGACCAACAGCGTGGAGGAGGAACCGCCCGTCCTGCTCGGCGCCTCTGACACTGTCGACGGAGGAATCGCCCGCATCAATGGAATCCTGCCCCTGGAATCGGACGGCTGGGAGCCTCCGGCCAACGGCGCCGCCCTGGAAGCTGCGGTGCCCGACGGCGCACACCGCGTCCGTGTGCTCCTCGAACTGACCGCCCTCGAACCGGACGGCATCAGCTTCCGGGCCTCCGACTACTTCATTGACGGCCTGGGCACCGGCGAACCCCGGGTCGTCTGGGCATCGCCGTCCAGCCATACGGCGCAGCAGGGCGAAAGCATTGACGCCACCCTGGTCTTCGAGATTCCGAACCAGGCGCTTGCGCTGGTACTCAGTGACGGCGGCGAAACCCGCCTCTCTCTCGGAACCGAACACCACACCGCGGGTCAATGAGCGCACCTGAGTAGCGCCGCACGCTACTCAGGTACCTACCCGGACCAATACCTGTGAACATTCGAGTAGTGCCCCTGAATCCGGAAGGTTCGGGGGCATATTTTCGGGTAGACCCTACTCGTGATCGGTGTTTCGGACGTCCCTAGCGTTGATCTCATCATTCGAAGCACAAAGGACGAGGTCTCGCCATGTTGCAGTCAGATACCTTCTCACCCTCACATTCCGGGTCCCCTGTGGACGCACCGGGTGTGCCTGCCTTCCTGACGGTCCAGCTGATCGGCTCGCTGCGGATCCGGCGCGGCGATACCGTACTCAACGCCCGGACCCTCGGTGGACCAAAGCCGCGCCAGATTCTGGAGATCCTCCTCCTGAGCCTGGGTACCCCTGTCTCCAAGGATCGCCTCATCGAGGTCCTCTGGGAGGGACATGCGCCGGCAGAGGCTCTCCCGACGCTTGAAAGCTACGTCAGCGTCCTGCGCCGGAACATCCAGCCGGGCAGCGGCAAACTCGGCCCCCTGCGTACCACCACCGGCGGTTATGTGATGGACGGGGCCATGGTGGATCTTGATGTCTTCCGCTTTGACCAGCTTCTGCGCCTGGCCCAGCAGAGCGCACCGGAAACCGCGCTGCAGCTTCTTCAGGAAGCGCTGGGCTTCGCAACGGCCCCGCTGCTCGGCGACGAGCTGCTGCCGGCGTGGGCGGAGGATGAGCGCGAGCTTCACAATTCCCGCGTGCTCGAAGCGACGGTTCTTGCGGCAGAAACGGCGGCAGCGCTGGGAGCCGTCTCCGAGTCCATCGACTGGGCCCAGAAGGCCCTGACGATGGATCCTCTGAACGAACGTGCCTGGGAGGCCCGGATTGCCGGCCTCGAGCGTACGGGACGGTACGCCGAGGGCCTGCAGTGCTATGAGAAGTGCCGCAGGGCCATGGTCCGGGAACTTGGCTGTGCGCCGGGTCCGGGGCTGAAGGCAGCACACGCGCGGCTCCTGCAGGCTACCGCGGAGAATGAAGGAGAACTCTCCGACGTTCTCTCTGCACTGCTTGTTCTCCACGGCCAGCTCAGCAGGACGCCAACACCGGCGGCCGAAGCAGCACCGCAGATTGTCCGCCAGTCCCTTCGGGAAGCCACCCACGTCATCAACTCGTTCCTGCTCCGGGCGATGTCCGCAGCGTAGGAGTGCCACCCGCCGGCTGATAGGGACGGCGGGTTGGATGACCTTTCACCGGGTTCCTGCCTCATGGGGCAGGAACCCTTTTTTGTCAGCACCGATTTATCCCCTCCGGAACGCGGCATTGCTGCATCGCGGCATTGCTGCATTGTGTACCTGCTCCCCACCCACAGGGGAAGGACCATGGCGGGTAATCCGCCATGGTCCTTCCCCTGTGCAATTCCCTACGGGATCAGGCGATCAGGTAGCTGCTCCACCCGTTGCCGATCTGTGCGCGGGTGCCAACCCTCCCCGTACCCGTGCCCGGGTAGAGCCACAGCCCGCCCGCGGAGTCGCGGGCCACCAGGTCGGACTGCGAGTCGCCGGTGAGGTCACCGATGCCGACCAGGGTGTAGCCGGTCCAGCCGTTGCCGAACTGCGACCGGGATCCGAACCCGCCGGTTCCGTTCCCCGGGTACAGCCACAGCCGGCCGCCACTGTCGGAGGCGATGAGGTCAGAGCGGCTGTCTCCGTTGAAGTCACCGGTGCTGGTCATCTGGAATCCGCTCCAGCCGCTGCCGGCCTGGCTGCGCGAGGCGAACCCGCCGACTCCGTTTCCGGGGTACAGCCACAACCTGCCCGAGGAGTCCCGGGCCAGCAGGTCGGACCTGCCGTCACCGTTGAAGTCACCGGGAGCGGTCAGCGTGAAGCCTGCCCAGCCGTTGCCGATCTGGAGTCCGTTCAGCAGCCCGCCGGCGTTATTGCCGCGGTAGAGCCACAGCCGCCCGCTGGAGTCATAGGCGATGACGTCTGCGCGACCGTCACCGTTGAAGTCGCGGGTGGCGATGATGCTGCGCATCCCCTGCCAGCCCGTTCCCATCAGCGACCGGGCTTGCAGGCTTCCCGTCCCGTTCCCGGGGTACAGCCACAGCCTTCCGTTGCTGTCACGGGCAACCAGGTCAGCGACGCCGTCACCGTTGAAATCCTCCTTCAACTCCGCCCGGGTGGGCGTTACCGGGCCGGACAGGGGCGAGAAACCGCCGCTGCCCAGTGCGTTGGCTGCGCGCACCTGGAACCGGTAGGCGGTGCCGTTGCCCAGGCCGGTGACTACAAGGCTGGTCGCGCTTGCGCCGGCCGTCCTCAGTGCGCCGACCGGCTGACCGTCGGGACCGACCACCTGGACCGCATATCCGGTGATGGGCGAGCCGCCGTCGGACTCGGGCGGCGTCCAGCGGACGGTCACCGATGCATCACCCGGCGTAAGCTCGCCGATTGCGGGAGTGCCCGGAACGCCCTGTGGCGTCACGGGAGCGGACAGAGCCGAAAGTGCACCCTCGCCATGTGCATTGACCGCCAGCATCCTGAAGGTGTAGGCCGTGCCGTTGGCAAGTCCGGAGATGTCCGTCGTTGTTGCCGTCCCGGTGAGAGGAATGGTTTGAACCAGGGCTTCTCCGACGAGCACCTGCACCTTGTACCCGGTGACTGCCGTGCCTCCGTTGGCGGCCGGAGCCGACCAGGAGAGGCTGACCGTCCCGTCGCCTCCCGCGCCGGCGACATTAGTCGGAGCGGCGGGGACGACGTCGGGAGTCACCGCTGCGGACAGCGGCGAGAAGGCGCTGGTTCCCAGTTCATTGGCTGCGCGCACCTGGAACCGGTATGCCTGCCCGTTGACCAGGCCCGTCACCACCGTGCTGGTTTCATTGCCGGACACCTGGCGAAGCGTGCCGACCGTTGCGCCGTTGGCATCCACGGTACGGACCTCGTAGGTGGTGACCGGAGAAATCGGCGCACCCCACTCCACTGTGGCCGAGCGGTCACCGGCCGTTGCCGCAGCGACCTCGGGCACTCCGGGTGCCTGGGAGTCCGCGAAGAGCAGCTTTTCGATGTTCCGAAGGGTGTCCACACCATCGCCGACGCCGAGCGCCGGCAGGGCGTCCGGATCGTCGCCGAGGTGGGTCACGGTGGTCACACTGCCCGGGGAGCCCAGGACAGCGCCGGTGGGGACGGTGGTCACCGTGTAGTTCTGCTCGAGATCCGAGAAGATGGCCGCGTCCACGTCGCCCGGTTTCCCACCGTCGACGATCTCCCGGACAATGACGATGTTTCCGGGGTTCACTTCACCGGCGAAGACCGCAGCCTGAAGCGTGCGTGAGCTCCCCGCCAGGTAGGGCTTGTCCATTCCGGTGGTTGTGCCGATCTCGGTAGCGGGATCATTCACGTCGCTCCGGACGCTCAGCCGCACCCGCAGTTCCTTGTCACCGTCGAGGATATCGTTGCCCCCGCGGCCTTCAAGGATGTCGCTACCGCCGCCGCCCAGGATGATGTTTCCCTCACCCCAGACCTTGCCGTTGTCTGTGGCACCTGCCGGGAGCAGCTCTGCGAGCCCCTGGATGCGGTCTACGCCGTCGGCGTCGAGCCAGTTGTGGCCGGAGAACCCTTCGCCCTCGACCAGCCGCGGCACTGCGTTGTCCCCGCGGAGTATGTCGTTGCGGTGTGCGCCGGACAGTGCCTCCACCTCGGAATACCTGTCCCGAAGGACGGCTGCGGGGAGCGGGACGCCCAGCAGGTTGAGTGTCAGGTCGGCGTCCGCAGCTAGCGGATCAAGCTGGTGGATTGACCAGTCGAACCCGGCTGCGCCGGCGTTCCGCTCGATGCCGGCGTCGGCGAGCATAATGTCGTCACCGCCCTCAGCGTCGTAGTCATCGTCGCCGTTCCCACCGATCAGGACGTCATGGCCAGGATCGTTCGGATCGTCGAAGAACGGAGCTCCACTGTCACCCATGAGCAGGTCTGCACCCTCTCCGCCCTGGATCCAGTCGCTTCCTGCGTCACCGCGCGCCATGTCGTTGCCGCCGCCGGCGATGATGAAGTCGTCACCTTCGCCGCCGAAGACGTCGTTGGTGTTGGCTCCGCCGTTGATGAAATCTTTTCCTGCCCCGCCCAGGATCAGGTCGAGCCCCGGGCCCCCGTCCAGGGCGTCGTGGCCGGGACCGCCGAGGAGAACATCGTCACCGGCGGAATCGGTGATGATGTCGTCACCCTCGCCGCCGAAAATGGTATCCGCGCCGTCGTTGCCTTCGAGGATGTCATTGCCGCCGTTACCGAAAATCGTGTCATTGTCGACGCCGGCCCAGATGCGGTCGGCTTCCGCGGTTCCGTTATAGACACTTTGACCGTTGAGCCCCGCCGGGTCCACCGTATTCATCGTCCGGTAACGGATCGTACCGTCGGGCATGCGGATCAGGAGAGCTTCCTCGTTGCATTCCGACAGCGGGTCATCCAGGACCGTCGTTCCGGAGAACTGCAGCCGGCTCAGCTCAAATTTGCAGTCCGACGTAGAGAACACGTCCGCCTTCAAGCTGTGCGCATTGGTGTTGCGCATGATGATTTCCGCGAAGGAATTGCCTTCCAGCTGACCCAGAAGGTTCATTCCTCCTGTACGGATCAGGTAGTAGAAACGGTCACCGTTCTGGAGATCGAGCATCTGCTGCTCGAAGACGTAATTGAAGGTCGATCCGAGCAGCCCACCGAACAGGTTGGTGCGCTCGGCGAGTCCGCCCACCCACAGGTCCACCCTGTCGAGACCAGTCTTCGATGCTCCCCCGTCATTGGCCCATGTGCCGGTAGAACCCATGAAATCCTGTGCATCGGCCGGTATGGATCCTTCGGCGGCGTCAATGGGCGGGTTGACCAGCAACGTGGCCGCGGCCCGCTTGTCAGCAGCAGTACTCGCTCCGGTGATGGTGGGGTGCAGACCGTACGCAGCGACGAAGTTGATCAGTGACTGAGGATGCTTCAGGTTCAGCCCGAAGTCAATCCAGTTGGTGTAGGGCTTCAGCTGACTGTCATTGGTGGTGTTGTACAGCTGCTTGCGCAGGTTGTTCAGTGACGGTATGCCGGTTTCGCGGCCTCGTGCGATGTTGATTGCGGCCAGGTCCAGCGGCAGTCCCAGCAGGGCGTTGCGCAGTGTATCCGTAGTGAATTCATCAAGTTCGTTGCCGACCTGGTCAGACATTCCCATCGCGATTGCACCTGCCGCATCCTTGGAGGTCAGCTTGCCTGCCGTGCCGCCGTTGAAATATTCCGGAGGGTTGAGGAAGGCCTGCAGCAGTGGAATGTCGTTTGTTGAGCCGTCGGCATTGGTCCGCGAGACGGTGTCAGTCAGCATCGAGTGCCCAAAGCGGTAGACAGAGTGGGCGAACTCTGCGGTGATGGCCGGATCCACATCATCGTGATAGGTACCGAATGGTTCGATGAGCGGCTGCACTTTCCGTGCGAACTCCTCGACCGCCAGGTGCTGGTATTCCATTTCTGTCACGAACCGGGCGGCCTGGAAAACGCGCTCGCCGTTCCAGCCGGCAGCGCCTGCAACGCTCTTCCATTCGGCCAGAGCTGCGACGCCACGGGAAGAGGTGTCCGATTCAAGCGTTTGCTTGATGTCGTCAACGAGGCGGTTATGTTCGGAGTGAAACACCTGGTGGATCATGGTGAGCGCGACGTTCTCGTTTGCGCGGCCATCGCCGGCGACCACATGCACGTTCAGCATCTCATCGTCATAGTGAGTTTTTGACGGGGCACCCGGCGGATTGATCACAGTGTCCTCGTCAGGAAGAAGACCCGGCTTCGGCACGGCGTTGTGGGCAATGTCATCGAGGAAGGCCTCGTTGATGCGCAGTCCGTTGCTGGGTACCGGCACCGGTACGGCCACGTTGCCTTCGACAAGGCCTTCAGCAGTGACGTACTGGGGCAGGCCGTGGGCCGGCCCCGGGATGAACTTCCCGTACGGGTCAACGGCGATCATCGGGATGCTCAGCGCATCTGAGTCAGCGAGCTTCAGGCCCAACTTTGTTTCCGCCTGTGCCTTCAGCATTGCCCAGGTTCCCATGCCGCCGTCGGCGGACTCCAGGAGCCGCCCGGTGGATACCGGCTTACCTTCCGCGTTGTTTGCGTACTCCCTCAGGAACACCTGATGCGAGGGGTCGGAGCTGTAGGTCTGGGACTGATCGATGTAGGGATTGGTGCGGTTGGTTGCCTCGCGGATGTCGTCGGCGGTGCCGAGCACCCCGTCGGGACCGGGCTGGTTGGTAGCGCGGGTCAGGACCATGAAACGCTGCTGGGCGGGAACGTCGTCGTCCGTTCCGATGACGCCGTCAGGGCCGGCGATCAGTGGGTCGTCCGCCTTGAGTGGGATAAATACGGAGCTTCCTGACTTGTTCACTAGGTCGAGACCATGGTCGAAGAACTGGCCGAAGATGGTGAAAAGGGAGTTGTACGGGGGTGAAAGACCCACGTCAGTGGTGATGTTGGGAATGAACAGCGTCTCGCCGGCCGGCACGCATCCCTCGGGAAGCCCATCTGCGTCACAGGGGACAACGCCTTCGTTGCCCTGGCTGCGGACGGGATACTGTGCGGCGGCTACGGCGGCGGGATTCGTGGATGTCTGGTCCACGATGAGGTTGCTGATCACCCGTGGCTGCGAATCAACCACGTGCCCCGTGCCGTCGTAGGTGGTCTGACCCGGCTGACGAATGATTGTGCCATCTTCGGCCGCGTGGAACTCGGGATTGGTCATGCGTGGAAATGCCCGGTTGGATGCGCCGAAGTCTTCCCGTTCGGGCTGGAGGTTGTTGCAGGATCCGTCCACGGTGCGCAAGCCCCAGGACACTAGCGGACCTGGAACCTGGTCAGGTCCGGACCCCACAAGCGCCCCACAGGGACCGGTCTCCGAAGTGGTGTTGCGTACGTGTGCCTCGGCAATCTTGATCTGCTTCAGGATGAACGCCAGGTCCGATGGTGTGACGTCAAATCCCTGCCCCACCGGCGCCGCCTGCGCGGGAGCCGCGACAAGGGGCAGGCCGACGCCTGTGAGCATTACCAGTGATGTGAGTGCTGCGAGTGTGCGCCGGAATCGGAACCCTGACGGCTGCGTCTGTGCAGCCCGGTACTCCTCCGACGAGTGGTGCGCCCTTCCCATAATTCCTCCCAAGACCGAATCCGACGGACTTCCGCCGGTGCCGCAAGAGTCCCGTACGAGCGTTATGAATTCCTTGGAGGGTTCATGGTTTCCCCAAGCAGGCGGGCGGAGGATCAAGTAACAAAGAGATGGAGAGGCGGACCATGGGCGAGCGATCGTATGGCTAGCGGCACCGGAACGGCTGCCGTGCCGCCGCTGGCTTCCCGGCGTCGGCGGCATCTATCAGTGATCGCCGTTCTTGCGGTGTCGGCGGTGCTGGTGGTGCTCCGGCTCTGGGTTCTTGAGCCTCTCTGGGTCTCATCGTCGAGCATGGAGCCGACCATTCCCGAGGGGAGCGTGGTGCTGCTCTACCGGCACGCCGAACCTGTTTCGGGCTCCCTCGTCTCATTCGCCAATCCGGCGGGGCCTGGAACGGTGCTCAAGCGGGTCGTGGCTGTGGGCGGGCAGACAGTCGCCATTGAGGACGCCCGCCTTGTCGTCGACGGCGTGGCTGTACCCGAACCGTTTGTTGATCACTCCCGCATCGACGGGACCTACTTCGGCCCCGTCACGGTGCCGGACGGGCACGTCTTCGTGATGGGCGACAACCGCGCGGCCTCCATTGATTCCCGGGAGTTCGGGCCCCTGCCCGCCGACGAGATCCGGGCCACCGTGGTGTGGCCCACGGCGCCCTCAGAATGACCGCCTGCCACCGTCGTCGTCGTTAAACGAACGACGGCGCCCGCACACCTGGTGCGGCCGCCGCCCTTCACGGCCGCCGCCCTTCACGACGGAGGCAGAACTAGTCCTGCAGGTCCACCTCCCGCGCAACGGAGGCGCCGATGGCTTCCTTCAGGCTTTCGAGGACTTCCTGCGGGACCGAGCTGTCGACGGTGAGCAGGGACAGCGCCTGGCCGCCCTCCTTGTTGCGCGCGACCTGCATGCCCGCAATGTTGATGCCGTGCTCCCCCAGCACCCGGCCGAGCGTGCCGATCACACCGGGGCGGTCCTGGTAGAGGATCACCACGAGGTGCTCGCTGATGGGGATCTCCAGGTCGTAGCCGTTGACCCCCACGAGCTTCTGGATCTGCTTTGGCCCCGTGAGCGTGCCTGCAACCGAGATCTGCGAGCCGTCGGACAGAGCGCCGCGAATGGTCAGGACATTGCGGTACTCATCTGACTGGTCTGTTGTCACGAGGCGCGTGTTGATGCCCCGCTGTTCTGCAAGGACCGGAGCGTTGACGTAGGAGACCTGCTCGGACACGACGTCGGTGAACACTCCCTTCAGCGCCGCCAGCTCCAGCGCCTTCACATCGAGTGAGGCGATCTCTCCCGCAACCTCGACCTCGATCTGGGTGAGCGAATCATGAGTCAGCGCGGTGAAGATCCGGCCCAGCTTCTCCATCAGCGGGATGCCGGGACGCACATCAGATGCGATCACACCGCCGGCCACGTTGACGGCGTCGGGCACAAGTTCACCGGCCAGTGCAAGGCGGACAGACTTGGCGACGGAAATGCCAGCCTTTTCCTGCGCTTCGGCGGTGGAGGCTCCGAGGTGGGGGGTCACCACAACGTTGTCCATGTCGAAGAACGGAAGGTCGGTGCTGGGTTCCTTGACGAAGACGTCCACGCCTGCGCCCGCAATCTGCCCTTCCTTCAGCGCGGTGTAGAGCGCTTCCTCATCGACGAGCCCACCACGGGCCACATTCACCACGTAGGCGCTGCTTTTCATCTTCTGGAAGGCGGCAGCGCCGAGCATGCCGACGGTCTCCGGCGTCTTAGGCATGTGGATGGTGATGAAATCGGATTCGGCGTACAGCTCGTCGAGCGTGACAAGCTGCACGCCGAGCTGGGCAGCGCGCGCGGAGGTCACGTACGGGTCATAGGCCAGAATGTCGGTGCCGAACCCCTGGAGGCGTGCCGCAACCAGCGCGCCGATCCGGCCCAGGCCGATGATTCCGATCTTCTTCTCGTAGAGTTCGGTACCCGAGTACTTTGAGCGCTTCCACTCGCCGCCCTTGAGTGCCCCGCTGGCCTGCGGGATGTGACGCGCGAGGCTCAGGATGTGGCCGACCGTCAGCTCGGCAGCGGAAATGATGTTCGAGGTCGGGGCGTTGACAACCATCACGCCGGCCTGCGTGGCCGCCTTGATGTCAACGTTATCCAGGCCTACGCCCGCACGGGCGATGACCTTAAGATTGGGGGCTGCAGCAATAGCCTCAGCGTCCACCTGGGTTGCCGATCGCACGAGGATCGCGTCCACATCCGCGAGGGCTCCCAGCAGTCTGGACCGGTCGGCTCCGTCGGTCTGACGGATCTCAAAGTCGGGTCCGAGGGCATCCACGGTTGCGGGCGAGAGTTCCTCAGCAAGGAGAACTACTGGTTTTTGCACGGGTGATCCTTCGCGATGCGTTGGGCAGAGTATCGGTCGAGCGGTTTGGTCGGGTCTCTGCAAGTCTAGTTTGGCCTGCCGGGACGCCCACTTTGTTACCCGTTATCCGGGCACAGGTGAGACTGGTGCCACAACCTATAGCGGCCGAAGCCACCCCGCCCGCCCGGGCCACCCCGCAAGGGGATGACCAGACTTCAGGGGTGACCTCGGCCGGTGGGTGAAGGTATGGCGGTGCTAGCGCGCTACCGAGCCCTCGGTGTAGTCGTCGTTGGTCTTGATCCAGGAGAACAGCTTGCGCAGTTCGCGGCCGGTGGCCTCGATCGGGTGGTCTTCACCCTTCTTGCGAAGCTCGGCGAACTCCGGTGCTCCGGCGTCCTGGTCATCAATGAAGCGCTTCGCGAAGGCACCGGACTGGATGTCAGCCAGGACCGCCTTCATGTTCTCCTTCACGCTCGGGTCGATGACGCGCGGGCCGGAGACATAATCGCCGTACTCCGCGGTATCCGAGACACTCCAGCGCTGCTTGGCGATGCCGCCCTCAACCATCAGGTCGACGATCAGCTTGAGCTCGTGGAGCACCTCGAAGTAGGCGACCTCAGGCTTGTAACCGGCCTCGGTGAGGGTTTCGAAGCCGTACTGGATGAGCTGGGATGCGCCGCCGCAGAGGACTGCCTGCTCACCGAACAGGTCGGTCTCGGTCTCCTCGGTGAAGGTGGTCTCGATGACGCCGGCGCGGGTTCCGCCGATGGCCTTGGCGTAGGACAGGGCCAGTTCACGTGCCTTGCCGGACGGGTTCTGCTCAACGGCGATGAGGTCCGGAACGCCGCGGCCGGCTTCGAACTCGCGGCGCACGATGTGGCCCGGTCCCTTGGGCGCAACAAGCGCAACATCAACATCGGCCGGCGGCTGGATGTAGCCGTAGCGGATGTTGAACCCGTGGCCGAAGAAGAGCGCGTCGCCGGCCTGCAGGTTGGGAGCAATGTCCTCGGCGTAGACGTGCCGCTGGACCTGGTCGGGGGTCAGCACCATGACGAGGTCCGACTCCGCTACGGCGTCGGCAACGTTCAGGACCCGGAGGCCCTCGGCTTCTGCCTTGGCACGGGACTTGGAGCCCTCCTTCAGGCCGACGCGGACGTCGACGCCGGAATCGCGAAGGCTCAGCGCGTGAGCGTGGCCCTGGCTGCCGTACCCGATGACAGCCACGGTGCGGCCCTGGATGATCGAAAGGTCTGCATCGTCGTCGTAAAACAACTCGGTCACTTGTGTTTCTCCTGTGATGTGATTCTGCTGCTCACCGGTCGTGAACAAGCTTGGATTTCGGGTACTGAATGGGTCTTTGCGCGGCGGGCTAGGCGCTGCGCAGCGCCCGGTCACTCATGGACTTTGCGCCGCGGCTGATTGCCAGCGTCCCTGACTGCACTATCTCCCGGACACCGAACGGCTCCAGCACTGACAGGAGTGCGGAGAGCTTTTCGGCGGTGCCGGTGGCTTCGATGATCAGCGAGTCGGTGGACACGTCAACCACTGAAGCACGGAACAAATCTGCTGCCTGGGTTACCTGCAGCCGTGTTGCGGCGTCCGCGCGGACCTTGACCAGGATGTGGTCGCGCTGCACGGACGATTCGGGAACGAGCTCGACGATCTTGATGACGTTGATGAGCTTGTTCAGTTGTTTGGTGACCTGCTCCAGCAGGTCACCCTCAGCCTCGACCACAACGGTGATCCGGGACATTCCGGTCACTTCGGTGGGGCCGACGGCAAGTGAGTTGATGTTGAAGGCGCGCCGCGCGAAAAGGCTCGCGACGCGGGTCAGAACGCCGGGGACGTCCTCGACCAGGACGGAAAGGGTATGACGGGCCATTGTTAGTCCTCCTGCTCCCAGTCCGGGGTCATGTTGCGGGCAATCTGGATGAGGTCGTTGCTGACGCCTGAGGGCACCATCGGCCAGACCATCGAGTCACGGCTGACCACAAAATCGACGACGACGGGGCGGTCGTTGATCTCGAGAGCCTGCTGGATTGTGGCATCGATGTCCTCGTCCCGCTCGCACCGCAGCCCGGCGCAGCCGTAGGCGTCGGCCAGCTTGACGAAGTCGGGAACCCGGACCGTGTTGTGGCCCGTGTTCAGGTCAGTGTTGGAGTAGCGGCCCTCATAGAAGAGCGTCTGCCACTGCCGCACCATCCCGAGGGATGAATTGTTGATCACCGCGACCTTGATGGGGATGTTGTTGATGACGCAGGTGGCGAGTTCCTGATTGGTCATCTGGAAGCAGCCGTCGCCGTCGATCGCCCACACCACGCGGTCCGGGTTGCCGACCTTCGCGCCCATGGCTGCCGGAACGGCGTAACCCATGGTGCCCAGGCCTCCTGAGTTCAGCCAGGCGTGGGGTCGCTCGTACTTGATGAACTGGGCTGCCCACATCTGGTGCTGGCCGACGCCGGCGGCGTACACCGCTTCCGGACCTGTCAGTTCACCGATGCGCTGGATGACGTGCTGCGGAGCGGAGAGTCCGTCCTCGGGCTGGGTGAACCCGATCGGGTAGCTTTCGCGGAGGCGGTTCAGCACGGTCCACCATGCACTGAAATCCGGTGCGCCGTTGGCGGCGAACTGCTCGCTCAGGGCAGCCGTGAACTCCGGGATGATTTCCTTCACCGACCCGACGATCGGCACGTCAGCGGTGCGGTTCTTGGAGATCTCAGCCGGGTCAATGTCCGCGTGGATGACCTTGGCCCCGGGTGCAAAGCTCGACAGGACGCCGGTGACCCGGTCATCGAATCGCGCACCCAGTGTGATCAGGAGGTCTGACTGCTGAAGCGCGGTCACAGCGGAGACCGAACCGTGCATGCCCGGCATACCGACGTGCTGCGGATGCGAGTCCGGGAAGACGCCGCGCGCCATCAGGGTGGTGACCACCGGCGCGCCGAGGAGCTCGGCCAGTTCCAACAGCTCAGCGGAGGCGTGTGCCTTGATGACTCCGCCGCCCACGTAGAACACCGGACGCTCCGAGGCCATGATGAGCCGGGCCGCTTCACGTACCTGCTTGGAGTGCCCGCGCACCACCGTGCGGTAGCCAGGAATATCGATTTTCGGCGGCCAGGAGAAGGTCATGGGGCCCACTTGGGCGTCCTTGGCGATGTCCACCAGCACAGGCCCGGGCCGTCCCGTGGATGCAATATGGAAAGCCTCGGCCAGGACGCGCGGGATGTCCTGGGACTTGGTCACAAGGTAGGAATGCTTGGTGATCGGCATGGTGATACCGACGATGTCCGCTTCCTGGAAAGCGTCCGACCCGATGACTGCACTGGAAACCTGACCGGTGATGGCGACCATGGGCACCGAGTCCATGTGCGCATCGGCAATCGCTGTGACCAGGTTGGTGGCGCCGGGTCCGGAAGTCGCGATGCACACACCCGGGCGGCCGGTCACCATCGCGTATCCCTGAGCTGCATGGCCGGCGCCCTGCTCGTGGCGGACGAGGATGTGCCGGAGCTTGCTCGAGGCCATCAGCGGGTCATAGGTGGGAAGGATTGCACCCCCCGGAAGACCGAAGATGTCATCCACGCCAAGTTCCTCAAGGGACCGGACGATCGCTTCGGAACCGGTCATCTGGGTGGGTGGAACCACCCGGTTCGGTCCCAGGACGGGGTTGGGGTGGGCGGCAGAAGCTGCCGCGTCCCTGCCCGACTGGTGGACCGGTGCCGCCGGAGTGGGCTGCTTGGCTGCCATCAGCGCTGGGCTGATGGGCGATCCCTTGGACATCCTTGAACTTCCTTTGTATCCGGCACAGCGTATTCGCTGCACAAAATGTTCTGCGCGGGATTGTTCGGTGGGAACAAAAAAACCCCTCAGCCTGGTGGGCTCTGCGAGGGGTTTGCGCGTGACGTAGACGTACCAGTCGGGGCTTTTAGGCCACGCGCTTGGTAACTAGGACTACGGATACGAGCTGCATACCTGTAGTTTTCACTCCCCCGCGAAGAGTGTCAACCGGACCGCGTGCTGTCTCATTATATGAGACAGCAGTTCCAGTTATTGGACACTAACTGAAGCGGACGACGGCGGCTGGGCGCCGCCGTCGTCATCTGCGGTGATGCGGAAAGAACTACCCGCAGTAGGCACCCTCAGACGCTGAGTGCACCAGCTTCGCGTACTTTGCCAGGACTCCCCTGGTGTAGCGAGCAGGAAGCGGCTCCCAGCCGATCTTGCGGCGCTCAAGTTCCTCCGGCTCCACCAGCAGGTCGAAGGTCTTGTTCGGGATGTCCACGCGGATGCGGTCGCCGTCCTGGACAAACGCGATCGGACCGGCGTCCACGGCTTCCGGAGCGACGTGCCCGATACACAGGCCGGTGGTACCACCGGAGAACCGGCCGTCCGTCAGCAGGAGTACATCCTTGCCGAGGCCGGCGCCCTTGATCGCGCCGGTGATGGCCAGCATCTCGCGCATGCCCGGACCACCCTTGGGCCCCTCATAGCGGATGACGACGACGTCGCCAGCCTTCACTTCACCGGCGGCGAGCGCCTGGAGGGCCCCCTGCTCCCGCTCATAGACCCGGGCCGTGCCCTCGAAGACCTCGGCGTCAAAGCCGGCGGACTTCACGACTGCTCCCTCGGGAGCAAGTGAACCGCGCAGGATGGTCAGGCCGCCGGTCTTGTGGATCGGGTTGTCCATTGCCCGCAGAATCTTGCCGTCGAGGTCCGGCGGATTGATGGACTCCAGGTTCTCGGCGAGGGTCTTGCCCGTGACGGTGAGAACGTCCCCATGGAGGAGACCGGCGTCAAGAAGCGCACGCATGATGACGGGCACGCCGCCGATCTTGTCCACGTCAGTCATGACATAACGACCGAAGGGCTTCAGATCCCCCAGATGCGGGACGCGGTCGCCGATGCGGTTGAAGTCGTCGAGCGTGAGGTCGACGTCGGCCTCACGCGCAATCGCGAGCAGGTGCAGGACGGCGTTCGTCGAACCGCCGAATGCCATGGTGACGGCGATGGCGTTCTCGAAGGCCTTTTTGGTCATGATGTCGCGCGCCGTGATGCCGAGGCGCAGCAGGTTGACCACGGCCTCGCCGGACTTCCGGGCGAATTCGTCACGACGCCGGTCAGCTGACGGCGGTGCGGCAGAGCCGGGCAGCGACATCCCGAGGGCTTCCCCGATGCAGGCCATGGTGTTGGCGGTGTACATGCCGCCGCAGGCGCCCTCACCGGGACAGATTGCACGTTCGATGCGGTCCAGGTCCCCGCGGGACATCTTTCCCGCTGCGCACGCTCCGACGGCTTCGAAGGCGTCGATGAGCGTGACTTCCTTCTCGGTGCCGTCTTCCAGTTTCACCCACCCGGGCATGATGGATCCGGCGTACAGGAAGACACTCGCCAAATCCAGGCGGGCCGCCGCCATCAGCATGCCCGGCAAGGACTTGTCGCAGCCTGCCAGCAGGACCGAGCCGTCAATTCGCTCGGCTTCCATGACGGTCTCCACCGAGTCGGCGATCACTTCACGGGAGACCAGGGAAAAGTGCATGCCTTCATGGCCCATGGAGATGCCGTCGGAGACCGAAATGGTGCCGAACTGCATCGGGAAACCCCCGGCCGCGTGTACGCCTTCCTTGGCGCCCTGGGCGAGACGGTTCAGGGAGAGATTGCAGGGGGTGATCTCATTCCACGAACTGGCGACGCCGATCTGGGGCTTGACGAAATCGTCATCCCCCATCCCCACTGCCCGCAGCATGCCGCGGGCAGGCGCTCGCTCCATACCGTCTGTGACGGCACGGCTTCTCGGCTTGATGTCTGGTGTTGCTTTGGCTTCGCTATCCACGCTCATGGGTGAAAGTCTAGGCCCGCCGCAGCAGCGCCCCGTGCGTGTGACCCACCTGTTACAACCCTCGTGGCGTGTTCGGTGCCTCACACCACCACGTTACGGGCGGCACATTGCTGGAGGGACTGCCGCCGCCTCTTTCGGGTAGGGTAGTCGGCGCGGACCTGCGGCCGCCTCGGCAGCTGCACACCAACCAGCCTCCCGCGGGCACATTCCCTACCCAGGCCGGAACATGACCCCCCAGTTGTCGCACGCTCACCCCGACGAGCCTGGAAGCGACGCCCTGAAAAACATTCTGCGGGGAATTTTCGATTCGCAGATCCTCAATTACGGCGACTACAACCTGATCTTCGCCTCGAACGAACGCCGGGAGGGCCGGGACGCCGCGGGTGTCCGGGTCAACAGGCCCAAGTACTACGTCATCGGCTACCGCTGGCAACCGGCCGAGATCATGGTGGCCCCCGTCAACGGGCAGACCCTCACAGGCGGCGGAGTACCCGTGGAGCTGAACATGACCAACCTCTCCCATGCCGTTCAGCTCGCGGACGGAGATTACGAGGTGGGCACCAATACGGGCAGGACATTCCGTTTCGGAGTCCAGCCGGAGGTGACTTTCAGTCCCACGCCCGGCAGGGAGCTGCACCTCGAACAATCGGACGACTACACCGACTTCAAACTGTTCATGCAGGCCTTCGTCGCCATGGCCTAACCGGGGCCGCTTCCCGGCGGGACAACCTCCCCGGACATCACAGCTAGCCGTCGGTGCGTCCGTCGCCCCAGGCTCCGCGCACTACCAGATTCTCCGGCTCCCGTCCTTCGGCGAGCGCCTCCAGCTGCCGCCGCAGCAGCCGCACGATACGCGGCCAGAACGCTCCGGTATTGCCGCCATTGTGAGGGGTGATGATTGCGTTCTTCGCCGTCCAGAGCGGATGGCCGGCAGGGATCGGTTCCGGGTCAAAGACGTCGACGGCGGCGTGCAGCCGCCCGCTGACCACTTCAGCGGTCAGCGCGTCCGAGTCCACGACCGGGCCCCTTGCCACGTTGATCACCAGCGCACCATCCGGCAGCGCCGCGAGCACTTCCCTGCCGACCAGCCCGCGTGTGGAGTCCGACAGCGGCGTGATGATGATGAGGACGTCATGACGGGCGGCCAGTTCAACCAGGTCATCACTGCTGTGCACGTGTCCGCGCTCATCGCTGCGGGCGGTGCTCCCGACCCTGGTGAGCTCCACCTCGAACGCGTCCAGCCGCTTTGCGATTTCCTCACCGATTCCGCCTACTCCGAGCAGCAGTACCCGGCGGTCCGCAAGCCCCTTGAAGCGTGCAGGCTTCCATACGCCCTCGCGCTGATTGAGCACTGCCACATCGATACCGCGAAGCGATGCGATGGCGAGTCCCACGGCCATCTCGGCGGTGGCAGCGGCATGGACTCCCGCCGCGCTGCACACGGCGACCCCTTCCCCCGCCATCTGGGGCACTCCTTCGTAGCCGGTTGACTGTGTCTGCACCAGCTTCAGCGACGGTGCTGACTGCAGCGGCTCGGTGAGATCACCCCTGTCCATATACGGCAGCACCGCCATCTCGACGTCCTGAAGATCGGCGCCGTCGGGTGCACTTTTGAAGTCCCACACAGCGAGGGTGATCCCTTCCGGGGCCGGCTGCAGGGCCTGAAGAAGGTCGTGGTCGGGCACTGTCACGGTTCGGATGGCAGGAGCTGTCATGCGATCAGCGTAGCGGGACCCGCGTCCAGGCTTCACACACTGCTACGCGCGCATCACCAAATGACTCTTTTGTACCTCCTACGCGCATCATCCACGAGTCAACGCCTATGGACAGCTGTATTCCGTCGTCGTAACGTGTCGGTCATGCGGGCCGCGGGGCACGGAAAGCGGGACGGCGGCAGGGGCTCATCACAAGGGGCGTTGCTTCCTCTCCCTCCGATGTCCGCCGGCCCTCCTGGGGTGCGGGCCGTCATCCGGCGTCGATATCGCTCAGCCGGTCGGCGCTGCGCGGGTATGGCGGCAATTTTTTGCCTTCTCGCCGGTGTGACCGGTTGCGAAGGCGGTCCTGAACCTGCCCCCGTCGTTGAGCAGCCCGATGCCGCCCCATCCGCAACGGACGGGTCCGGTCCGGCCGCGCCTACTCCTGCACCGGAACCGTCCGAACTGCCTGATCCGGCCGTGACGGCAGAATCGGCGGCAGGCCTCGGAGTCCCGTGGGCGATGGCGCTGCTGCCGGACGGAACACTCATCATCACCGAGCGGGACACTGCCGAGGTGAAGCGTCTCGTCGACGGCCGGGTGGAAGTCATCGGCGTGGTGGAGGATGCGCTGTCTTCGGGCGGCGAGGGCGGGCTGCTCGGAGTGGCGGTACCGCCCGATTTTTCCGATGTTCCGAGGCTGTATCTCTACTACACAAGTCCCACCGACAACCGTGTAGTGAGCATGTCCTACGACGGGAACGGGCTGGGTGAAACAGCAGCGGTGCTGACCGGCATTCCGCGGGCGAACATCCACAATGGAGGGCGCATCAAATTCGGTCCGGACGGGTACCTCTACATCGGCACCGGTGATGCATCCAACGCCTCGCTTGCCCAGGATCCCGCAAGCCTCGGCGGAAAGATCCTTCGCGTGACTGCGGACGGCGCACCCGCACCCGGGAATCCCTTCGATTCCGCCGTGTACTCACTGGGGCACCGGAACGTGCAGGGTCTGGCATGGGACTCCACAGGCCGTCTCTGGGCAAGCGAGTTCGGCCCGGACCGGGACGACGAACTGAACCTCATTGTGCCCGGAGGGAACTATGGGTGGCCTCTTGTCACCGGGGCTCCGGGTGAGGAGCGATTCCTTGACGCGCGGGTTGTCTGGCCATCCACGGCAACGTCGTCTCCCAGTGGGATGGCCATTGTCGGGGACGTCGCCTATATCGGCGGTCTTCGCGGAGAGCGGCTCTGGCGGGTCCCGCTGGCTGACGGGTCTGCAGGAGAGCCCGCAAGCTTTTTCGACGGCGCCTATGGCCGCCTGCGGGACACCATCGCCGGCGAGGACGGCGGGCTGTTGATCGCCACCAATGAGACTGGCGGTTCGCGGATTCTTCGCGTCGAAATGCAGTAGCTCACATGCGGTGCCCCGATTTCAATTTTCCGTCAGACTGCTGGTAGAGTTTAGTGCTGTTGCGGAAGGCGGTCAGGCCGGATTTCCGCAGGCACCTCTAGCTCAACTGGCAGAGCAATTGACTCTTAATCAATGGGTTCCGGGTTCGAGTCCCGGGGGGTGCACTTCTGAAGAAACAACTCCCGTCAGGCACTGGCCCGGCGGGAGTTTTTCTTTGCCCGCCGGTTGCTGGACCTATCTTCAGCGGCACCCCGCTCACTCCGTTGGCGGGATACTTCCAGCTGCGGGAACCGCACCACTGGTGAAGTCCCGTGGGGTCCCCTTGGTGCTGTGGAACCCCGTAGAGGCCGTGCAGTCCAGTGGACGCGTGGAATCCCGTGGAGTCCCGTGGGGGCCGTGACATCAATCCCCATATGATTGCTACGGCTCGATCCGTAGCTTCGTCGAAGTGTCGAAGTTCCGGCTCAGACCCACACATTCGACCTGACAGAGAGGCGCCCATGTCTGAACGACTCCAGCCCGGAGACCGCGCACCGGACTTCACACTCACCTCCGCTGATGGTTCCGCAGTTTCGCTTGGTGACTTTGCGGGCGAGAACGTGGTCGTCTACTTCTATCCGGCGGCTGCCACCCCTGGCTGCACCACTCAGGCCTGCGATTTCCGGGACAGTCTTGCCTCGCTCGCCGCTGCCGGGTACCGGGTCATCGGCATCTCGCCTGACGCGGAGGCAAAGCTCCGCTCGTTCAGCGACAAGGAAACTCTTACCTTCCCGCTGCTTTCCGACCCGGACCACGCAGTGGCTGACGCCTGGGGTGCCTGGGGAGAGAAGAAGAATTACGGCAAAACCTATGAGGGCCTGATCCGCTCCACGGTGGTGGTGGACGGCGCCGGGCACGTAGCGCTTGCCCAGTACAACGTCAGGGCGACCGGCCACGTCGCTAAACTGCGCCGCGACCTGGGGATCAGCTGACCGTCTGACCGTCGAAACTCACTGAAGTAATCCAGCGCGGGGGCTTCAGCGACCTGAGTACAATGGAGGGTGCGTCGCACGGCCCAGCCTGCAGGCGTACCCCACGCGCGAGTGGCGAAATTGGCAGACGCGCTGGATTTAGGTTCCAGTGTCTTCGGACGTGGGGGTTCGAGTCCCCCCTTGCGCACCATCAGAATGGCTCCCGGCCCTGGCCGGGAGCCATTCTGTTTCAGGCCGTATCGGGTCTGCAGCAATCTTTTTTCAAACTCCACCAATCCACTCCCATTTCCCACCCGAACTAACCGTGAGACATCGACACGATGTGTTCGTCCGGTAAAAGACCATCGCGTTCGCCGTGGGGGTCGAATTGTTTGAAGGAGAAATGAAATGGAACTTCTGAAGCGCAGGAACCTTTCCGTACTCGGTGTCGCAACTGTCGCCATGTTTGGCCTGGCAGCATGCGGCGGTGGCGAGGAAGCAGCACCGGGTGCAGCGGAAACCACAGAGTCGAGCACCACGGAGTCCTCGGCTCCCGAGATGACCGAAGAGATGACGGACGAGGCCATGGACCCCGCCGCCAACCTCGTCGGCCCCGGTTGCGAAGGCTACGCCGAGCAGGTTCCCGACGGCGACGGCTCAGTGGCCGGCATGGCCCAGGATCCGGTAGCTGTGGCCGCGTCCAACAACCCGCTCCTGACCCAGCTGACCGCGGCTGTCTCCGGCGAGCTGAACCCAGATGTTGACCTCGTGGACACCCTGAACGGTGACGAGTTCACCGTCTTTGCACCGGTCGACGAAGCGTTCGGCGCCCTCGATGCCGCAACCGTCGAGGCCCTCCAGACCGACGCCGACCTCCTCACCGGCATCCTCACCTACCACGTGGTTCCCGGCCAGCTGAGCCCTGACGAGGTCGCCGGCACCCACACCACGGTCAATGGAGCCGAGGTAACTGTTGAGGGCGAAGGCGATTCCATCACCGTCGGCGAAGAGAACGCTGCTGTGATCTGCGGCGGCGTCCAGACCGCCAACGCCACGGTCTACCTCATCGACTCCATCCTGATGCCCCCGGCCCAGTAATACGGTCCATATCGGCCCCATCAGGCCAACAGGCTCCTTGATTCGACTCCTCTAATCGGAATCAGGGACACGGGCGGGTATCTGCACCCAGGTGCGGATACCCGCCTTTTTTCTCGTTCTCCCACTGCCCGCTCCGGAACCGTCATCAGCGTCCGTCCAGCCTCGTGGCTTAGACTGAAGCTTCCGTCCGCAGTTCCTGCCTACTCCAGGCGCGCCCCGAGGAGACCATGCCAGCGAGCCCCACGCACCGCCGTCGTCCGCTGACGGGGCTTGCCCTCCGGGCGGTTGCTGCGACAGCTGTCCTTGGACTCACCGCATGCAGCGCGGCCACACCGATGCCCACAGCGACGACGCCGGCGCCCACCACAGCAGCCGAATCACCTGTGCCCGTGGGAGATACCACCACCGGTACGTTCACCTTTGGGACAGCGGCCAATCCCACCGGTCTTGATCCGGCTCTGGTGGCTGACACCGAGTCATACCGGATCACCCGGCAGATGCTCGAGGGCCTGGTCGGGATCGACCCGCTCACATCCGAGCCCGCACCGCTCCTCGCGACCTCCTGGGAGGAACGCAATGAGGGCCGGGCCTACGCCTTCCAGCTGCGCGAGGACGTTCTTTTCCACGACGGCGAGCCTTTCAACGCCGAGGCCGTCTGCGCCAACTTCGAGCGCTGGTACACCATGCCTGCCGACACCAGGGTCCTGGATTCGACCATCGCCTTCGAGTCCGTCTTCAACGCCTTCTCCGATTCACCGGAGGAGTCCGTGTATGAATCCTGCCAGCCGCTTGGCGAGCACGAGGTCCTCATCCGGCTGTCCGGAGTCATGACGTCGTTCATCCCCGCGCTCGCGCTGCCCGCGTTCGGCATGGCGTCTCCGAAGGCCCTCGCGGAGCTCAACGCCAACGAGCTGACGGTGGAACGGGACGGCCGGAACCTGTCCGAATTCGCGCTGAGCCCGGTGGGAACCGGTCCGTTCACTTTCGAAACGTGGTCCGACGGCGAAGTGACCCTCAGCGCGTTCGAGGACTATTGGGGCGTTCCCGGTGAAATCCAGACGGTGACGTTCCGTACCATTCCCCATACCGATGCACGGCTGCGCGCCCTGCTCAGCGGAGAAATCGACGGCTACGATCTGGTGACGGTGGACAACGCCGCGGAGCTCGCGCGCGAGGGGCAGCAGATCCTGCAACGGGATCCCTACTCGGTCCTCTACCTCGGCATGAACCAGGACTTCCCCGGCGTCGACGATGAGCTCTTCCGGCAGGCGGTCGCCCACGCGATCGACAAGCCTGCACTCATCGAGGGGCGCTTCCTCAACGGAACCAGTCCGGCCAACCAGTTCCTGCCTCCCAAACTGGGGGTAACCAGCGAGGAGGTTGCAGAGTATGAGTACAGCCCCGAGATCGCGCGGGACCTCCTGGAGGAGGCCGGATACGACGGCGAACCCCTCCCCTTCCACTATCCGCGCAACGTGGCGCGGCCGTACCTTTCGTCACCGGAGAAGGTATACGCCGAACTGAGCCGCCAGCTCACAGCAGCCGGTTTCAATATCCAGCCCGTGCCCACCGCATGGTCGGACGGCTACCTCCAAACCGTCCAGCAGGATGACAACCGCGCGTTCCACCTTCTTGGATGGAGCGGAAGCTACCAGGATCCGGACAACTTCGCCGGTGCCCTGTTCGGCGGTTACAGCGAGGAATTCGCCTACCGCGACAACCAGCTCTTCAGCAAGATCGCCCGCGCTGTCACCCTGCCCAACGGTGACGAGCGCGCGGCCGCCTACCGGGACATCAGCGAGAGCATCTCCGTCGACATTCCGGCGGTTCCGCTGGCCTTCCCGATCTCCGCTGCGGTGGTGTCTCCGCGGGTGCTCAGCTACCCCGTAAGCCCCGTCATGCACGAAGTGTTCAACCATATTGACCTTGCCGACGTCGAGCAGCCCACCGCCCCTGCCGGAAGCTGAACCGTCCGCGTGGCGGTTCTCCAGTGGGACCAGAATCACCCCTCCGGCAAGGTCTTCCAATTTACGGAACGTCTGCCCCAGAGGCTACGCTTCTAGGGCTAGCGCCCTTGCTATTGGAGACCATCGTGACTGCTGACAGCCAGGCGGGAAAGCCCGCGAACCACACCGACGTCGTTCTAATTGGCGGCGGAATCATGAGCGCCACCCTCGGGGCGTTCCTCAAGCAGCTGCAGCCTGACTGGAGCATCGCCCTCTTCGAGCGTCTGGACCGTGCAGGGCTGGAAAGCTCGGACCCCTGGAACAACGCCGGGACCGGGCATGCCGCACTCTGCGAACTGAACTACTCGCCGGCGGCCAAGGACGGTTCGGTGGATCCCGCCAAGGCGGTTGCCATCAACGAACAGTTCCAGGTCTCACGGCAGTTCTGGGCGCACATGGTGTCCAACGGCCATCTCGGCGATCCGGGCAGCTTCATCAACGCCGTCCCGCACATGAGCTTTGTGTGGGGCGAGGGCAACGTGGAGTACCTGCGGCGCCGCTACGAGGCTCTTCGCGCGCAGCCGCTCTTCAAGTCGATCGAATTCGCTACCGACCACTCCGCGATCGCCGGATGGGCGCCGCTGCTGATGAAGGAGCGGCCTGCCTCGCAGCCTGTCGCCGCGTCGCGGGTCGCTGGAGGCACCGACGTGGACTTCGGTGCACTCACCCGCGGTCTCACAACCTACCTCGGCGAGAACGACGTCGACCTGCGCTACGGACACGACGTCACCGACCTCTCCAAGACATCCCAGAACCGCTGGGATGTCACCGTCCGCAACCGGGCCACCGGCCAGGAACACACCGTGAACACGCGCTTCGTGTTCATCGGCGCAGGCGGCGGGGCGCTGCATCTCCTCCAGAAGAGCGGCATTCCCGAGGGCCGCGGTTTCGCCGGATTCCCGGTGTCGGGCCAGTTCCTGCGCTGCACCAACCCGGACACAGTGAGCCAGCACAACGCCAAGGTCTATGGACAGGCTTCAGTGGGTGCCCCTCCCATGTCCGTCCCGCACCTGGACACCCGCTACGTCAACGGTGAGCGGTCCCTCCTGTTCGGTCCGTATGCGGGTTTCTCAACCAAGTTCCTGAAGCGCGGCTCGCTGCTGGACCTCCCGATGACAATCCGTCCGTCCAACCTCCTGCCCATGCTCGCCGTCGGCAAGGACAACATCCCGCTCACGAGGTACCTCATCAGCGAGGTGCTCAAGAAGCGGGAGGCGAAGAATGAATACCTCAACGAGTTTGTCCCGTCAGCTGACGGGAACCGGTGGGAACTGATCACCGCGGGACAGCGTGTACAGGTCATCAAGAAAGCTCCCGGCAAGGGCGGCGTCCTCCAGTTCGGCACCGAGGTGATCACCTCGGCAGACGGCACGGTCGGTGCCCTGCTGGGAGCCTCCCCGGGAGCGTCGACAGCAGCACCGATCATGATCGAGCTGATGCGTCGCTGCTTCCCCGGGCAGATCGCTGCCTGGGAGCCGAAGCTGAAGGAAATGATTCCCGGCTACGGCACCAAGCTCAACGAGAACGAGTCCCTTGCCGATGACATCCAGTCAATGACTGACAGGGTACTCGGACTCACATAGACCGCGGCGCCGCCAGGACTGGCTGCCCGCAGAAGGCAGAACTGATGTTCCGTTTGGCTCAGCTGTCCCTGGGGAACCGTGCACTGATTGCTCTCATCACCGTCTTCGCGGCGGTGTTCGGTGTCATCACCATGGGTTCCCTGAAACAGGAGCTCATCCCGTCGCTGGAGTTCCCGCAGATCACCGTCGTGTCCTCGCTCCCCGGTGCCAGCCCGGAGTATCTGGACAAGCAGGTCAGCGAGCCGCTGGAGAGTGCGCTGAGCGGGGTTGAAGGACTGGAGTCGTCCTCCGCAACCTCGCGCAGCGGCGTCTCGACCGTCAGTCTCATGTTCGCGTACGGCACGGATCTGGACCGTGCCCGCGGCCAGGTGGACCGCGCCATCTCGACGGTGCGGCCCCTGCTTCCGGAGGACGTTGAACCCCAGTCGCTGGCCGGCAGCATCAATGACCTGCCTGTCGTCTTCATGGCCGTCTCTTCCGACCAGCCGCTGAGTGAGCTGGGCGAGGAGCTGAGCCGGCTTACCGTGCCGCGGCTCCAGAAGGTCGAGGGGGTTCGCAGCGCCGAGGTCACCGGCGGCGCCGGGCAGCATATTTCCATCCTGCCCCGAGAGGATGACCTCGTGGCAGAAGGGCTCGCAACCGGCGACATCGTCGACGCCCTGGAAAACAACGGCGAACTGTTCCCGATCGGCACACTGGAAGAAGGCGAACGGTCCCTGACGATCCAGGCGGGCAGCCCCATCACGTCGCTCGATGACATCCGTGCCCTGCCTATCCTCCCGTCCGATCCCGATCCCGGATCCGGTTCCGGCGGCGCGGTCACTCTTGGCTCCATCGCCGAGGTGTCCATAGCCGACGATGACGCCACCTCGGTCACACGCACCAACGGCGTCGAGACGCTGGCCCTCACCGTGACGAAGGTCCCCTCGGCAGATACGGTGACGCTCTCCAACGCGGTCACGGCCCTCCTTCCCGAGCTTGAGGCCGAGTTGGGGAACGGCGCGGCCATTACAGTCATTTTTGACCAGGCGCCGTTCATCGAACGTTCCATTGCCGACCTCACCACTGAGGGCCTGCTGGGACTGGGATTCGCCGTCGTCGTCATTCTGGTGTTCCTCCTCTCCGCCCGCTCCACCCTGGTGACGGCGGTGTCCATACCGCTGTCGCTGCTGATCACGTTCATCGGGCTGTGGGCAACCGGCTACTCCCTCAACATCCTGACGCTGGGTGCGCTCACCATTGCGATCGGCCGCGTGGTGGACGATTCCATCGTGGTCATCGAGAACATCAAGCGGCACCTCAGTTACGGGGAAGACAAACGCTCCGCAATCCTGACCGCCATCCGCGAGGTCGCCGGTGCGATCACCGCCTCCACCCTCACGACGGTGGCTGTCTTCGCTCCGATCGCCTTTGTCGGGGACCTCGCCGGCGAGCTGTTCCGTCCGTTTGCCCTGACGGTCACCATCGCGCTGCTCGCGTCGCTGGCCGTTTCGCTGACCATCGTCCCGGTGCTGGCGTACTGGTTCCTCCCCCGGACGATTCCTGCGGCCGACCCCTCGGACCCGGCAACCGGTGCCGCAGGTGCCGCAGGTGCCGCCGGTGCCGCCGGTGCCGCCGGTGCCGCCGGGCAGCGCTACCTGGCGGAGGAGAAGGAGCAGCGGTCCTGGCTGCAGCGCGGGTACCTTCCCATCCTTCGCGTGACCCAGCACCGTCCGGTCTGGACCGTCGTGGCGGGAGTCCTGGTGCTGGCGGGCACTGTGGCGCTGGTGCCGTTCATGCAGACAAATCTGTTGGGCAACACCGGGCAGAACAGTTTCAGCATCAGCCAGCGCCAGCAGCCCGGCTCAAGCCTGGAGAACACTGTTGCCGAAGCGGAACGGGTGGAAGCGGTCCTCGCCCGTTTCGAGGACATCCGCGACGTCCAGGTGACTGTCGGTAACGCATCGGGTGCACTTGGAGCGCGTTTCTCCGCCGGCGCCGCCACGGCACAGTTCACGGTGACCACCGAGGAAGACGCCGACCAGCAGGAGCTGCAGAACGAGGTCCGCGCGGCGCTCAATCAACTTGAGGAGGCAGGAGAGATCTCCCTGTCCACTCAGCAGGGCGGGTTCGGCACGTCGAGCACCGTGGATATTAACATCACCGCTCCGGAGCCGGACATCCTCGCCGAAGCAACTGACGCCGTCGTCGCTGCCCTGCAGGGTGTCCCCGGCGCTCGGGATGTCACATCCAATCTGGCCGCGGCGCAGCCGCAGGTCCAGGTGAGCGTGGACCGTGCCGCCGCCGTGCGCGCGGGCCTGAGCGAGGGGCAGATCGGCGCGCTGCTGGGAGGAAACGTCAGCGCCATTCCCGGCGGCACCGTGCGGCTTGAAGCCACCGACTACCCCATCCTGATCGGTGAAGGAACCGAAATCTCCAGCCTGGAGCAGCTGCGGGATCTTTCGCTGCCCACCCCGGCAGGGCCGGTTCCGCTCACGGATGTCGCGACCGTGGAGGAGGTGCAGGTTCCCCTGACGATCACAAGCTCCAACGGCGAGCGGACCGCGCAGGTCTCGATCACGCCGTCGGGCGACAATCTTGGCGCCCTGACCGCCGCGGTCACGGAACGGCTGGACGGCGTAAGCCTGCCCGCCGGTGCAACCGCCACGCTCGGGGGCGCTGCCGAACAGCAGGCCGACTCCTTCGGGCAGCTGTTCCTTGCCCTCTGGGCGGCGGTTGCGATTGTGTACGTCATCATGGTGGCAACGTTCAAGAGCCTGATCCAGCCGCTGATCCTCCTGGTCTCGGTGCCGTTTGCCGCGACCGGCGCGATCGCACTGCTGGTGATCACCGGGATTCCGCTGGGGCTGCCGTCACTGATCGGGATGCTCATGCTGGTGGGGATTGTGGTGACCAACGCGATCGTCCTGATTGACCTGATCAACCAGTACCGGCAACCCCGGAACGGTTCGCCCGGGCTCAGCGTCGCGGAGGCAATTACACGCGGCGCCCGGCAACGCCTCCGTCCCATTCTCATGACGGCGCTGGCGACGGTCTTCGCGCTCACGCCGATGGCCTTGGGGCTGACCGGAGAAGGCGGGTTCATCTCCCAGCCGCTTGCCGTCGTCGTTATCGGCGGTCTTGTTTCCTCCACACTGCTGACGCTGGTGCTGGTTCCGGTACTGTACCGGCTGGTCGAGGGACGGCGGGAGAAGCGCAATGAGGCACCGGAAACGTGGGAACAAATCCCCGAGAAGGTTGGTTACGGAGTACAGTAGATGCAAATGCATGTACTTCTAGGAGGAGGAATCCCATGCAGATCGGTATCTTCAGCGTCGGCGACGTAACTGTTGACCCCACCACCGGCACAGCACCCACGGAACACGAACGCATCAAGGCCATGGTGACCATCGCCAAGCACGCCGAGGACGTCGGAATGGATGTCTTCGCAACAGGCGAGCACCACAACCGCCCGTTTGTGCCCAGCTCCCCGACCACCATGCTGGGATACGTTGCGGCGCAGACCTCCCGCATCATCCTCTCCACTTCGACGACGCTGATCACCACCAATGACCCCGTCAAGATCGCAGAAGACTACGCGATGCTGCAGCATCTCGCCGACGGCCGTGTGGACCTGATCCTGGGGCGCGGGAACACGGCGCCTGTCTATCCCTGGTTCGGCAAGAACCCGCAGGACAGCGTTGACCTCACTGTGGAGAACTACCACCTGCTGCGCCGGCTCTGGGACGAGGACGTGGTCACCTGGGAAGGCAAGCACCGCACTCCCCTGAACAACTTCACCTCCACGCCGCGACCGCTCGACGGCGTTGCACCATTTGTCTGGCACGGTTCCATCCGCACTCCACAGGTCGCGGAAATCGCCGCCTACTACGGGGACGGATACTTCGCCAACAACATCTTCTGGCCCAAGGAGCACTACCAGCAGCTCATTTCGCTCTACCGTGAACGGTATGCGCACTACGGCCACGGGACGTCTGAGCAGGCCATCGTCGGGCTGGGAGGCCAGTTCTTCATCCGCCCCAACTCACAGGACGCCGTCAACGAGTTCCGTCCCTACTTCGACAACGCGCCGGTCTACGGTCACGGTCCGTCGCTGGAGGACTTCACCTCGCAGACCCCGCTGACGGTGGGCAGCCCGCAGGAGCTGATCGACAAGACGCTGACTTTCCGTGAGTTCTTCGGCGATTATCAGCGTCAGCTCTTCCTGGTGGACCACGCAGGCCTTCCCCTGAAGACGGTGCTGGAACAGCTGGACCTGTTCGGATCCGACGTCCTGCCGACCCTGCGCAAGGAGTTCGCCGAGCGCACTCCCGCTTCAGTGCCTGCTCCCCCGACGTTCGAGAACCGGAAGGCTGCGGTGTCCGCCAATGCCTGAGTCTCCAGCCACGCCGCTGCGTCTCACCGCCGATGCCTGGGAGTCTCTCTTCCGGGCGCAGGTGGCGGTGATGCGCAGGCTGCGCCGGGACCCCTCCTTCGCGGCGCTTGCGATCGGCGAGTACGACGTCCTCTTCAACCTCAGCCGCTGTCCCACCGGCTGGACCCGGTTGAATGAACTGAACAGCCACCTGTTGATCAGCCAGCCGAGCCTGAGCCGTATGGCGGAACGCCTGGAGCACAAAGGGCTGATTCAACGCAGGCAGGCTCCCGATGACCAGCGCGGCGTCCTTCTCGCTTTGACCGACGAAGGGCGCCGCCTGCAGCGCGAAATCGGTTCGGCTCACGTCCGCAGCATCCACGCCCTGCTGGGCCCGCTCCTGAACGAGGAAGAAATGGAGCAGCTGCTTGCCCTGACCTCGAAAATCAGGGCTGGTCTGGAGGACGACGGCGGTACTCACCCCTCGATGTAGCTGTCCCTCCGCCGGACGCTAGCCGAGCTGGACCGGTGAGGTGCCGTCTCTCCTCCTACTGGCCGCTCCGCCAGACGCTAGCCGAGCTGCACCGGTGAGGTGCCGTCGTCGTCGTGCAGGATATCTGCGGTGGCGGTGACCTTGATCGTGTCCAGGGTGAGGCTACCGCCGACCGTGGAAAGGAACGCCGTGTCCGAGGCGTCACGCCCGGTGGCGATGCGCAGCAGGTTGGTCCGCGGAGCCAGGCCGGTTGCGTCCACGACATGCCAGGCGCCGTCCACCCACGCCTCCACTACTGCATGGAAATCCATCGGCGTCAGGCCCGGCGCATACACCGACACCAGGCGTGCCGGGACGTCCTTGGCGCGCAGCAGCGAAATGACCAGGTGGGCATAGTCCCGGCAGACGCCCCGGCGGGCCAGCAGCGTGTCCGTGGCGCCGTCGGTATGGCGGGAAGATCCGGACACATAACTGATGTTTCCGCTCACCCATTCGCGGACGGCCTGCAGCAACTCTGTACCCTGCAGGCTGCCGAACAGCCCGTACGAGGTCGGCAGCAGCCTGTCCGATTCGCAGTACCGGCTGGGGCGCACGTACCGGATGAGATCAGCCTCGGTTCGCTCGGCTGCGGTGGCTGTCCCTGAGACCTCGGCTCGGTAGTTCAGCTCAAGCGTGGCCGGTTCCTCCAGCGTCAGCGTATGGAGAAGCCCGCCGTGCAGGTCCTCGACTACTGCCGGTTCCACCGCCTCGCCATTCGCTGTGATCTCCAGCGTTTCAGCAAGCGCCGTATACCCGTCATTGCGCGCAACCGCCACCGAGAAAGCCATTGACGTACCGGCTCGTGTGCGGGCGGTCAGCTGAGCCGTCACTGTTCGATTCATTCGGCGAAGCTCCTGGCGGATCTCGATGAGGGATGGGGTGTGCCGGTCTGAAACACTGGCTGTAACACGGTACGACGAGAAAGGCACACCCTGTGAATCGCTCCATGCCTGAAAGCTCCGGCGACCCTCGTCTGGACGGCAAGACCGCCGTCGTGACCGGCGCAAACAGCGGCCTCGGGCTGCAGACCGCCATCGGCCTGGCCCGCCGCGGGGCGTCGGTGGTACTCGCCTGCCGCAGCGAGGAACGGGGCGCAATAGCCCTGCAGCGTGCTCGTGAAGCTTCGGGAAGTGCCTCGCTCACGCTGCGCCTCCTCGATCTGGCGGACCTCGGATCGGTGAGGTCCTTCTCTCGTGAGTGGAACGGTCCCCTGGACATCCTCGTCAACAACGCAGGGGTGATGGCCACACCGCTGAGGCGAACGGCAGACGGCTTTGAGCAGCAGTTCGGAATCAACCACCTCGGCCACTTTGCGCTGACCGGGCTGCTGCTGGATGCGCTGCGCCGGTCGCCGGGGGCGAGGGTGGTCACAGTCTCGTCGCTGGCGCATCGACGCGGGCGGATCGACTTCGACGATCTCAATGCGCATTCCCGCTACCGTCCATGGCGCGCGTATAACCAGAGCAAGCTGGCGAACCTGCTGTTCACCATGGAACTCGACCGCCGCGTCCGTGCAGCCGGTTGGCCGTTGATCGCCGCGGCAGCCCACCCGGGACTCTCGACGACAAACCTCACAGCCGGCATGCGCGGCGCAGCGGTCCTTGACCTGATGGGCGGATTCTTCCGTGTCATGGGGCAGTCGGATGTCGACGGCGCCGCACCGGTCCTGCTCGCCGCGACCGGAGCGCAGGTGCACGGCGGCGACTACTACGGTCCGAATGGGCCTGGTGAAACGCGGGGGAAACCGGTTCTCGTTGCGCCGGCCCCGTCAGTCCTGGACGAGTACGTTGCAGCGAAGCTGTGGTCGGTGAGCGAAGAGCTCACCGGGGTGACCTACGCAGGATTGCCTGCCACTACGTAGCTATCGAACTGGTGTTCGGGAAAAATGTCGGTGGTGGGTGATGGACTTGGGTCATGAGGTTTTCGGAGCAGCAGTTCGGATCCGGCGCCGGTGCGCCGGCAGCTGATGTTGCCGACGAGGGTGCGCGTCTCGGCCTGACCTCAGTGTGGGAGGGCTCTGCCGATCCAGCAGCGTCTGGTCCGCGTGGGCGGGTGCAGCTTCCGCCGGTGGATTCCTTCGATCTGCCCCATGCCGTGGAGGCACTTGCTCTGGTGTCCGAGCTTCAATCCTGGGCTGAGGCGCAGAAAGCCAAGCTGGTGAACCGGATCCGGGAACACTACCGGCTCAAATCCCTCTACCGGAACGACGACGCCGCTGTCGCCGAGGAGGAATCCTCCTTATGGGCGGCAGAAGAGATCGGTGCGGTCCTTCGCCTGCCGGCCCGCACGGCGCGAACGCTCGTGGAGCAGAGCGAACGCCTCATCCATGCCTATCCGCGGACCTTCCTCGGTCTCGAGTCCGGCAGGCTGTCGTGGCGGCATGCCACCACGGTGGTGGAGGAATGCGTCGGTGTTCCCGCAGACTCGGTAGCCCAGTTCGAACAGGAACTCGTCGAAAAAGCCGAGCAGTCCACGGTCCCCAAGCTCACCCGCCACGCCCGAGGCCTCCGCGAACTGCTCCACCCCGACGCCGCGCCCATCCGCACAACTCGTGCCACCGCAGACCGCCGGGTACTCCTCGAACCCGCCCCCGACGGCATGGCCTGGCTCAGCGCCTATCTACCGGCCGAACAAGCCTGCGGAATCTACAACAGGCTCGACGCCGGAGCCCGCGGCCTCCAGACACCCGATGAACCCCGCACCCTCACCCAACTCCGCGCCGACGTACTCACCGACCTCCTCACCCACACCTGCAACGGGAACATCGACACCGGAACCGGATACCGCGGCATCAACGCCACCGTCCACCTCACCGTCCCCGCACTCACCCTCCTCAACCAACTCCCCGGCGCCGAAGATAGCGCCGGCGCTCACCCACAAAAGAGGGCCGGAGCAGCCCCAGCGGAACCAGGTTCCCCCATTCCCGGGGCAGCCGCTCCAGCCAGCTCCGGCTCTCCAGCCAGCTCCGATTCTCCAGCCAGCTCCGATTCTCCAAACGGCCCCGATGACGC
>NZ_KI914583.1:0-6914 GCF_000520475.1 Arthrobacter sp. 35/47
AGCTCGACCACCAGCGCCAGGTTCTGGGCGAGACCGCCGAACGTCTCGTTGGCGTACACAAGGCTGCCCCAGAAACTTGCCGGATTGTCATCGATGATCGCGCCGAGGTCGGCGTCGGTCTGTGAATTCAGTTCCGGATTGTCGGGGACAAGACGGGTGACACCCGTTGCGACCGGAGCAACCAGTTCCGGTTCGGGAGTAGCGGAATCCGTTGCGGAAGGCGATGTGGTCTGGCCTTCGGTGGCTTCAGTCGTGGCTTCTGCAGTGGTACTCTCGCTCGCTACGGGCGGGTCGAAGAGGGGCCGGAGCTGAGTTACGGCGAGAATGACGGCGCCGACAATCACCAGCGCGAGTATCAGACCGACAAGCAGGCGTGTGAAGCGCGGACTGTTCTCGCGGTCATCAACGTCGTCATACTCCTGGTAGGAGTCGTCGTCGTCGTACTGGGTGCCGGCAGCAGCAGCCCCGCCGCCCGCAGCGGCGGCCGGGAAACGCGATGCAGGTCGCTGTGAGGATCGGGAATCCTCTGACCGATCGGAATCATCGCCGGTCCAGGCGGAAATCCTGGGCTTATCCGTTTGCTCCTCGCCGGGGGCTGCACGTGGCGGGGCACTGGGCGGTGGCGGCACATTGGCCTTGTTCCCCGCTGGGCGGGACTCCGTGACACCCTGCGGAGCGGTGCCCTGCTCCGAGCGCGCGGATGCTGCGGCGGCACCAGCGGCTGCCCCACCGGCCGCAGCGGCACCAGCGGCCGCCCCGCGGCCGAACCGGGGCATGCGTGCTTTCGGCAGGCGTGAGGGGCGCCGCTCCGGCTCGTGGTGGTGGTCATCGTAGTAGTCGTCGTCCTCGTAGGTCTCCGGTTCCGTGGAGCGTGCCACGCCGAAAATCTCCGAGCCGAGTGTGTCCGTGAAGAACGGTTCAATGTAGGGGGCATCCTGCTGGATGACCAGGTCGAGGAGATCCGCTGCAGGTGCCCGATTGGTCACAAGGTAGGTCCCGGCGTCGGTGATCCCGAGGTCAAGGACCTGGATGTTGCCGGGGCGTTCGCCAGTAGCTACCTCGCGCGCGCTCGTGGCCACCTGGCTCGCGTTGGAGACCGAGGCCACCAGAATGCTCACTGGACGATTCAGCACCTGATCGACGCCGTCCAGCACCAGGTCCTTCTCAGCAGAGGCCAGTACGTAGGCGGTGACCTTATAGCGGCCGCCCAGTACTGAACCGACATCTACTGCTTCTGGCACGAGTTCCTCCCGGATGTGGATACTTTGTACCAATGCTACCGGTCACTTCCGGGCATACTGCGCTACGCGCGGCGACCGCCCCTAGCGGCGGCGAAACCGGGACAGCAGCGGCGCAAGGAAGTCACTCAGTTCAGTGACCCTCAGGACCTTCAGCATTCCGACATACACAGCCGCCATGACCGGCCCGACCACCAGAAGCACGACGGCGGCGCTCGCCACCGACTGCCAGGCGAAGCCGTCCGGCCGGTAACCACCGAAGGCCCAGAGCAGTCCCGCTCCGACCGCAGCCGCCATGAGGCCGGCGATAGCCAGACGGACATGGACGTCGTAGATGTGCCCTGCGCCGTATCCGCCGATTTTTCGGACCAGGAACAGGTGGCTGACGATGACGGCGATGATGTTGCCGACCGTGAAGCTCAGCGCCAGCATGGGGACAATCAGGCTGGGTTCAAACAGGCTGGCGGTGAGGGCAAGGGCCACACCCGCGACAGAGAGGATGAGCTGGATCTTCAGCGGTGTGATGGCATCTTCAGCGGCGTAGAAGACGCGGTTCATGAAGAAGTTGGCGCTCAGGAAGGGCGACCCGACGGCCAGCAGCGTGATGACCACGGCGTTGAGCGCGCCGCCTTCCCGGATGCCGCCGGAAAAGACCATGCCCAGCGGTCCTGCCAGCGTGAGGAGTGCTGCTGCACCGAAGACCGTCGCGACGCCGATCGTGCGCAGGCCCAGTGACAGGGTCTCCTTCGTGGTCCGCAGGTCGTTCTGGGAATGTGCGGCGGCGAGGCGGTTGAACATCACGGTGGCCAGCGAGAGCGCGATCACCGAATGCGGGAGAACGTAGACCAGGGCGCCGATATCAAGGTTGGTCAGACCGGCAATGTAGGTGCCTTCGGGGAGCTCGGTGCGGGCCTCGGTGGCGATAGTGGCGACCCACTGATTGACCATGTACAGGCCGTTGCCGATCAGCATGGTGACGATGGTGATTGAGGCGAGCCGGCCGGTCTTGCCCAGCCCCACGCCGCGCCACCCGAATTTGGGTCGGAGGCCAAGGTGCAGGCGGCGCAGCGGCACCAGAAGCACCAGCGCCTGGACAACGATGCCGAGGGTGGTTCCGCCGGCGAGGAGCAGGGTGTGGGTGGGCGTCCAGGTATCGGGAGTATGCCCGGTGGTCCGCTCGGCACCCATCAGCGCAATGAATGCGATCAGGAACCCGATGGACACGATGTTGTTGACCACGGGCGCCCACATATACGGACCGAATGACCCGTTGGCGTTGAGGACCTGGCCAATGATCGAGTAGAGACCGTAGAAGAAAATCTGCGGGAGGCACCAGTAGGCGAAGACGGTGGTCAGTGCCAGCGCATCCCCGGACACATTGGTGAGCAGGTCCGCGAGGAAAGGCGCAGCCAGGGTGATCAGCACCGTCATGATGAACAGCACGATCACGGAGAGGGTCATGAGGCGGCTGACGAAGTCCGAGCCGCGGTCTTCCTGCTGGCTCGCCCGGATGATCTGGGGCACCAGCACGGCGTTGAACACGCCGCCGGCGATCATCAGGAAGATGTAGGTGGGCAGGTTGTTGGCTGCCGGGAAGAGGTCCGACACCGCCCCGGCCGTGCCGATCGCGGTGGCAAGTAGGGCAACCCGGACGAGCCCGAGCAGGCGGGATACCAGGGTGCCCGCAGCCATGATCGCACTGGATCGTGCGGTGGAATCGGTAGGCGGCACATTCCCGGGCGCAGCGGGACGGCGACTGGGAACCACGCCCGCATCCTGGACGGGTATTGAGGCGGTGTTGGTATCAGACATCGTGACTTATCGTCTCACCAATAACGGACGACGCCGGTCACCGGCCGCAACCTGCGGACGGGATCAGAGGTACTGCGGCAGCACTTCGCGGGCGAGGTCGGCGATACGGCGCTCATTCGGGAAGGACAGCTTGCGGCCGAGGTCGGCGAGCGGCACCCACGCCACATCAACCGCCTCGTGATCGGGATCATTCTCGATGGTGAGGTGCCCGCCGGTGGAGACAAGCAGGAAGTGGTGGACCGTCTTGTGGACGCGGTGCCCGCTGACGGTGAACCAGTAGTCGATGCTCCCCAGCGCAGCCAGGACGCGGCCGCGGATGCCGGTTTCCTCTTCGATTTCCCGTACTGCTGCCTGCTCGTTATTCTCCTGGTTTTCCGGGTGGCCCTTGGGCAGGCACCACTCGAGGCGGCCTCCGCGGTTGAGGCGGGCAATGATGGCCACATTGAGGAGGTCAGTGGAGGTGTCGACGACGATTCCGCCGGCTGACACTTCCTCCACAGTGGGAAGGCTCTGGTGGATCAGGGGCGCGCTTGTCCGGCCCATTGACGCTGTCAATGGGGTGCGCTTCGGGGCGCTCGGAACAGGACGGTCCATGACCCCACTCTAACGACCTTTCCGGGCCGATGATGACCGGGCACGCGGCATCGGCGTCCCCGTGCAGAACCCTCCGCGTGTTGCCCGCCACCGCCTGCGTCGGAGACGTTTGGCTGCCCGTAATGGTGTTTGGGCTGATCTCTGGCACGCTTAAAGAACTATGGTGCACCTGTTGGAAAATTCCCCGCTGACCGCCCCGCTTCCGGCGGTGGTGACCGAGCTCGGCCGGCTCTTCGCCGAAGCCGGCCATGAACTTTCCCTGGTGGGCGGCCCGGTCCGTGACCTGTTCCTTGGACGGGTTTCTCCTGACCTTGATTTCACGACGGACGCGAGCCCGGACCAGACCATTTCCGTTGTGCGCCCCTGGGCGGATACCTTCTGGGAGATCGGCCGTGAGTTCGGGACCATCGGGCTGCGCAAGGACTCGTTCACCATCGAGGTCACCACGTACCGCGCCGAGGCCTATGACCCGTCCTCCCGCAAGCCGATGGTCGCGTTTGGCAGCAACCTCGAGGAAGACCTCCTCCGCCGTGACTTCACCATCAACGCCATGGCCCTGCGGCTTCCCTCCCTGGAGCTGGTGGACCCGTATGGAGGAGTCAAGGACCTCCATGCGGGGGTGCTGCGCACTCCGGGCGCGCCGTCGTCGTCGTTCTCTGATGATCCGCTCCGGATGATGCGGGCAGCGCGGTTCGCCTCCCAGCTGGGAGTGGAGGTGGCACCGGAGGTGCGGGAGGCCATGACGGCCATGGCGGAGCGCATCACCATCATCTCGGCGGAGCGGGTGCGCGATGAGCTGACCAAGCTGATCAACGGAGCGCAGCCCCGCCGGGGTGTTGACCTCATGGTGTCCACCGGGTTGGCCGACCACGTGCTTCCGGAGGTGCCGGCGCTGCGCCTTGAGATGGACGAGCATCACCGGCACAAGGACGTCTACCAGCATTCGCTGACGGTCCTTGAGCAGGCCTGCCAATTGGAAACCGACGACGACGGCGCGGTGCCGGCCCCCGATTTCATCCTCCGGTTCGCTGCCCTGATGCACGACGTCGGCAAGCCGGCAACGCGGAAATTCGAACCGACAGGTGCGGTCAGCTTCCGCCACCACGATGTGGTCGGCGCGAAGCTGACGGCGAAACGGATGAAGGCGCTCCGCTTCGACAACGACACCATCAAGGCCGTGGCGCGCCTGGTGGAGCTGCACATGCGCTTTTACGGGTACGGTGAGGCCGGCTGGACGGATTCGGCGGTGCGTCGGTACGTCACCGATGCGGGGCCGCAGCTCGAGCGGCTGCACCGGCTCACGCGGTCGGATGTCACCACGCGCAACCGCCGCAAGGCAGAGCGCCTGGCCTTCGCGTATGACGATCTTGAGACCCGCATCGCGGTGCTGACCGAGCAGGAAGAGCTCGCATCGATACGGCCGGACCTGGATGGAGAACAGATCATGGGACTGCTGGGCATCCGGCCGGGGCCGGTTGTGGGACGGGCGTACCGCTTCCTGCTGGAGGAACGTATGGAACATGGGCCGCACAGCCGCGAGGAGGCCGAGGCCAAGCTGCGCGTTTGGTGGGCGGACCAGCCCGAGTCGGCCGGAGACCGGTCATGAGGCAGCCGGGCGCGGCTGCTGCGGACCTCACCCCCGCGGGCACCCCGCTGCCGAACCTCTGGCTCCTGCGCCACGGTGAAACCGAATGGTCCAGGGACGGCAACTACACCGGCCTCACGGACCTTGCCCTGACCCCTGCAGGTGAGCAGCAGGCACGCGATGCGGCGGCACGCGTGGCCGGCGTCGAGTTTGACCTGGTGTTCACCTCCCCGCTGCAGCGTGCGCGGCGAACGGCGGAGCTGGCCGGATTCCCGGACGCCGACGTGCTTCCGTATGCCCACGAATGGGACTACGGCGACAACGAGGGCCGCAACAGTGCGCTGGTCCGCCAGGAAAACCCGGGATACCTCATCTGGAAGGACGGGGCCCCCAACGGTGAGACCCTGGCCGAGGTCGCCGCCCGGGCGGACCGGATCATCTCCCGCGTGCAGGCGGGCTGCGGTACGCCGGCGGACCGGGATCCGGAGGCAACGCCGGTGCGGAACGCGCTGTTGGTGGCGCACGGCCATTTTCTGCGCATCCTGACGGCGCGGTGGCTGGAGTTCGAGCCGGTCGAGGGCCGGCGCTTCATCCTGGGGACGGCGGCGGTGTGCGCGCTGGGTTGGGACAAGCGCACTCCCGCGATCCTGCGCTGGAACATCTAGGCGCACGGTACTTGCAGTGCGGTGGGCAACCAGGACACTTCCCCGAGCAATCTGGTCCACGGTGAGGAAATGCTGCCCACCTTTGTCCAGCCTGCTCCCGGCAGACGCTAGTTCTGCAGCGCCTGCGGGCGCCGGCGACCGTAGGTGGCGCGGCGAAGCAGCCACTCGGCCGGTCCTGTGCCCACCCGGGAGAGCAGCAGTCTGCTCAGCACCAGTTGCGTGATGAAGATGACGACGGCGATGCCCGCCACCGCTGCCGCCGGCAACCGGTCGGAGAGTCGCAGGCCGTAGGCGGTGAAAAGAAGCGCCAGGATCGCTGACTGCAGCAGGTAGTTGGTCAGTGCCATACGCCCTGCAGGGGCGAGGAAGGCACACAGTCCAGCGCCCGGCGTCGTACGGAAGAACAGCAGCAGGAGACACACGTAGCCGGCTGTGAGCAGTGGGGCGGTGAGGGTTGAAATGCCGACGGCGAGAACACTGAACCGGTCACCGTCCACGTAGGTGGTCAGGTAGGCCTGCAGTATTCCGGCGGTGAGGCCGAGAGGCAGGCAGACCGCCGTCGTCGTCCTCAGTTTGCGGTACGGCAGCCAGCCCTCCAGGAGTCCGGCCCGGCCGGCTGCCAGACCGATATAGAACATTGCCAGCGAGAGCGGCCCCTGAAAGAAGACCACCCCGGCAACGTTTTCGAAGAAGTGGTCGGCGTTGGTGGCGAAGGCGGCACCCGGACTGCGGGTCAGGGCGCCGGGGTCTGTGGTGAGGGTAAGCGAGGGAAGACCCGCGCCACCGACCGCGATCAGCAGGCCGACCGCCAGGATCAGGGATCCCATGATGCCGATGATCGCTGCGCCCACGGTAACCGCCGAGTAGGTACGGATCGAGTGGGTGGCCAGCAACACCATGCCCATGAGCGAGTAGGTCAGAAGGATGTCGCCGTAGAACAGCAGGAGGCCGTGGGCAAGACCAAGAACAAACAGGGCAGCCAGGCGCCGGCGCATCCGCGACGCAGGGGAGGCGCGGGCA
>NZ_KI914583.1:7014-30403 GCF_000520475.1 Arthrobacter sp. 35/47
GAGCCCGCCACTGCAGAACAAAGCTGTAGCCGAAGAGGAATGAAAAGAGCAGGTAGAACTTCGCCTCGAAGAGGGCCGCGATGGTGAAGCGGACGGCAAGATCAAGAGCTGAGTTGTGGTTCGGGCTGATGGTGCCCGTGAGAGTGTAGGGATCGGCGAAGTACCAGATGTTGACCATGAGGATGCCGCCGAGCGCGAAACTGCGCAGCGCATCGACTTCCCGTAGGCGTCCCGATACCACCCGGTTCCTTTCTCCTGGATCCCCGCCAGCCTAGCGCTGCTCGACGCCGCGACCGCTCCGGTCACGGCCCCCAAACTTTTTTGAGGAAATTCCCAGAAACGGCTAGGCGTGCCCACCCGGCGTGGGGTAGCTTTGAGAAGTGCCATTGGGAGATCTCAGTCTCGCCTTTGTCTGCACGGTCCAGGTAAGCGCAAGTCAGAAATGGAGGTGGGATTGGTGATTAATTTCCTTGGCGGCAAAATGCCCGCGCGAACCCGCCCAGCCTCCGCTATCGCTGCGCACTGATTTCCTGCTGAAACCGGCACTTCTCTCCTAGCTCTTTTCACGGGAGAAGTCTCTTTTCCTCTCTGTGCGCCCGGCGGAAACGCCCCCCTTCGTCGTGCCCCGTCACGAATTCCGGGCTCTTTCAACTCATGCACGCACCACAACCCTGGGAGATACCCATGCCTGATCAGCAGGTCCTGTCCGCCCCACAATCCGAGCGCACCACGACCCCGGTCGATGTCCAGCAGCGCCCGCACGGGGAATTCATCATGTCCGGCAACCTCACCCGCCTCGACGGTTCAGGCAGCGATCGTGCAGCCGAGCCCGTCGATTCTGCAGCGGTGATGCCTGACTTTACGCAGCGAGAGGAGGTGTACCTCATGCTCGGGAAGCTCCGTAGAAGTGTGTCCTTCTGGAAACGAATACAGGAACTGTCAGTCGATAGCGCCAGGGAAAATGCCCAGTCCTACGTTCTGCCCCAGCACCACTTGTTCATCAAGTAACCGGTGCCCACTGCGGCCCGCTCCGGCCGCTTCCTGTCGATCCGCGAGGAGGAACTGATGCAAGTCATCGGAACCATTCCAGGAGAAGCCCGCGCTTCCCGGCGCGGGCTTCCGCCTTTAACAAACACCTTTGCAGGTTCCCCGCCCGCCCGTCACGGAATGTAGCGGCCGACCCGCGCGTTATAAGGTCAAAAGCGGTCAACGGGCAAGTGCATACTCAGCCCTGAACATGAATGGCGAAGGGAGGGTTCCGTGACCCCGGTGAAGCGCGTGGCGATGCTGTCGCTTCACACATCGCCCTTCGACCAGCCCGGTGGCGGCGATGCCGGCGGGATGAACGTCTACGTCCGCTCCGTGGCGCTGGAACTCGCCAAAGTAGGAATCGACGTCGAAATCTTCACGCGTGCGGCCTCCGACGGGCAACCCCACATCGAGGAACTCGGCCCCGGAGTGCTGGTCCGTCACCTCATTGCAGGTCCCACCCGCCGGGTGCCCAAGGAAGTACTTCCGCAACTGTCAGATGACCTAGCCGATGCCATCGCCGACGCGACCGATCTCCTTGCAGACGGGCACTTTGACGTAATCCACTCCCATTACTGGGTGTCCGGGATTGTTGGCCTGACCGTTGCGAGTTCCCTCAAACTTCCCCTGGTGCATTCAATGCACACCATGGCGAGGGTGAAAAATCTCCGCCTCCATGCCGGCGGCGTTATGGAACCACAATCCCGCATCGACGGCGAGCAGGCGATTGTGGACGGCGCCGACCGCCTCATCGCCAACACCAGCACCGAAGCCGCCGAGCTGGAGTCCCTCTACGGCGCAGCAGCCGAAAAGGTCGACATCGTGGCACCCGGCGTGGACCTCGACATCTTCAATGCGCTTGACCGGTCCGCGTCCCGGAAAGGTCTCCAGTTCCCCGAGAGCGCCTTCCACGTGGTCTTCGCCGGCCGAATCCAGAAACTCAAGGGCCCCCACCTGCTGGTCGAGGCAGCGGCCGACCTCCTGGCACGGCGCCCGGACATCCCGCTGCAGGTCAGCATCATCGGTTCGGGGAGCGGCGCCGAGGCACTTGAGCTCCAGCCGCTGATCGACCGCCTGGGACTGCACGACGCCGTCCGGCTCTACCCCCCGGTCATGGCCGGCCAGCTGGCCCACTGGTTCCGTGCCGCGGACGTCGTGGCCATGCCCTCCTACAGCGAATCCTTCGGCCTCGTGGCGCTGGAGGCGCAGGCCTGCGGCACACCCGTGCTCGCCGCCAACGTCGGAGGCCTGCCGCAGGCGATCAGCGACGGACGCACCGGCGTCCTGGTGGACGGCCACGGCGTGGGCCTGTGGTCGGCTGCGCTGGAAGCACTGCACGACGACGACGGCATGCGCCGCACGCTGGGCACCCATGCCGCGGTGCACGCGCTGGCTTTCGGCTGGCAGCGCACGGCGCTCTTCACCGCGCAGAGCTACCGCACCGCCGTCGAGCAGCATGAAAGTGCGCCGGTGCTCTGAACCGCTCCCCTTTAGGATGGATGAGTGAATGCCGCCGCGGAACTTGCCAGCTATCTCGACTCAGTAGGGATTACCGGAAAGGTAGCGACGCCGCGGCAGGACAACCTCCGGCACATGCAGCTGTTCCTGGATGGGAATGAACACCTCGAATTCGGAGTCCGGCTCACCAGGGAGTGGACCTTCGACGAGGTATTCGACCTGATGCATGAGCGCGTCGGCACCAGCGCGGACCGCACCATCCTCGAGGGTCAGGACACCATCTCCGCCGAGAAGTGCGTGGCCGCCCTGGACAGGTTCGCTGACCGGCTCGGGGAAGCCGTGCGCGCCGGCCACCGAATCCTTTTCGCCACCGGCCATCCCGCCGGACTGCTGCCCGTCCACGCTGCCCTTGCCGCCGCGGCTGTTCGTGGCGGCGCCACCGTCGTTTCGGTCCCGGAAGGCCAGCCCTTCCGCGACGGGGATATCCGGCAGCTCTTCGGCGTCCTCGTCTGGCACCAGTACGGCGGCCTCGTCCACACCCACTACCCGGAACCGATGCGGTTGAGCCTGGAACTCCTTGCCTCACAGGGCGCCCTGCCGCCCCAGCTGGTGGTGGCCGATCACGGCTGGGCAGGGCACTCGGCCTCGGAGGGCATCCCCACGCTCGGTTTCGCCGACTGCAACGATCCGGGCTTGTTTGTCTCCGAGGCACAGGGGCAGCTGGAGGTGGCAGTGCCCCTCGATGACAACGTCTGCCCGGGCCTGTATGAACCGATGACCCGCTACATCCTGAACCGCGCAGGACTGGCCTAGGCAGTTTTCGGCAGGTGTGGCGGGTCCGGCCCGCGTGAAGCCGCCGGAGGTGCGCAAAAGTTCCCCTCCCCGCGGCGCTGGTAGATTGGACGTGAGCTTCCACCCGAGCCGCCCACAGTCCTGCCAGCACCCCGGAAGGATTCAGACGATGACGTCTATCCACGCCCCTGCGTCCGATCTCGACATTGCCCGCGCCGCGCGGATCCGTCCCATCGAGGAGATTGCCGCCTCCGCTGGCATCCCAACGGACGCGCTGGAACTTTACGGGCGGTACAAGGCAAAGATCGATACCTCGCGGCTGCCCCGCGTCCCCGGGAAAGCACCCGGAAAAGTGATCCTGGTCAGCGCCATGAGCCCCACCCCGGCCGGCGAAGGAAAATCCACCTGCACGGTCGGCCTGGCCGACTCCCTGGCGCGGGCCGGCCGGAACGTCATGGTTGCCCTGCGAGAACCCTCGCTGGGACCGGTGATGGGCATGAAGGGCGGCGCCACCGGCGGCGGCTACTCCCAGGTGCTGCCGATGGAGGACATCAACCTCCACTTCACCGGCGACTTCCATGCGATCACCAGCGCCAACAACACCCTGATGGCCCTCGTGGACAACTCCATCTACCAGGGCAACCCCCTCAATATCGATCCCCGCAGGATCACGTTCAAGCGGGTCCTCGATGTCAATGACCGGGCGCTGAGGGAAGTGGTGATCGGTCTCGGCGGAGCCACCCAGGGCGTGCCCCGCCAGGATGGGTTCGACATCACCGTCGCCTCCGAAGTAATGGCCGTCTTCTGCCTGGCAACCGACCTCGCGGACCTCCGCCGGCGGCTCGCCCGGATGACGGTCGGCTACACGTACGACCGGAAACCGGTCACCGTTGCGGACCTCGGCGTCGAAGGAGCGCTGACCCTCCTGCTCAAGGACGCGATCAAGCCCAACCTCGTCCAGACCATCGCGGGCACCCCTGCCCTGGTGCACGGTGGGCCGTTCGCGAACATTGCGCACGGCTGCAACTCGGTCATCGCCACGCAGACAGCGCGCAGTATCGCTGACCTTGTGGTGACGGAGGCAGGTTTCGGCGCGGACCTCGGCGCCGAGAAATTCATGGATATCAAGGCGAGGTCCGCGGATGTGGCGCCCGACGCCGTCGTACTGGTTGCGACCATCCGGGCGCTGAAGATGCACGGCGGGGCGGCGAAGGAGGACCTGTGCCGGCCCGATGTGGCGGCCGTGGAGCGCGGTGTGGTCAACCTGCGGCGTCACGTGGCGAACGTGAAGAAGTTCGGTATCACCCCTGTGGTGGCGATCAACAAATTCGCCACCGACACGGATGAGGAACTCACCTGGCTGCTCCGCTGGTGTGCCCGCGAGGGCGTCAGCGCCGCGGTGGCCGACATCTGGGGCGAAGGAGGCGGCGGGCCGGGCGGTGATGAGCTTGCCGCCACAGTGCTGGCCGCGCTGGACGAACCCCGGTCCTTCCGGCATCTCTACCCGCTGGAAATATCGGTGGAGGAGAAGGTCCGGACCATTGCGCAGGAAATCTACGGAGCGTGCGACGTCGCGTTTTCCACGCCCGCGCTGCGCCGGCTCAGCGAGATCGAGGCCAACGGCTGGGATGCCCTGCCGGTATGCATGGCGAAGACCCAGTACTCCTTCTCGGACGACGCCACCCGGCTGGGAGCACCCGAAGGGTTCACCCTCCACGTGCGTGATCTGATTCCGAAGACGGGGGCGGGCTTCATCGTCGCCCTCACCGGTGCAGTGATGACCATGCCCGGCCTGCCCAGGGAACCCGGTGCCCTGCGCATGGACGTCGACGACGACGGCGGCGCGGTGGGACTGTTTTGAGCACCGTTGGTCACAACCTGGGAAGGACTGCTGAGTGAAGGCGCTCTACAAGCCTGGTGCGCGGCCCGGTTTTGAGTTGGTGGATCGGCCGGAGCCGGTTGCGGGTCTGGGTGAGGTGAAGATCCGGGTGCTGACCACGGGTATCTGCGGTACGGACCTGCATATTGAGTCGTGGGATGCGTGGGCGGCGGGAATCATCCGGGCGCCGCTGATTCCGGGGCATGAGTTCTACGGTGAGGTGGTGGAGCTCGGTGAGGGTGTGCATGAGGTCCGGGCGGGTGACCGGGTCTCCGGTGAGGGTCACATTGTGTGCGGGATTTGCCGGAACTGCCGGGCGGGGCGCCGGCAGATGTGTATCCGTACGGTGAGCGTCGGGGTGCAGCGGGATGGGGCGTTCGCCGAGTATGTGGTGATCCCGGAGATGAATGTGTGGGTCCACCATGATGGTGTGACCCCGGAGTTGGGCGCGGTGTTTGATCCGTTTGGGAACGCGGTGCATACGGCGCTGAGCTTTCCGTTGGTGGGTGAGGATGTGCTGATCACAGGGGCCGGACCCATTGGTTTGATGGCGATCGCGGTGGCCCGGCATGCCGGTGCCCGGAACATCGCGATCACGGATGTGTCGGAGCCGCGGCTGGAGCTGGCTCGTGCGATCGGGGTGGATCTCGCCGTGGATGTGAGCCGGATGCGGATCACGGAGGCGCAGCGGGAACTGCACATGGTGGAGGGCTTCGACGTCGGGTTGGAGATGTCGGGGCATGCCACAGCGTTGCCGGAGATGATCGACAACATGAACCATGGCGGGCGGATTGCGATGCTGGGCCTTCCGTCGTCGGACATCACGATCGACTGGGGGAAGGTGGTCACGCACATGCTCACCCTGAAGGGTGTGTATGGGCGGGAGATGTTTGAGACCTGGTACGCGATGAGCGCGATGCTGCAGTCCAACCACCGGCTGCGCGATGCGGTGGCGAGCGTGGTGACGGACGTTCTGCCGGCGTCGGAGTGGCAGGAAGGCTTCAACATTGCCCGGGACGGGCGCAGCGGCAAGGTAGTGCTGGACTGGTCGGCAATCTAGAGGAGGAACGGAATGTTTGTTGCAGTGCGGGACCAGCTTCAGTCGGAGTTGCAGGAGATACGGGATGTCGGTCTCTACAAGCACGAGCGCACGATCTCCTCGCCGCAGTCCAATTCCATCCGGGCGGCGCTGGGGGGTGCCGAGGCTGCCCGGGTGCTGAATTTTTGTGCCAACAATTATCTGGGGTTGGCGGATCATCCGTCGATTATCGAGGCGGCGAAGGGTGCGCTGGATGAGCGCGGTTTCGGAATGGCGTCGGTGCGGTTCATCTGCGGCACCCAGGACCTGCACCTGGAGTTGGAGGAGCAGGTGTCGGAGTTCCTGGGGACGGAGGGCACGATCCTTTTTTCGTCGTGTTTCGACGCGAACGGCGGGGTGTTCGAATCGCTGCTGAATGCTGAGGACGCGGTCATTTCGGATGCGCTGAATCACGCCTCGATCATTGACGGGATCCGGTTGAGCAAGGCGCAGCGGTACCGGTACGCGAACCGGGACATAGCTGATCTTGAGGCGAAACTGCAGGAGGCCTCCGGTGCGCGCCGCCGTCTGGTGGTCACCGACGGGGTGTTCTCGATGGACGGGTACCTGGCGCCGCTGCGGGAGATCTGCGATCTGGCGGAGCGGTATGACGCGATGGTGATGGTCGATGATTCCCACGCGGTCGGGTTCATGGGGGCCACCGGCGCCGGCACCCCTGAGCACGCGGGGGTCTCGGACCGGGTCGATATCTACACGGGGACGTTCGGTAAGGCGTTGGGTGGTGCCTCGGGCGGGTATGTGTCGGGGCGGGCGGAGATTGTTGAGTTGCTGCGCCAGCGTGCCCGGCCGTACCTGTTTTCGAACTCGCTGGCACCCTCTATTGTGGCGGCGACGCTCACCGCGTTGGATCTGGTGCAGAACAGTGCCGTTCTTCGTGCCCGGCTGGGGGAGAACGCGGCGTTGTTCCGGCGGCGGATGAGCGAGGAAGGCTTCGACCTCCTTGAGGGTGAGCATCCGATCATTCCGGTGATGTTCGGGGATGCGGCGCTGGCGGCGAGGGTGGCGGACCGCATGCTGGAACACGGTGTCTACGTGATCGCGTTCAGCTACCCCGTGGTCCCCAAGGGAGCCGCGCGGATCCGCGTGCAGCTCTCCGCTGCGCACAGCACGGACGACGTCGAAACCTGCGTGGCCGCCTTCATCGCCGCACGCGACGCGGAAGCCTGAAATGCTGCCCGTCCTGTCCCGTCTAACCGAGGGGCAGGACCAGCGTCCCGATGAGGGAAACAGCGAGAATCACCAGCGTGGAGAGGAGGCCCAACAGAACGGGTCGCCTACCCACCCGGAGCAGGCTTCTTAGCTGCACACCCAACCCCAGTGCGAACATCGCCGCGGACAGCAGCACGGTCTGCACCACTTGAGCTGCGGCCAGGGCATCCGCGGGAAGCACCTCGGCGGTACGCACCAGCATCGCTCCCACGAACCCCACAATGAACAGCGGAACGACGGGCGGCATCGCGCCGCCGCTCCTCGGCCCGGTACGGCGCGCGTGCAGCGCGATTCCGGCGGCAATCGGAGCAAGGGTAAGCACGCGGGCGAGCTTCACCGTGACGGCTACGGCCAGTGCGGAGCTGCCCACCGCGTCACCGGCTGCCACCACCTGTGCCACTTCGTGAGTTGAGGCACCGATCCAGATACCGAGGGTGCGCTCGGGTAGTCCCAGGAGCCCGCCGAGGAACGGGACTGCCGGAATCATCAGGGTCCCGAAGAGGACCACCAACCCGATCGCGGTGGCAACCTCCGTCTTCCTGGCTCCGACGGCGCTCTCCACCGCTGCGACCGCCGCGGCCCCGCAGATGGAGAACCCGGAGGCAATGAGGAGGCGCTGGGCAAGGCCGATGCCGAGGAGTTTCCCGAGCCAGACAGTGGCACCGAACGTGACTCCAACCGACAGGAGGACAACAAGCAGCACGGCCGGCCCGAGGTCAAGAACCGCCGAGAGCGAAAGTTGGAGGCCCAGCAGGACAATTCCTGCCCTGAGGAGGCGCCTTGAAGAGAAGGTGATACCGCCGACCAGTCCGGCCGGTATGGGCCGGGTGTTTCCCCACACCGCGCCGAGCAGGATGGCAATCAGCAGCGGGCTGGTCCCCTGCAGCAGCCTGCTCAAACCCCAGGCGAGCCCGGCCCCGGCGAGGCAGACACCCAGCCCGGGAAGCGTAGCGCGAAGCGGGTGGGGAGGTGTGCCCGTCATCGGAGACCGGGACATCGTCGATTCGAAGCGCCATCCTCTGCGGACCGCCCACGCTTCTTCTTGCTCATGTCAACAATCTCTCATGCCCGCGACGCAGCGGCAGCCAACCGGCCTTGGAAACACGAAACGCTCCCGGTTGAACCGGAAGCGTTTCGTTCTCTGATGGAGCGTTTAGCGCTCAACCTCGCCGCGGATGAAGGCTTCCACCTTGTCGCGGGCGATGTCGTCGTTGTACTGCTCCGGCGGCGACTTCATGAAGTAGCTGGACGCGGAGAGGATTGGCCCACCGATGCCGCGGTCGGCAGCGATCTTGGCGGCGCGGATGGCGTCGATGATGACACCCGCGGAGTTCGGGGAGTCCCACACCTCAAGCTTGTACTCGAGTGAGACGGGGGCATCACCGAAGTTGCGGCCCTCGAGGCGGACAAAGGCCCACTTGCGGTCATCGAGCCAGGCCACGTAATCCGACGGGCCGATGTGGACGTCGTCAGCGTGCATCTCAGCCTCGACGTTGGAGGTGACGGCCTGGGTCTTGGAGATCTTCTTGGATTCAAGACGGTCACGCTCAAGCATGTTCTTGAAGTCCATGTTGCCGCCGACGTTCAACTGGTAGGTGCGGTCCAGCGTGACGCCGCGGTCTTCGAACAGCTTGGCCATGACGCGGTGCGTGATCGTTGCGCCGATCTGGCTCTTGATGTCATCTCCCACAATGGGGACGCCGGCTTCGGTGAACTTGTCAGCCCACTCCTTGGTGCCGGCAATGAAGACGGGAAGGGCGTTGACGAAGGCTACGCCCGCATCGATGGCGCACTGGGCGTAGAACTTTGCTGCCGCTTCGGAGCCGACGGGCAGGTAGCACACCATGACGTCGACCTGCGAGGCCTTGAGCTCGGCGACAACGTCAACGGGCTCGGCGTCGGACTCCACGATGGTCTCGCGGTAGTACTTGCCCAGACCGTCGAGGGTGTGGCCGCGCTGGACCTTTATGCCGGTAGGCGGCACGTCGGCGATCTTGATGGTGTTGTTCTCGCTGGCGCCTATGGCGTCGGAAAGGTCGAGGCCGACCTTCTTGCCGTCAACGTCAAAGGCGGTGACGAACTGCACATCGTTGACGTGGTACTTGCCGAATTCCACGTGCATCAGACCCGGGATGGTGGCGCTTGCGTCCGCATCCTTGTAGTACTGAACACCCTGCACCAGCGATGCAGCACAGTTTCCGACACCGACGATTGCTACCCGAATGGGGTTGTTTCCCACTGTTCTCCTCTTTACGCGCGTTATAAGACCGGTTGGACTGACGTCGTCGTTTTGTCTTTGGCCCCCGGCGAAATCCACAGCTCACACAGTCTACTTGTTTATGCCAACACACGCTGTTCCCGAGTCATTCCTGACGCCGCTAGGCTTTCGACCCATGGAGCATGAGGAGAGCCTGCGGCACCCCGCGAGTATCTCCGCGCCGTCCCGCAGGGATGCGCTGCTCAGGCAGCTCAGGGAAGTGGCCGGCGGCCCGCTGGGCCGGCATGCCGCGCCCGGTCTGATTCGGCCGGCGGTCTTCACAATCGAGCGGGTGCTGATCCTGCTGACGACGGCGGCGGCCCTCCTCGCGTTCCTGGTCAAGGTTCCGTGCCGGGAGGAAGGGTGGGTACGGCCGGCGCAGTTCTATCGCACCTGCTATTCCGACTGGACCGAAGCGTTCCAGTTCCAGGGCCTCGGGAGCGGCCTGCTGCCGTTTGCTGAGGGGTCGACGTTCGATGGCCCGCTGTTGACCGGGGTGGTGGCGGGACTGGTCTCGCTGCTGGTGCCGGCGTCGTCGGACGGAATAGTCCGTACGGAGACGGTGGTTCAGTTTTTCGACCTCCATGCGGTGCTGATTGCCGCGGCGTGGATCGGCGTTGTCCTTGGAACCGCACGGCTTGCCAGCCGGCGGCCGTGGGACGCGGCAATAGTTGCAACAGCGCCCATCCTGATCCTCACTGCCACGTCGGGTTGGGCGCTGCTGTCCGTAGGCCTCAGCGTGGCCTCGGTGCTGGCGTTTGCCCGGCACCGCTACGTGATGGCGGGCGTGCTGCTGGGGTTCGGTGCCGGTTTCAGCATCCACGTGGTGCTGGTTTTGGCGGCGATGGCTTTGCTGGCAGCGCGTACCGGCCGATGGCGGGCGGTTCTGCTCGCCGGCGGCTCGATGGGGGCGATCTGGTTCCTCATGGTTCTTCCGTTTGGTCCGGGGCAGGCCCTGGCGCTTCCCTGGCAGTACGACCCCGCGCGCCTGAACATTTCATCCTCGCTCTGGGCGGGCTATGACCTCCTGGCTGAGCGGCTGGGCGTTCCGGCTCTTGCGTCAGAGACGGCGACGCTCCTGGCGGTCGGGGCCTTCAGCGTGCTTGGAGGGCTGATAGTGCTGCTGGTCCTGAAGGCTCCACGGCGGCCGCGGCTTCCCCAGGTGGTGTTTCTCCTGATGGGAGCGCTAGTTCTCGTTCTTCCCAACTACCGGCCCGAGCTCACATTGTGGCTCCTTCCCTTCCTGGCACTGTCCTATGTCGACTGGAGAATATTTGTTGTCTGGCAGCTGGTGGAAGTGCTGCACTGGTGGGCCTTCTGGATGTATGTTGCCCGGGAGGCGTCGTCGGGCGCAGTGGAGAACAACATCGACTCGCCCTACTTTGTGGCCGCGGTGTTTGCGCGTCTGCTGGTGACCGGGTACCTCATGTACTGCGTGGCACATCACATACTGGAGCCGAAATATGATCCGGTACGCCGCCTGCAGATCGATGATCCTGCCGGCGGCCCTTTCAACACGGCTCCTGATCGGACCGGACCCCTCCGGTAGGCTGGAACGAGTCCCGTCCGGATCCGCATACTCCCGCACCGAAAGACCCTCAGTGACAGAATCCGTCTTCCGCAGCGAACGCCTTACCCCTGAGGCTTTCGAAGCGCTGGCATCGGCTCATCCCGGCGTCGTGATCCCCCTCGAGCAGACCCCCCAGTGGGCCGCCTTCGAGCGGAGCCTGGGCCGGGAACCCTACGGTCTATGGGCCTACTATGACGACGGCGGTGCGCCGGCGGTGCTGATGAGCCTGCTCCGGGTGCGGCGCAGGTTCCGTGAATCCCTGGTGTCGATCAACGGCCCGGTCTGGCTCACCGACCGTTCCCCGGAGGCAGAGCTTCGCCTGATGCGGACGGTTCAGCGGCAGTTCGCTGCCGATCCCGGCACAGACCCGCTTTACGTCCGCATGCAGGTCCAGCACCCGCAGCCCCCCGCGGACGGGCCCATTGAGCACGGCTGGTACGAGCGTGAGATCGTCGTCGATCTGACGCCCTCCGAGGATGCGATTTTCAAGTCCTTCAGGCCCAACGCCCGGAACAGCATCCGCCGTGCGGAACGCTCAGGGGTGGAAATCCGGACCATAGAGCGGGAGGACTGGGTGGACGTGTTTCGGAAGGACCTCTACCCGATCCTTCAGGAAACAGCGGAGCGCGACGGCTTCTCGAGCTTCGGCGCCGATTACTACGAGAAGCTGCTCTCGACGCTCGGTGATTATCTTCGGCTCATGGTGGCCTACGTCGACAACCGGGCGGTGAGCTGGCTCATCACCACCGAGTACCGCGGCTATTCGGTCTACTACTTTGCAGCCAGCACCCTCGATGCGCGGAAGACCTTCGCGCCGTACCTGCTGCTGTGGGAAGCGTTCAGGCAGTTGAAGGCGGCGGGAAACACTGCATGCGGCCTCACCGGCATCGTGAGCGAGAACTACCCCCAGCTCGTCAACGTGACCACCTTCAAACGCAACTTCTCGAAGAACGTCGTGGACATCCCCACGACCTACGACATTCCGCTTAACCCCGGCAGGTACCGCCTGGTCGCCGGACTGTTGTCCTTCCGGCGCACGGCGCCCGCGAAGGGCCGTGCGCTTCTGATGGGGGCGGCGTCGTCGCTCGCCAGGCTGCGGGCAGGCCGTTCCGGGGCTGGGAGCTAGTCATGGCGGACGTCGCGATAGTCGGGGCCGGGCCCAACGGGCTGGCGGCCGGCGTCGTGATGGCACGGGCTGGACTGAACATTGAAGTCTTCGAGGCCGGGCGGACCATCGGCGGCGGAGCGCGCACCATGGAGCTGCTCGAGCCGGACCACTTCCACGATGTCTGCTCGGCGGTGCACCCGATGGCGCTGGCCTCCCCGTTCTTCCGGGAGTTTGGACTGGAGGAACGGGTCCGCTTTGAAGTGCCGGAGCTGTCCTACGCCAATCCGCTGGGTGGCGGCCGCGCGGGCCTCGCCTACCGCGACCTCGGGCGGACGGTTCAGGGGCTCGGAAAGGACGGGCAGGCCTGGCGACGCCTGATGCGGCCGCTGGTCCAGCACATCGACGGCGTGGTGGACACGGGGCTGAACCAGTTCCTGCGCGTGCCGCGGCACCCGCTGGCGGCCGCACTCCTTGGCCTGGCCACTTTGGAGCAGGGCTCCGGGCTGTGGAACCTGCGCTTCTCGACGGAAGAAGCAGCCGCACTGTTCACCGGTGTTGCCGCGCATGCCGTGGGACGGTTGCCCTCGCCCGCAGCCGCGGGTGCCGGGCTGACGCTCGGTGCCCTCGCGCATGCCGGCGGGTGGCCCATCCCGCTCGGCGGATCACAGGCTCTCGTGGACGCGATGGCGGAGGACATCCGTGCCCACGGCGGAGTAATCCACACCGGGCAAACGGTCGACTCCGTAGGCGAGCTCGACGGCGCCCGGGCGGTCCTGCTCGACGTCTCCCCGAACGTTGCCGCGCGGATTGCAGGCGGGCGGCTGCCGCAGAAGTACCTCGCCACGCTGGACAGGTTCAGGTTCGGTGACGGCGCCTGCAAGGTGGATTTCATCCTGTCCGAGCCGGTGCCGTGGGCCAACGAGGAGGTGCGGTCCGCGGGAACGGTCCATGTGGGCGGTACCCGTGCGGAAACGGCGGCATCCGAAGCCGCTGTGGCGGCGGGACGACATCCGGACAGCCCCTACGTCCTGGTCTCCCAGCCGTCCGGGTTTGATCCCTCCCGCGCTCCGCACGGGCGCCACGTCCTCTGGACCTACTGCCACGTGCCCCACGGGTCCACCAGGGACATGACGGAGGCAATAGTGCGGCAGATCGAGCGGTTCGCGCCCGGCTTCCGTGACGTCGTCGTCCGTTCCCACGTGATGACGGCGGCTGACCTGGAACGCTACAACGAGAACTATGTGGGCGGCGATTTCAGCGGCGGTGCGGTTACCATCCCGCAGCTGCTGGCACGTCCGTCGCTCGGACCCAATCCCTGGCGGATGCCGGCGAAGGGCCTCTACCTGTGCTCGGCGTCCACTCCGCCCGGGCCGGGAGTGCACGGCATGGGCGGTTATCACGCTGCGAAGCTGGCACTGAAGGATGTCTTCGGCCTTCCGATGCCCGGGCTGTCGCCTGCTGCCTAGGCCCTACCCTGCGGGCTGCTGCCCGCGGCGCTGCAGGAACAGAAGGCGTTCAGCGACCCACCCTCCCAGTTCATCGACCGTCTGCGGGCTCAGGCTGTGACCGCCCGCGTCGCGGCGCGCGTAAGTGGGAGCACCCGAGTCGCCGAGCAGATAGTCCCACGTGCGCTCGAGCAGTTCCGCCGGAATGACGGTGTCGGCATCTCCCTGTGCCACGAACACGGGCACGCCCGCCAGCCGCGCGGGCGTGACCGGTACGCCGGCATCGAACGGCAGCGTGCCGTAGAGGATGGCACCGCCGGCGAAGCGTTCCGGTGCATCCAGCAGTAGACCGCCGGCGAAGGCGGCGCCCCCGCTGAAGCCGAGGAGCAGGACGGAACGGCCTTCCGGTGCAACCCCGGCCAACCATTCCCGGAACCAGTCCATCGTTTCCCGAAGAGATTCGGCGACGGGGCGCCCGATTCCCCGGTTCGCGAACCAGGCATAGCCGCCGCCCGCAGGGATCGGCGCACGCACCGCCGCATAGGAGGCACCGGAAGGCAGGTGATCGGCGAGGCCGATAATCCCTGCCTCGTCAGCGCCGCGGCCGTGGAGCAGTACCACCAACGGCCGATCGGCGTCGTCGGCGCTGTGCCAGGCGACGATGGGGTCAGGGAAGGAGCTCACGCGTGATCCTCCGTGGATTCCGTGCGGTCTCCGGTCACGATGCGGCCTGCCGTCTGCACGCCCGACCACCGGCTGAGCTCGGAGTCGAGGTCAAGGCGGTCAACGGGCGCGGAGTTTTCATACTCGCCCCAGGCGTCCCTGGGCAGCATCCACATGATCTCGAACTCGTTGCCGTCCGGATCGGCGCCGTAGATGCTCTTGGTCGCTCCGTGGCTGGATTCGCCCGAATAGGCGCCGGATTCCTTCAGGATCGCCCGGGCCTCGGCCAGTTCCTCAAGGGTGTCCACCTGCCAGGCGAGGTGATAGAGCCCGATACCGCCGGGTACCTTCGGTGCAGCGCCCGCTCCCACCCCAAACAGGCCGAGGTCGTGGTGGTTTCCGGAGCGGGGCAGCCGCATGAATGCGGCATTGGCGCGCGGTTCGCGTGCAGCGACCTCCATGCCCATGACTCCGGTGTAAAAGGCTTCGGCGCGCTCAAGATCGGCGACAAACAGCACAGCGTGGTTCAGGCGGACGGGTGAGACGGGCATGGGATCCTCCGCGTTAGTTGAATCTTTAACTAAAGGGTAGCCCGCCACTAGTTGTAGGTGCAACTTTTTGCTGCGGACAGCCCACAGGAGCTCCGGGAGGGTGTCCGATCCATTTCAGGGACCCCATGCCGGAGAGTAAGGTTGGTTCCGACCACAACTGAATAGCCATCTTCTTATCAAACGCCGATGACCCGCCGCGGGAGAGTTCTGCCGTGGATTTCACACGGGCAGGCGCCGTAGGAGCAAATCCTCCCCGGGAATCTCTCAGGCCCAGCACCGCAGCGGACAGGCAACTCTGGAAAGCGGCACGCCCATCTGGGTTGTGCCCACCGACGGTGCAACGCGAACGGCGTGTTCGCCGAATCTCTCAGGTCCAATACAGAGCGGGGAGGAACCCGACCATAGTCCGCGCCCTTGGGGAGTGGACACTGAGCTACGGAGTTCCCATGACCTTTCCCACGGAATCAACCTTCTCCGACCGTCATATCGGTCCGCGCCCGGGCGATGCCGAGCACATGCTCAAGGTTCTCGGTTATCCCAGCCTGGACAAGCTCGTTGACGTGGCGGTGCCGGCGAGCATCCGCATCGCAGAAGGTCTGGATCTTCCCCACGCCCTGAGTGAGTCGGAAGCGCTCGCGGAGCTCCGCCGCATCGCGGCGAGGAACACGACCGCCGTGCAGATGATCGGCCAGGGCTACTACGACACCGTGACGCCGCCGGTCATCCGCCGCAACGTCCTCGAATCACCCGCCTGGTACACCGCGTACACCCCATACCAGCCGGAGATTTCCCAGGGCCGCCTTGAAGCACTGTTGAATTTCCAGACCATGGTCCAGGACCTCACGGCCCTCCCGATCGCCAACGCTTCCCTGCTCGATGAAGCATCCGCGGTAGCGGAAGCGGTTCTGTTGATGCGCCGCTCGGGCAGGAACAAGGGCGGCCGCACTGTGCTGGATGCGGACTGCCTGCCGCAGACCATCGCCGTGGTCAAGGGCCGCGCCGAGGCGCTGGGCTTCGAGATCGAGGTTGCTGATCTCTCGAACGGGATGCCCGAGGGTGACATCAACGGCATTGTCCTGCAGCAGCCCGGCACCTCTGGTGCCCTGCGCGATCATGCGGACCTCATCGCCAAAGCGCACGACGCCGGTGCCCTGGTTACGGTGGCGGCTGACCTTCTTGCGCTGACACTGATCACCCCGCCCGGCGAACAGGGCGCGGATATTGCCGTCGGCTCGGCCCAGCGCTTCGGTGTTCCTCTGTTCTTCGGCGGGCCTCACGCAGCCTACATGGCCGTCCGCAAGGGACTGGAGCGTATGCTTCCGGGCCGCCTGGTCGGTGTGTCGAAGGACGCCGACGGCGCTCCCGCCTACCGCCTCGCACTGCAGACCCGCGAGCAGCACATTCGCCGGGAGAAGGCGACGTCCAACATCTGCACCGCCCAGGCGCTGCTGGCGATCGTGGCCAGCATGTACGGCGTTTACCACGGCCCGGATGGGCTGAAGGCCATCGCCGAGCGCGTCCATTCCAGGGCTGCGAGGCTTGCGGCCGCTCTCCCGGGCACGGTCCACGGGCAGTTCTTCGACACCCTCCTGGTGAAGGCGGAGGGGAAGGCCGAGGACCTGGTCGCTGCGGCGGAAAAGCGCGGCATCAACCTTCGCCTGGCCGATTCAGACCATGTCGGCATCTCGTGCGACGAGACCACCACGGATGCCCACCTGGAGACCATCGCGGAGGTCTTCGGCGTTGAGCTGCCGGGCGGGGGAGAAGCAACGATTCCCGCTGAGCTGCAGCGGACGTCGTCGTACATGACCCACCCGGTCTTCTCGCTCCACCGCTCGGAAACGCAGATGCTGCGCTACCTGCGCGCGCTCTCCGACCGGGACCTGGCGCTGGACCGGACCATGATCCCGCTGGGCTCCTGCACCATGAAGCTCAACGCCACGGTTGAGATGGAGCCCATCTCCTGGCCGGAGTTCGCCACCATCCATCCGTTCGCGCCGGAGCACCAGACCGAGGGCTGGCGCCACCTGATCGACGATCTCGAGAACCGCCTCGCCGAGATCACCGGCTACGCCAAGGTCTCCATCCAGCCGAACGCCGGGTCGCAGGGCGAGCTCGCCGGACTCCTGGCAATCCGCAACTACCACCTCTCGCGCGGTGACGAGGCCCGTACCGTGTGCCTCATCCCGTCATCGGCGCACGGCACTAACGCCGCATCGGCGGTGCTCGCCGGGATGAAGGTGGTGGTGGTGAAGACCGCCCAGAACGGCAACATCGACCATGATGACCTGCAGGCGAAGATCGAGGCGAACCGGGAGACCCTGTCCGCGATCATGATCACCTACCCCTCCACCCACGGCGTCTTCGAGGAAGACGTGCGCTGGGTCTGCGACCAGGTGCACTCGGCCGGCGGCCAGGTGTACATCGACGGTGCCAACCTCAACGCGCTGGTCGGGCTCGCGAAGCCGGGCGAGTTCGGCGGCGACGTCTCCCACCTGAACCTCCACAAGACCTTCTGCATCCCGCACGGCGGCGGCGGCCCCGGCGTCGGACCGGTTGCGGTGGCAGAGCACCTCGTGCCGTTCCTGCCCGGGGACGCCAACGGCGTCCAGCGCGACGACCACGACGGCGTCTCCGGTGTTCCGATCTCAGCGTCCCGTTTCGGTTCGGCAGGCGTCCTCCCCATTTCCTGGGCCTACGTTGCGCTGATGGGCAGCGAGGGGCTGACGGCTGCCACCAAGTCGGCGCTCCTGGCCGCGAACTACGTGGCCGCCCGCCTGAACGAGCACTTCCCCGTGCTCTACTCGGGCGAGAACGGTCTGGTGGCCCACGAGTGCATCCTTGATCTCCGCGCACTCACGGCCAGGACCGGGGTCACCGCCGAGGACGTCGCCAAACGTCTCATCGACTACGGCTTCCACGCACCGACGCTGAGCTTCCCGGTTGCCGGCACGCTCATGGTCGAGCCGACGGAGTCCGAGGACCTTGCCGAGCTGGACCGCTTCATCGACGCGATGATCGCCATCCGCGGTGAGATCGACCGCGTGGGGTCCGGTGAATGGCAGCTTGAAGAGAGTCCGCTCCGGCAGGCCCCGCATACGGCACAGATGCTGATCAGCGACGACTGGTCCTCTGCGTATCCCCGGGAGCTGGCAGCCTTCCCGTTGCGCACGCTGCGCCATGACAAGTACTTCGCTCCGGTACGCCGCATCGACGGTGCACACGGAGACCGGAACCTTGTCTGCTCATGCCCTCCGATCGAGGAATTCGAAGACTAGGGAGAACCATGACCAAGCAGACCGCCCTCTATGCCCAGCACCAGGGACTTGGCGCAGCGTTCACCGACTTCGGCGGCTGGCAGATGCCGCTGAAGTACCGCAGTGAACTTGAGGAACACCACACAGTCCGCCGCGCCGCCGGGATCTTCGACCTCTCCCACATGGGCGAGGTGTTGGTCAGCGGCCCCCAGGCTGCGGAGTTCCTGAATTATGCGCTCGTCTCCAATCTCGCCGTCATCGCCGTCGGGAAAGCCAAGTATTCGCTCATCTGCACGCCGGAAGGCGGGGTGATCGATGACCTCATCACCTATCGTCTCGCCGAGGATGAGTTCCTGGTGGTCCCCAACGCATCGAACTCGGACGCCGTGGCCGCCGAACTGCGGGAGCGGGCCGTGAACTTCGACGTGCAGGTGGAGGACCAGTCCGAAGAGACCGCTCTCATCGCGGTTCAGGGCCCCAACGCCGAGGCGATCCTGCTCGGTATGGCCACCGGTTCGGACCAGGCGGCAATCACCTCGCTGAAGTACTACGCCGCGGTCCACGTGGAGCTCGCAGGCCTGCGGGTCCTCCTGGCCCGGACCGGGTACACCGGCGAGGACGGGTTCGAGCTCTTCATCGGAAGCGGTGACGCTGCACAGCTGTGGAATGCCGTGACGGAGGCCGGAGACGGGCACGGACTGGCGCCGTGCGGGCTGGCCGCCCGCGACTCGCTGCGGCTCGAGGCTGGCATGCCGCTGTACGGGCATGAGCTGGGTCTGGACACCAATCCTTTCGAGGCGGGTCTGGGCCCGGTGGTCAGCCTGAAGAAGTCCGACGACTTCGTGGGCCGATCGGTGCTTGAACCGCTCAAGGGGGAGACCCCGGCTCGGAAATTGGTGGGCCTCCGCGGCACCGGGCGGAGGTCGGCGCGCGCCGGGTACGGCGTCGTCGCGGACGGACGCACCGTCGGAACCGTGACCTCCGGGCTCCCCAGCCCGACCCTCGGCTATCCCATTGCGCTGGCCTATGTGGAGACGGCTCTGGCGGACCCCGGTACGGAACTTGAGGTGGACCTGCGCGGGCGCCCCGAGGGCTTCACAGTGGTTGAACTGCCGTTCTACAGGCGGCCGGGCCGCTCATGACCATCAGCGCCTTCGACCTGTTCAAGATCGGAATCGGTCCCTCAAGTTCGCATACGGGTGGACCGATGACGGCGGCGTACCTGTATACGCGGCTGCTGGTCGAGCGGGACCTTCTTCCCCAGGTACACCGGGTGAAGGCCGAATTGTTCGGATCGCTCGGCGTGACCGGCCACGGGCACGGGACGGTCAAGGCCGTGATTCTCGGACTGGAGGGGGAGCAGCCCCACCTCACCGATCCGGAGCGGGCCGAACCGCGCGTGGAAGGAATCTCAACATCGAAGGTGCTTCGGCTGGCGGGTACGCACGAGATCGCGTTCGACCCGGAGAAGGACCTCATCCTGCACCGCAGGCAGCGCCTGGACTACCACACCAACGGTATGCGCTATTCGGCATATAACGCTGACGGCATGCTTCTCCTCGCCCGGGAGTACTACTCCGTCGGCGGTGGATTTGTGCTGGACGAGGACCAGATCGGCGTTGACCTGCCGACCGACAGCACGGTTGCGGTCAGCTACCCCTTCGAGTCCGGTGAGCAGCTGCTGGGGATCGCCGCCGCAACCGGAAAGTCCTTTTCCGAGATAGTTCTCGCCAATGAACTGGCCGCCCGATCCGAGCAGGAAGTCCGCGAGGGCCTGCTCGAAATCTGGGACGTCATGCAGGACACCATCCGTCGCGGCTCCACCAACAGCGGCGTCCTTCCGGGCGGCCTTCACGTGCGGCGCCGCGCCGCCAGGCAGCTTGAACTGCTCCGCAAGGAGGCGGATCCGAATGACCACCTCAGCACCATGGAATGGGTCACCCTGTTTGCGCTCGCCGTGAATGAGGAAAACGCCGCCGGCGGGCGTGTGGTCACCGCGCCCACCAACGGCGCTGCCGGGATCATCCCGGCCGTCCTGAAGTACTACACGGACTTTGTTCCAGGAGCCAACGACGACGGCGTCATCCGCTTTCTGCTCGCCGCCACCGCTGTCGGTGCCCTCTTCAAGAAGAACGCATCCATCTCCGGGGCGGAAGTAGGCTGCCAGGGCGAGGTCGGTTCTGCCTGCGCCATGGCCGCTGCCGGGCTCGCCGAGGTGCTGGGCGGTACGCCTGAGCAGGTGGAAAACGCCGCCGAGATCGGCATCGAACACAACCTGGGACTGACGTGCGATCCGGTCGGTGGACTGGTACAGATCCCCTGCATCGAACGCAACGCAGTCGGTGCCATCAAGGCCATCACCGCAGCCCGCATGGCGGTCCGCGGCGACGGGCAGCACTTCGTCTCCCTCGACGCCGCCATCAAGACCATGCGTGAGACCGGCGCGGACATGATGGACAAGTACAAGGAAACCGCGCGGGGCGGGCTCGCGCTGAACGTGGTGGAGTGCTGAGTGGGGCTCCCGGCCCGGGTTGAGATTGTCCCCGGCGGGGACGTCGTCGCCCAGGTGCGGCGGCACCTCGCCCCGGGAACAACGGTCACCATCACCTGCCTTCCCCACCACGGGCCGGAGGAGACGGTGCAGCTCGCGGGAGAACTCGCCGCCCTGGGGTACCGGGCGGTGCCCCATCTGGCCGCCCGGACCATCGCGTCCAGGCACCAGCTGACGGAGTTCGCGGCCCGGCTGGGCGATGCGGGTGTGCGGGATGTCTTTGTGATTGCCGGTGATTCCCGGGAGACCGCGGGGCCCTACGCGTGGAGCCTGCCGCTTCTGGAGGATCTGGCAGAAATCGGCGGATTCGACGTCGGCTTCGCTGCCTACCCGGAGGGTCATCCCACCATTGCCGAGCCCGAACTGACTGAGCTGCTCCTCAGGAAGCAGGAGTTCGGCAGCTGGGCGGTCACGCAGATGTGCTTCTCCGGTGAGGTTCTCACAGACTACGTGGGAAGGCTCCGGGCGGACGGTGTGACCGTCCCGGTCTGGGGGGGCGTTCCCGGCCGCGTCCGCCGCACCCGGCTTCTTGCGCTCGCCGGGCGCATCGGCGTCGGTCCGTCACTGAAGTTCGCACAGCGCAGCGGTTCGCTGCTGCGCTCGGTGCTCGCGCCGTCGTCGTACGATCCCTCGCCGCTGGTGCGCTCCGTGGAGAAGTCCGGCGGATTCGCGGGGCTGCACGTGTACAGCTTCAACGACTTCGGGCGCGGAAACCCGCCGGTCAGTCGCCCTTCACGTTGACGATCTGGCGCAGGGTGTGGCGGACGCGCACCAGGTCCCGGGCGTCCTCCATCACCACGTCGATGTCCTTGTAGGCCGCCGGGATTTCGTCAATGAACGCGTCGGTGTCGCGGTACTCGATGCCGCGCATCGCGCGCCGCAACTCATCCCGGGTGAAGGTCCGCCGCGCCGCCGAGCGGCTGTACTCGCGGCCGGCTCCATGCGGGGCGGAGTTCAGGGACGGCGCGTAACCGAGGCCCTCGACCACGTATGACGCCGTCCCCATCGATCCCGGTATCAGGCCAGGCCTCCCTGTGGAGGCGTCAATGGCGCCCTTTCGGCTCAGCCACACCTGTTTGCCGTAGTGCTGTTCCTGGGCGGTGTAGTTGTGGTGGCAGTTGATGCGCTCCTGCTCTTCGACGGTGACGCCCGTCCACTGCGCCACGCAGTCGAGGACGCGGTCCATCATCTCCTCGCGGTTCAGCAGTGCGAAGTCCTGCGCCCACCGGAGTTCCCGGATGTAGGACCAGAACTCCTCGTCGTCTTCGCTGAGGTAGGCGAGGTCGTTGTCCGGAAGGGTGATGCCGCGTCTGTCGCACAGATCCAGCGCCACCCGGATGTGCCGTTGCGCAATCCGGTTGCCCACCCCCCGCGAGCCGCTGTGGAGGAAGAGCCACACGCCGTCGTTCTCGTCGAGACTCACCTCAATGAAATGGTTCCCGGACCCCAGCGACCCCAGCTGCAGCATCCACTGCCTGGAGTACGACGCCGGATCGAACCCTGCGCTCGCAGCCTCACCGTCGAGGCGCTCCACCCGGGCTTCAGCGGAGGGGAGCACCCGTTTGTTGCTGTGGCCGGCCGAGAGGGGGATGGCGCGCTCGATCGCCTGACGGAGGGTCCGGCGGTTCAACCCGTCCAGGTCTCCGACGCTGAACTGGGTCCGCACGGCGATCATCCCGCAGCCGATATCCACACCGACGGCCGCCGGAATGATGGCTCCAACGGTCGGTATGACCGACCCGACGGCGGCGCCCTTGCCCAGATGGGCGTCCGGCATGCTCGCAAGGTGCGGATAGATGAAGGGCATTGACGCCGTCTTCAGGTTCTGCGCCCGCGTCTGCGGATCAAGAATGCTGGCGAAGTTGACGTAGGTGGGGCTGACCTTTTCCATGGTCGTCCCATCCTGCGTCACCTGACCCGGCACATCAACCAGCGTTTTCCCAAGGCTCCGCGTGGATCATGAGCACTTCTTCCCGGTGGCGGCCGGGAGAAGACCCGTCCGCAGGAGAAATCATGAGTATGGAATTAGTTGCTGTCCTGATAGTGGTGACGGTCCTGGCGCTGGTGGTGGGGGCCGCAGGCCTCAGCCGTTTGCGCCGTCCGCGCCGCGTGGCCCCACCGACGGTGTTGTCGATCGAGGACCGGCGCATCCTTGCGGAGCTGAGGTTGACCCCGGCTAAGTGGCTGTCCTTGACCAACCAGCAGCGTGCCGGCCTCCGCGAGAAAGCGTTCCGCAGCATGGCGTGATCGCCTGAATGCTCCTCCGGCCCCCGTACATAGACCACTACAAATAGTAAGCCAGCTTGCTTTCCCGGAGCGATCTGTCTACGGTCTAGGGGCACGCCGGGATTAGAACCCCAAAGTCTAATCGAAGGAGTACAACCATGAACACGAAGCGCACTATCGCAACCGTAGCTGTTACCGGAGCCCTCGCATTCGGCGGAGCCGGTATGGCCCAGGCCGCACCCCTTGAGAGTGTCGGCGTGGTTGGCGGACAGAACGCAGGAGCGATCGGCGGGCT
>NZ_KI914583.1:30503-40452 GCF_000520475.1 Arthrobacter sp. 35/47
TCGAGCCGCCGTGAATCTCGACCGCACCGTCGACGTGGACCAGATTCAGTTGGTCAACGTTGAAGGCGATGTCCTCAGTGATATCGACGTGGACGTGGAAAACAACAACGTGCTGAACGGTCTCACCGTCCAGGCATTGAATGAGAACGACATCGATGTACAGGATGTCGTCGACGTGAACATCGTCGACAACGTTCTGGTTGTTGTGGTGGACGCTCTCTAAACGGAGTGCTTCAGCAGGGCCGTCCCTCACGGGGCGGCCCTGCTTCAGTTAACGGTGAATTCCGCACGGGTGAAAGACTGGACCCGTGGCACACCTTGACGTTTCCAACATCGACTACTTCCTCTCCGACGGCCGGCAGTTGCTCAACGGCGTCACCTTCAAGGTGGGAGAGGGCCACAAGACTGCCCTGATCGGACCGAACGGCACCGGCAAGACCACCCTCCTGCGCATTGTTGCCGGGGACATCACCGCCGATGAGGGCGCTGTCACCCGCTCCGGGTCCATGGGCATCATGCGCCAGTTCGTGGGTCAGGTCCGCGACGACACCACCGTCCGCGACCTCCTGGTCTCCGCAGCTCCGCCCGCGCTCGCCGCAGCTGCCAAACGCATCGACGACGCCGAGCTCGCCATGATGGAGCACGACGACGAACCCACCCAGATGCGCTACGCCCAGGCGATTGCCGATTGGGGAGACGCCGGCGGGTATGAACATGAAACCATCTGGGATGAAGTGACGATGGCGGCGCTCGGGCTGCTGTATGAGCGCGCGCAATACCGGGCGGCGTCGTCATTGTCCGGCGGTGAACAGAAGCGGCTGGTGCTCGAGGCGCTGTTCGCCGGACCGGATGACCTCCTTCTCCTCGACGAGCCGGACAACTACCTCGACGTACCCGGGAAGCGCTGGCTCGAGGCGAAGCTCAACGAGTCCGGCAAGTCAGTACTCTTTGTCAGCCACGACCGGGAGCTGCTCAACAACGCAGCCACCCGCATCGTGACCCTGGAACCGGGCGCACTCGGAGCCTCCAGCTGGGTACACGGCGGCGGGTTCGGCACCTACCTGCAGGCTCGAAGTGACCGGAATGCGCGGTTCGAGGAACTGCGGCGGCGCTGGGACGAGGAGCACATCAAGCTCAAAGAGCTCGTGAACATGTACAAGAACAAGGCGGCGTTCCGCTCGGACATGGCGAACCGCTACCACGCTGCCCAGACGCGGCTGGCGAAATTCCTGGAGGCCGGGCCGCCGGAGGCGATCCCGATCGAGCAGAACGTCACCATGCGGCTCAAGGGCGGGCGCACCGCCAAGCGTGCCGTGGTGGCGCAGAAGCTTGAGCTCACCGGCCTGATGAAGCCGTTCAGTACCGAGATCTGGTTCGGGGATCGGGTAGGGGTGCTCGGCTCGAACGGATCCGGGAAGTCGCACTTCCTCCGGCTGCTTGCCGCAGGCGGCACGGACCCGGAGAAGGAGCATGAGCCGGTGTCAGAGGTGAGCATTGCGCCGGTGCCGCACACCGGCGTCGTCAAGCTCGGGGCGCGCATCCGGCCCGGGTTCTTTGCCCAGACTCACGTTCGCCCCGATCTGCTGGGCCGGAGCCTGCTCGACATCCTGCACCGCGGGGACGATCACCGGTCCGGTCTGGGGCGTGAAGCGGCGTCCGCCGTGCTGGACCGCTACGGCCTTGCCGGCCAGTCGGAGCAGCTCTACGATTCCCTGTCCGGTGGCCAGCAGGCACGCCTGCAGATCCTGCTGCTGGAACTCTCCGGCGCTACCCTGCTGCTCCTCGACGAGCCCACCGACAACCTCGACCTCCATTCCGCCGAGGCGCTGGAACGTGCAATCGACGCCTTCGAGGGCACGGTGCTCGCGGTGACCCATGACCGCTGGTTTGCGCGGAGCTTCGACCGGTTCCTGGTGTTCGGCGAGGACGGGAAAGTGTACGAGTCCGAGACTCCGGTGTGGGACGAGGGTCGGGTTCAGCGCTCCCGCTAGGGCCGTAACGTTCCTCACACTGCCCCCCGGCGGTGGACCCGCCGGGCCGGTCCGCATACGGTTTACAGGTGCAAACCAACCTCAATCCGGCCATGTGGGCAACCTTCGCAATTTTCGGGCTCAATGGGCTGGTCTTCGCCAGTTGGGCGGCCCGCATCCCGTCGGCGTCGGACGTCCTGGGTTTGAGCGATGGGCAGACAGGCACGCTGCTCCTGGTGGCCGCCATCGGCTCGATGATTTCCCTGCCGCTGTCCGGCGGGGTCGCGGCTCGGATCGGCACCGCGAATGCCGTGCGGGTGGGCGGAATTCTCTCGACTATTGCCGCGTCAACCATAGCCAGTGGGCTGGTTGCCGAATCGGTGATCCTTACGGCGGCCGGCCTGTTTATTTTCGGTCTCGGAATCGGACTGTGGGACGTGGCGCAGAACCTGGAAGGCGCCGACGTCGAACGCCGGCTCATGCGCACCATCATGCCGAAGTTCCACGCCGCCTTCAGCGGCGGCGCGTTCCTGGGCGCGGTGGCCGGCGCGGGTCTCGCGGCGACCGGGATTGCCCTGTCCACGCACCTGTTCGGCGTCGCGGTTTTGGTACTGGCCATTTCGCTGTGGATTCCGCGCTACTTCCTGCCCGAAATCCCTCATGCGCACCAGCACGACGACGACGCCTCCCCCCGACGCAACGGCCTCGCCGCCTGGAAGGAGCCACGCACGCTCCTGATCGGGCTGGTGGTACTGGGAGCGGCGCTGACGGAGGGCGCAGCAAATGACTGGGTGGCGAAGGCAACTGTCGACGGGCTCGGTGCCAGCGAGGCTGTGGGCGCCCTGATGTTCGGTGTGTTCGTCGCCTCGATGACGCTTTTCCGTTTTGTGGGCGGCGGGTTCATCGACCGGTTCGGACGGGTCCGCGTGCTGCAGGTGAGCCTCGCGTCGTCGCTGGTTGGCCTGCTGCTCTTCGTTTTCGCGCCCAACGTGCTGCTTGCCGGGGCCGGCGCGGTGCTGTGGGGGACCGGTGCTGCCCTCGGTTTCCCGATGGGCATGTCCGCCGCCGCCGATGAGCCGCGGTTCGCGGCCGCCCGCGTGTCGGTGGTTTCGACCATCGGATACATGGCGTTCCTCGCCGGCCCGCCACTGCTCGGATTCCTCGGCGATCAGGTGGGGATCCGCAACGCACTGCTCGCCGTCGGCGTGGCGGTCCTGGCATCCTTCCTCGTGGCGCCGGCCGCAGCAGAACGCCCGGCGAGCGAACCGGAAGGCTCGCGCATTCCGTCCTGACGCCGTCGTCGTCTGTTCAGACTGGACAGGGAAGAGACGACGACGGGCGGACAGTCCGTGGAGCTGCCCGCCTCGTGGTTGATGAAGTCAGTGCCGTCCGGAGCGTCCCGGATCCGCGTCGTCCCGGTGATCGGGGCCGTCCGAGTGGACCCTGTCGTCCCGGTACTCCGCGTCGTTCCGGGTTTCAGTGTCGTCCCTGCGGTTGTGGTCCCGGTGCTCGCCGTCGTTCCCGCGGTTGTGGTCCCGGTGTGAGCGGTCGTCCGTGACCTCAGGGTCGATTTCGTCCGCCTGGCGGGCGCGCTCGTCGGTCTCGCGGCGCAGTCCCTGTGCATCGGCCTGGCGCTGTTCCGCTTCCTGGCGCTTCCGCTCGGCGTCCACTTCGGCCTGCTGGGCCTCAGCCGATGCGCGGGTTGCGTGTGCCTCGCGCTCGCGTGCCTCAAGATCCTTTGCGTGCGCTTCCTCCCGGATCTGGTTCGCGCGCTCGTGGTCCTCACGCCGCTTTTCCTGAACATGGGCCTGTTGGCGCTTGCGTCCCAGAAAAATAATCAAACCGATGATGAGCAGGACCACAATGATCCCGATGATGACCCAGGTCAACGTCGTTGCATCCATTGCCTCCACCTTCCTGAAGAGGGGCTCGCATGTCTCTGCATGGCGAGCGGCACCCGAAATACGGGCGTCTCTAGTAACTCTCGACCTGCGCATGAAGGTCGTCAAGGGCTGCCGTGCGCACGGCGGGCTATTTGGGTCAACGGCGGAGAGATACTCCTTGAGGAGGACGCGGGAAGGGCGGCGCGGTGACTAGGCTCGGATCTTGCCCAGTTCCTGTGGCATGGAGTGCCGGTGTCCTCCGAAGCGCCGTCGAGGTAGCGGACTGAACCTGTCCGCGATCCCCTTCATCCGAAATCCCCCCAAACCTAGGGTTTACCCATGACAATCATTCAGGCCGAAGGTCTGAAGAAGACGTACACCTCTAAAAGCGGCCCCGTGCATGCGCTCGCCGGCCTCAACCTGTCCGTGCCCCAGGGAACCGTGAAGGCCCTGCTCGGTCCCAACGGAGCGGGCAAGACGACGGCGGTCAAGGTGCTCACCACGCTCATCAGGCCCGATGAGGGTACGGCGCACATCGACGGGATCGACGTGCTCCACAACCCCAAGGCGGCACGGCGCATCATCGGGGCGTCCGGCCAGTACGCCGCGGTCGATGAGAACCTGACCGGGTTCGAGAACCTCGAGATGGTGGGCAGGCTCTATCACCTCGGTGCCCGCACCGCGCGGAAACGGGCCCAGGAACTGATTGAACAGTTCGAGCTGACCGAGGCCGGCAACCGTCCCGTCAAGGGATTCTCCGGCGGTATGAGACGCCGCATCGACCTTGCCGGCGCACTGGTGATCAACCCCAAGATCCTGTTCCTCGACGAGCCCACCACCGGGTTGGACCCGCGCAGCCGGCTGGCCCTGTGGGAAATCATTACGCAACTGGTGAATGACGGCACCACGCTGCTTCTCACCACGCAGTACCTGGAGGAGGCCGATCACCTCTCCGATGACATTGCGGTGATCGACGGCGGAAAGGTCATCGCCGAGGGCACGTCCGATCAGCTGAAGGCGCAGATCGGCGGCCACCGGGTAGTCGTCACGCTGGTGAACGAGGCCGACGCCGGAGCGGCGCGAGAGATCCTTGCACGCCATGGTGACGGTACTCCCGCCGTGAACGACCGCACCGTGGAGGTGTCCGTCGTCGAAGGCCCGCGCGCACTGCAGTACGTGCTCTCGGACCTCGGCGAGGCGGGCATCGAGCTGCATGACGCCGGGATGCGCAGGCCCACCCTGGATGATGTCTTCCTCAAGCTCACCGGCCACAAAGCCGAAGACGAGACCAGCACCGACAGCACTGAAATGGAGACAGCGAAATGACCGCGGTCAGTCAACCCGCCTTCGAGAGCGTGGGTTCACCGCTCGCCCAGTTCGTTTCGGACGGCTGGATCGCCACCCGCCGCAACCTGATCAAGATCAAACGCGTGCCGGAGATCCTGGTCTTCACCATCCTTCAACCCATCATGTTTGTCCTCCTGTTCAGCCAGGTGTACGCCGGCGCCATGAACGTGCCTGACTACGTGAACTTCCTGATGGCCGGCATCTTTGCGCAGACGGTCATCTTCGGCTCAACGTTCTCCGGAGCCGCCATGGCACAGGACCTCAAGGACGGGATCATCGACCGCTTCCGTACGCTGCCCATGAGTCCGGCGGCGGTGCTGATCGGACGCACCAACGGCGACCTGGTCATCAACAGCATCTCCATGCTGATCATGATGGGAACCGGCTGGGTGGTCGGGTGGCGCGTAACGACGTCGTTCTGGGGTTTTCTCGGCGGAGTCGGTGTCCTCCTACTGTTCTCCTACTCGTTCAGCTGGGTGATGGCCCTGCTCGGAATGAGCGTGCGCAGCCCGGAGGTCATCAACAACGCGTCCTTCATGATCCTGTTCCCGCTGACCTTCATCTCGAACGCCTTTGTCCCGATCCACACCATGCCCGAGGTACTGAAGAACATCGCGGAGTGGAACCCGGTGTCCGCGCTGGTGGAATCCGCGCGGCTCCTGTTCGGTAACACCAACCCGGAATTCCCCGAGCCAACCGCCTGGACGCTGCAGAACCCGATCGTCACCGTGATCATCGGGATCGTGGTGATGCTGGTGATTTTCGTGCCGCTCGCGGTCAGGAAGTTTGCGTCCGTCAGTTCCCGTTGACCGGTTGTTCCCACGGATCTACCCTTAATTCACCAACTGGTGAATTAGCGGGAGGCGGTCATGACCGCACAGCGGGCCGCGGAACCGGACGCGGTGGAAGTATCCGGCCTCATGATCAACCGCGGACGGCACCGGGTCCTCACGGACCTCAGCTTCACCCTTCCCTCCGGGCGGATCACCGGCCTCCTGGGGCCGTCAGGAAGCGGAAAAACCACTCTCATGCGCGCCATAGTGGGCGCACAGAGGATCGGTGGCGGGTCCGTCGTCGTACTGGGCAGGGCGGCGGGCCACCCCTCGCTGCGCCGCCGGGTGGGATACATGACGCAGGATCCGAGCGTGTACCCGGACCTGACGGTCGAAGCGAACGTCCGCTACTTCGGTGCGATGGCGGGCGCCGACGGAAGGGATGCGCAGGCGGCCGTTGACGCCGTCGGGCTTTCTGACCTGCGGCGGCGCAAGGCGCGCGACCTCTCCGGAGGGCAGTTCAGCCGCGTCTCCCTCGCCTGCGCCCTCGTGGCGCGGCCGGTGCTGCTGGTGCTCGATGAACCGACCGTGGGCCTGGACCCGGTGCTCCGGGTGGACCTCTGGAACCGCTTCGCGGCACTCGCAGCCGAGGGAACCACGCTGATCATCTCCAGCCACGTGATGGAGGAGGCGGGCAGATGTGATTCCCTGCTGCTGCTTCGCGAAGGCCGCCTGCTCGCGCAGCTTACTCCGCAGGAACTACGACGGCGCGGCGCCACTGATGACCTGGAACTCGCCTTCCTGCGCCTCATCCAGGCTCAGAACGCTGAGGTGGCGTCATGAACGCGGCCATGCTGGTGGCCACCTGCGGGAGGGTTCTGCGCCAGCTCCGAAGCGATCCGCGCAGCATCGCCCTGATCCTGGTGGTTCCGGCGCTGCTGCTGGCCGTTGTCTACTTCCTGTACGAGAACGAGACGCTGCCGCCCGGAGCCCCGCGGACGTTCGACCGGGTGGGGCTCATGATGCTGGCCATCTTCCCGTTCGTGGTGATGTTCCTGGTCACCTCGATCACCATGCTCCGCGAACGGACCTCCGGCACCCTTGAGCGCCTGCTGACCACACCGATCCACAAGGCTGACCTGTTGTTCGGATACGCGCTGGCCTTCTCACTCATGGCGGCGCTACAGGCCTGCGTGGCCACGGCGATCGCCTACTGGACCTTTGACCTCGCCATTGAGGGCAGCCCGGGACTGGTGGTGATGGTCGCGGTCGTCAATGCGGTCCTCGGGGTTGCCCTGGGCCTGCTGTGCTCGGCCTTTGCGCGTACCGAGTTCCAGGCTGTGCAGTTCATGCCGGTGGTGGTGGTCCCGCAGATCCTGCTCTGTGGACTCTTTGTGGCGCGGGACGACATGAACGAGATCCTCGAGGCTGTGTCCGGTGTTCTGCCGCTGACGTATTCGGTCGATGCACTGTTCGAGATCGCGGGGAACTCCGAACCTTCGGCCCAGCTCTGGTCGGACATCGCGGTGATCGGCGCGGTCATTGTCGCGGTGCTGCTGCTGGCCTCACTGACTCTCCGGCGCCGGACCTCGTGAGCAGGGCGCTGCGCGGCCGGAGGGCCGGCTCCGGGGATACCCGCGCCCACATCATTGCGACGGCGCGCGGAATGTTCGCCGAGCACGGTTTCGACGGCGCCAGCCTCCGGGGGGTCGCCCGTGCTGCCGGTGTGGATCCGGCGCTCATTCACCACTACTTCGACAGCAAGGACGAGCTCTTCGCCGCCTGCATAGAACTGCCGGCCGATCCCGCCCAGGTGCTCGCCGGCGTCGTACGCTGTCCCGTTCCGGAGCGCGGTGAAGAGCTGGTGCGGACCCTGCTGGCGCTGTGGGAGTCGCCCGCGCAGCCGGCGCTGTTGGCGCTGCTGCGTGGGGCCGTGGGGTCGCGGACCCAGGCGGCCCTCATGCGCGAGGTCCTCGGCCGGCGGATTTTTGCGCTGATCACCACGGGGATGACGGAGGAGGACGCGCGGCTCCGGGCCTCGCTCGCCGCCAGCCAGGTCATGGGCATGGTGATGGCCCGGTACGTTCTGCGGCTTGAGCCGCTTGCTTCGGCGAACCGGGAGGAGGTTGTCCGGCTGGTTGCGCCGACTGTCCAGCGTTATCTGGACGGCCCGCTCTAACCGGGGGGCGACAATGGATGCATGCTCCGCCGCGCCGCCGTCGTTTCCTTCCTGCTGCTCCTGACAGCCTGTACGGCGGTGCCCGGTCCTTCCCCTTCCCCTTCTTCCTCTTCTTCCTCTTCGACGGCGGCCGCGCCTTCTCCGGTGCGCTCTGGGTCTCCCGCCCCTGCCGTGCCCACACCTTCCTCGGCGCCGTCGCCCTCTGCTGCGGCCTCGCCTTCTCCGTCCTCGAAGTCCCTTGTCCTGGCCACGGACGCGGTGGGGGACAGCTTGCTGGTCATCGATCCCGCTGCTGCCGGGAACCCTGTGGAGGACAGGATCCCGGTCGGGGCGGCGCCCTGGGACGTATATGTCGTGGACGGCCGGGCCTTCGTCTCCACGGCGGAAGGTGTGGCGGTAGTGGACCTGGATGACCGCCGTCGTACTGCCCTGATTCCCTATGCCAACCCGGCGGGCGGAATCGGCTACGGCGAGTACCGGGCGGGCGGCACCGGGATCGTTGCCAGCGCCGACGGGGCGACCGTCTACGTCGCTGTGCTTCGGGCTGACGGCACGTCGGTCCTGGAGAAAATGGACGTTGCCGGGGGCCGGACGGTCGGAACCGTCGAGGTGGGGCTGCGGCCCTTCGACCTGCTGTTGTCCGCTGACGGCTCCGAGGTCTATACGATCGACCACGATTCCTTCTCGGTCCACGTGGTCAACCCCGCGACCCTCGCAGCCCGGCGGATCGAAGTGGCACCCTTCGGCACCCACGGCGGCCTCGCCTCCTGGGAAAAGCCGCATTACGGCGCAGTGGACGACGCCGGCAACCTCCTCCTGCCCTATCAGGGACTGGCGCTCGCCGTCGTTGACCCTGTTCGGGGGACTGTGACTGTGGAGGAGATGACGGCGAACTCGCACCAGCACGGAACGGTGCTCGCCGGAGATCGTCTGCTGGTGGTGGGAACCGGGGCTTTCGGCAATGCCACCGGCTCCCCGAACCTCACGGTCCGCGACCTGGGGTCAGGCGCGGAGGAGGTGGTGCCGCTGAACCGGCTGCATGAGAACGTGATCCCGTGGATTCACCCGGAGACGGGCAGGCTGTACGCCCTGCTCTCGGGTGGCTACACGCGGGACGGATTCTGGCCCGGCATCACCGTGGTGGATCTGGAGACCTTCGAGCAGCACGAACTGGAAGTCCCCGGCCGGCCGCAGGCGCTCGCCGCCACCTAGATCGGAAGAGGGGCGGAGGTCATCCTTTCGACGGACCCTGAAGTGCGCGAAGATCATCCCGCGGGTCGGCGCCGCGCAGCCCGGAACTCCGTAGGGTGGAAGTACTCCGCATCCCCTTTCCCCAAGGACGCCCCCATGATTGAGGCAGTAGACCTGTCCAAACGCTATGGCGCCAAAACCGCCGTAGACGGAATCTCGTTCACCGTGAAACCGGGCCGCGTCACCGGCTTCCTGGGACCCAACGGTGCGGGCAAGTCCACCACCATGCGCATGATCGTCGGCCTCGACAATCCCTCTGGCGGTGACGTGCGGGTCAACGGCAAGCATTACGCCCAGCATTCGGCCCCCCTGCGCGAGGTGGGAGCCCTTCTCGACGCGAAGGCCGTCCACACCAAACGCTCCGCGTACAACCACCTGCGCGCGATGGCCGCCACGCACGGCATCCCCAACAGCCGCGTGAGGGAAGTCATCGAGATGACGGGCCTCGGGCCGGTTGCAAAGAAGCGGGTCGGCGGTTTCTCCCTCGGCATGGGACAGCGGCTCGGCATCGCCTGCGCGCTGCTCGGTGATCCGCACACCGTCATC
>NZ_KI914583.1:40552-54097 GCF_000520475.1 Arthrobacter sp. 35/47
GCGCTGCTCGGTGATCCGCACACCGTCATCCTCGACGAGCCGGTCAACGGCCTCGATCCCGAAGGTGTCCAGTGGGTACGGCACCTGGCCAAGGGTCTGGCGGCTGAGGGCCGCACGGTGTTCCTCTCCTCGCACCTGATGTCCGAGATGGCGCTCACCGCCGACCATCTCATCGTCATCGGGCGGGGGCGCATCATTGCCGACGCCCCCATCAGCGAGATCCTCGACGGACACGGCCAGTCCCGCACCCGCGTACGCACCGACAACCCGGCAGAGCTGGTGCGGGCGCTCGCGGCCGACGGCGTCACCAGCCAGCAGCTCGAGCCGGAACTCCTCGAGATCACGGGGGCGGATTCCCGCCGGATCGCCGAGGCGGCGCTCGCCGGACGCATCCTCGTCTACGAACTGACGCCGCTGCAGGCCTCGCTCGAGGACGCCTACATGCAGCTCACCACCGACGAGGTCGAGTACCACTCCCATACTCTTCCGCAGTCACCCGCCGGAACCGGCGCCGAGGAAGGCAGGTAGCCATGGCCCACACAGCCACCGCACCCAACCCGGAACACACAGCAGCCCGCCGCGGTGCAGCCTCCGGCCCCGGCGTGAACTTCCTGCGGGTCCTGAAGTCCGAATGGATCAAGGTCACCACCATTCCCTCCACAGTGATCATGCTGACCAGCACCGTGGTGATCATGGTGGGCCTGGCAGCGCTGTTCGCGTGGCAGACCACGGTGCTGCTCGACCTGCAGTCGAACCCCGAGATGGCTGCCCAGGTGCAGGGCGCCCCGGACGCAACGTCACTGGTTGCCACCATTCCGGGTTCCGGGCTGGTGTTCGGGCAGCTGCTGATCGGATCGCTCGCTGTGGTGCTGATCGCCTCGGAATGGGGAACCGGCATGATCCGGTCCACCATGGTTGCGGTCCCCAAACGCATCCCGGCGCTGCTGGCCAAGCAGCTGGTGTTCGCGCTGATCGCCTTTGTGCTGGGGGCGGGTTCCGCGTTTGCCGGGTACTTTGTCGCCCAGCCGATTCTCGCGCCGTCCGAGCTCGCGTTCGGGCTGGACACCGACGGCGTCCTCCTGCACATCATCAACACCGGATCCGTCCTGGCCCTGGTGGCCGTCCTGGCGATGTCCATCGGCACGCTGCTGCGGAACACCGCCGGGGGCGTTGTCACGACCATCGGCCTCCTGTTTGTGGTCCCCATCCTTGTGGCTACGCTGCTCGCCGGCATTGCCGACTGGATTCCCGACGCCGCGCGCTTCCTCCCCAGCAGCGCCGGCGAACAGATGGTGGCAATCACCATCGCCGACGGCGCCCTCACACAGGGGCAGGGCGCGCTGGTGCTCACCGGCTGGGCGCTCGTCCTGCTGGTCATATCGCTCATTGTCACCCGGAAACGGGACGTGTAACCGGATGCACCGGCACACGCCATAAGCTCACTCCATGAGTGAAAAAGCCTCGGTGAAGGAGACGGCGGAGCGAACGGCCGCCGTCTCCTTCACCGAGATCAACGCACGGCGGCTCGGCCCCGTCCGCGGATATTTCCGCTCCCATCCGCACATGATGGACACCGTCGTCGTCCTGCTGTTCCTCGTGGCGAGCCTGCCCAATGTCCTCCTGCCCGTCGAGGAGGCCGCCGGTTGGCAGGGCCTGGTTCCCATCGGTATCGCCGCGCTCATCCTGTTCTTCCGGCGCCGCCGTCCGCTGATCGTCCTCGGGCTGCTCTGCGTCACCGAGCCGGCTGCGCTCATGATCACCGACGCGCGGTCGACGGTGGGTATTGCGATCTGGTTCGCCCTGTACGCGGTGGCCGTCGCCTTCCCGCTGCGGACCGCAATCATCGCATTCGGGGCCGCCGTTGCCACCTCGGTGGTTCCGCTGGCCTTCATTCCCGATGCCCTGCCGGTCGAGGAGCCCTACCTGATCTGGGTCATCATGGGTTTCGCGGTCATGTGGTACGTGGTGGCCGTCGGGTTCGGCGCCACCGTCCGCCGCGAAAGACTGCACGAAAACGAGCTCCGCGAGTGGGCGGAGCGCAACGCCGAACTCGCCTCCGCCAATGAACGGAACCGGATCGCCCGCGAAATGCACGACGTCGTTGCCCACTCCCTGTCCGTGATGATCGCACTCTCGGACGGCGCCGCAGTTGTAGTGAAGCGGGACCAGGACCGCGCACGGGAGGTGCTTGCGGAGCTCTCCGCAACCGGACGGACAGCCCTCGCGGACATGCGCCGGGTCCTGGGCGTCCTGCGTGAAGGGCCTGACGCCGCCCCGCTCGCACCGCTCCCGGCCGGCGGATCCCTGACCGGCTTGCTCGAGGGTTTCCGCGCCGCCGGCCTCCCCATCCGGCTGCAGGTGAGCGGCCCGGGCCTGCCGGACGATGCCGCCTTCCAGGTGACCGTCTACCGGATTGTCCAGGAGTCACTGACCAACGTGCTGCGCTACGCCAAGGCCGTCACCGCAGTCGACGTGCGGATCGCCAGGACCGGTGACACCGTCACGGTCCGGGTGTCCGACGACGGCCGGGGCGCCATGGACCCCGTCCCGTCGGTCGGCTCCGGCCAGGGGATCGCCGGCATGCGGGAGCGTGCCGCCATCTACGGCGGTACGGTGAACTGCGGCCCGGGCGCGGCCGGCGGCTGGACGGTCACGGCAGAACTGCACACCCCCGCCGAGAATCTTCAGGAGAAAACCGCGTGAGCCAACCGATCAGAGTCCTCCTGGTGGATGACCAGCCCCTGCTGCGGATGGGATTCCGCCTCATCCTCGAGGGCGAGGAGGACATGCGGATCGTCGGGGAAGCCTCCGACGGCGCGGAAGCTGTGCGCCTTACCGAACGGCTGGAGCCCGACGTCGTCCTCATGGATGTGCGCATGCCGGTACTGGATGGGATCGAGGCCACGCGGCGTATCACCGGATCCGGCGCCTGTGCCCGGATCATCATCCTCACCACCTTCGACCTCGATGAGTACGCGTTCGCAGGCCTCCGGGCAGGCGCCTCGGCGTTCCTGCTCAAGGACGTCGGGCCCAAGGAGCTGGTCCACGCCGTCCGCGTGGTGGCCAGCGGCGACGCGGTCGTCGCGCCCCGCGTCACGCAGCGCCTACTCGAGGAATACGTCCGCTCCCGGCCCGACACGCCGAAACTTCCCCGCGACCCGCTGCTGCAGGACCTGACACCGAGGGAGCTCGAAGTGCTGGGCGCCATCGCCGAGGGGCTGTCGAACGCCGAGCTGGCACGCCGGTTCTTCCTGTCCGAGGCGACGGTGAAAACCCACGTGCGCCGCATTCTCACCAAGCTGCATCTGCGGGACAGGGTTCAGGCCGTGGTGTATGCCTACGAGACAGGCCTGGTCACCCCGAGCCAGGGCCTCGATTTCTAGACCGCGCCCGGCAGCTAGTCTTGCATCATGACTGCCGCTCACGCCCACATCGCCGACCTCGGCGCCTACGTCAGTGCCTCGCCGTCGAGCTTTCATGCCGCCCACCAGGGAGGGGTGCGCCTGGAGGCCGCCGGGTTCACCCGGCTGCACGAGGCTGACGCCTGGGACGGCGGACCCGGCCGCTTCTACGTGATCCGCGACGGCGCCCTGATCGCGTGGATCACGCCGCCGTCCGCAACGGAAACCACGGCCTTCCACATCCTCGGCGCCCACACCGACTCGCCGTCCTTCAAACTCAAGCCCAAACCCACCATCGGCCGCCACGGCTGGCTGCAGGCCGGCGTCGAGGTCTACGGCGGGCCCCTGCTGAACTCCTGGCTGGACCGTGAGCTGGCGCTCGCCGGCCGGGTGGTCACCCACGACGGCGCCGAGCACCTGGTCCATACCGGGCCGCTGCTGCGCTTCCCCCAGCTGGCCATCCACCTTGACCGGTCGGTCAACGACGGGCTGAAGCTCGACAAGCAGCAGCACATGAATCCGGTCTGGGGCCTCGGCGATCCGGCCCGGGCGGACCTCCTGCAGATCCTTGCCGTGGACGCCGACCTGGAGGCGCGGGACATCGGCGGTTTCGACGTCGTCGTTGCCGACACCCAGCAACCCCGCGTCTTCGGGGCGGACGGGGAATTCTTCGCGTCGGGGCGGCTGGACAACCTCTCCTCAGTGCACGCCGGCCTCACGGCCCTCATTCAGGCAACCAGGAACGACGCCGGGAGCGCACCCATTGCTGTGCTGGCCGCCTTTGATCACGAGGAAGTCGGCAGCGGTTCGCGTTCGGGTGCCAGCGGACCGTTCCTCGAGGACATGCTGCACCGGATTTCCGCGGGCCTCGGAGCCGGTGAGGAGCAGCGGCGGCGGGCCTTCGCGTCGTCGTTCTGTGTTTCCGCGGATGCCGGTCACGCCGTCCATCCCAACTATGCGGAGCGTCACGACCCTGCCAACCACCCTGTTCTCGGCGGCGGTCCGCTGCTGAAGATCAACGCGAACCAGCGGTACACCACCGATGCTCCGGGTGCCGCCTATTGGGCGCGCCTGTGCAGGGACGCCGGTGCGCCATACCAGGAGTTCGTGTCCAACAACGTGATGCCGTGCGGATCCACCATCGGTCCGCTCACTGCGACCAGGCTGGGAATCCGTACCGTTGACGTCGGCGTTCCGCTGTTGTCCATGCATTCCGCACGGGAATTGTGCGGTGTGGAGGACCCCTACCAGCTCACCCGGGTGGCGCGCCGGTTCTTCTCGGTCTCCCACGACCCGGTTTCCTAGGCCCGGAGGGTTGTCCACAGCCGGTTCGGAGACCCGTTTCCGGTCCGGTAGTATTGATGAGTCCGTGCCGGACGTGGCATCGCTGGAAGTAAGGCGGTGGCAGCCGCACGGGACAACGCAAAAGAACCTCCTGTTGCGGAAGGACCGCGACCGTTTAGCCCAGAGGAGGTGGGTTCACAAATGCGTGCATATGAACTGATGGTAATCATCGACCCCGATGTCGAGGAACGTACCGTTGAGCCAACCCTTGAGAAGTTCCTGAACGTTGTACGCAACGGTGAAGGCACTGTTGACAAGGTAGACATCTGGGGACGTCGCCGGTTGGCCTACGAAATCAAGAAGAAGTCCGAGGGCATTTACGCCGTCGTCAACTTCACCGCCACCCCGGCTGTTGCTGCTGAACTTGACCGCCAGCTTGGTCTGAACGAGACCATCATGCGCACCAAGATCATCCGCCCCGAGGAGCAGAAGGTTTCCGCCGAGTAGTTTCGGCTTTCAACCAGGTCCACTCCGGTGGGCCCGTGACCGTAGGAGGCACCATGGCAGGCGAGACCACAATCACGGTCGTCGGTAATCTCACCAGCGACCCGGAACTTCGTTTCACCCCGTCAGGCTCTGCAGTGGCTAATTTCACCATTGCGTCGACGCCGCGGACCTTCGACCGTCAGTCCAACGAGTGGAAGGACGGCGAAACGCTGTTCCTCCGGGCGTCGGTCTGGCGTGAAGCGGCTGAGAACGTCGCGGAAACCCTCACCAAGGGAACCCGCGTTGTTGCACAGGGCCGCCTCAAGTCACGCTCGTATGACACCAAGGAAGGCGAGAAGCGCACCGTCATGGAGCTGGAGGTGGACGAAATCGGTCCATCCCTGCGCTACGCATCCGCCAAGGTAAGCCGCACCCAGCGCTCCGGCGGTGGTGGCGGCGGCGGCTTCGGCGGCGGTGCCGGTGGCGGCTCCAACCAGGGTTGGGGCGGCGGCGGCCAGCAGAGCCAGCAGCCTGCGCAGCAGGATCCATGGGGTGCACCGGCCGGCGGAAACTCGTCGGGCTGGGGCAACGGTCCGGATTCGTCCGAACCCCCCTTCTAGGCCTTCCAGGAAGCGCCGCCGCATATGGAGGCGCTTTCACCAGATAATTCCCATCCCGCAGAACCGTTCTGCGGGCTCCACCAGACATAAGGAGCACCACGATGGCTAAGGCTGAACTTCGTAAGCCCAAACCAAAGTCCAACCCCTTGAAGGCCGCTGACGTCACCGTCATCGACTACAAGGACGTAGCACTGCTGCGTAAGTTCATTTCCGACCGCGGAAAGATCCGTGCGCGCCGTGTAACCGGTGTGACCGTGCAGGAACAGCGCAAAATCGCTCTGGCAATCAAGAACGCCCGCGAAGTTGCCCTCCTGCCTTACTCCGGCGCAGGCCGCGGCTAAGGAAAGGAACACACCATGGCAAAGCTTATTCTTACCCAGGAAGTCACCGGTCTGGGCACCGCAGGCGATGTAGTCGAGGTAAAGAACGGTTACGCACGTAACTACCTTCTGCCCCGCGGCTTCGCTCTCACCTGGACCAAGGGTGGCGAGAAGCAGGTGGAGTCCATCAAGGCTGCACGTGCCGCTCGCGAGCACGCATCCCTTGAGGACGCCCAACGTCAGGCTGCAGCCCTGCAGGCCAAGCCGGTCAAGCTGACCGTCAAGGCCGGCGAGTCAGGCCGCCTCTTCGGGACCGTAAAGGCCGACGACGTCGCAAAGGCTGTCGAGGCCGCCGGACTCGGTTCCATCGACAAGCGCAAGGTTGAACTGCCGGCACACATCAAGTCTGTCGGCAGCTACCAGGCCAACGTCCGTCTGCACGAGGACGTTGCCGCTGTCATCGATCTGGACGTCGTCGCCAGCTAGCGACGAGGGGTCCCCGGACGAGCGAAGCGAGTTCGGGGTAGTCGCGACGCGCTAGTTTTTGGTTCGGCGTAAAGGCCCTCACTCTTCACGGAGTGGGGGCCTTTGCTGTGCTCTGCTCTTGGGGCGGAGCTCATTGAGCCCCAGCTGGCCGGAGGCGCAATTACCAGGACGGTGCACTCGACGCCAGCGGTATGTCCTTCAAGTGGAGTATTCCCTCGTTTGTATATCCAGAACCGATACATCATCAGCATGGCATAGAGGCATGTCGCGGCCGGAATGCAGTGTGACCCAGGCCATAGTTATTTGATCGTCCGTTGTGGATAGCCGGTGCATAAACACACCGCGATACGGGCAATTTCTGCTTCTGTCAACACGGAAGCCGGGGATGAATGTTGGCCCAAAAATCTTTTTCTCCACAGGCTGCGCAGGGTGTTTGCGCAGGTCAGAACGGAGTTATGGGGAATGTCCGATGTAAATCCACATAGTTATCCCCAGTGTCCCCACACAACACGCCGGACAATTACCCACTTATTCACACCCCCTGTGGATAACTCAGTTGGCAGGTGGGCTGCCGGGCACTACCGTTGCGGGGTATCCCATACCGCAGAGACTGTCGGTGGCGGCTGGTACCTATGGTTATTCAGCTCGGATTCACCGTCCGCCTACGGGCACCCGGTGTAGGGATTCGGGGAAGTTTCGGGAAGAAAGGCCGCACCAGTGTCTTTGGCTCATGCGGATTCATCAGAAGACACGCGTTCACCCGGATTCTCCCGGACCCCTCCCCAAGACCTCGTGGCTGAGCAGTCCGTCCTTGGCGGAATGATGCTCTCGAAGGACGCCATCGCAGACTGCGTCGAAGTGCTGCGCGGAGTGGACTTCTACCGCCCGGCCCACGAGAGCATCTACGAATCGATCATCGACCTCTATGGCCGCGGCGAACCCGCGGATGCCGTCACGGTCTCGGATGAGCTCACCAAGCGCGGGGAAATCTCCCGCATCGGCGGCCCTGCCTACCTGCACACGCTGATCCAGTCCGTGCCCACCGCCGCGAACGCCGGTTTCTACGCTGAGATTGTCCGTGAGCGCGCTGTCCTGCGCCGCCTGGTGGATGCCGGCACCAAGATTGTGCAGCTCGGATACTCCAATGACGGCGAGGTTGATGACATTGTCAACGCCGCCCAGGCTGAGGTCTACGCGGTCGCGGAACGGCGCACGGCAGAAGACTACGTCCCCTTGAAGGACATCATCGAGGGCACCGTCGATGAGATCGAATCGGCCGGACATCGCGGCGAAGGAATGACGGGAGTCCCCACGGGCTTCTATGAGTTCGATGAGCTCACCCAGGGTCTGCATGGCGGACAGATGATTGTCATTGCGGCGAGGCCGGCTATGGGCAAGGCGTTGGCTCTCGACACACCGCTCCCCACGCCCACAGGTTGGACCACCATGGGGGAAGTGTCCGTGGGCGATGAGGTGATTGCAGCTGACGGCAGCCCGACGACGGTTGTTGCTGCTACTGAAGTGATGCCTGATCGGCCATGCTTCCGGGTCACCTTTGACGACGGCTCAACCATCGTTGCCGATGCGGAACATCAGTGGCTGACCCATACGCGGGCGTCCCGCAAAGCTGCGCAGGAGATGATCGGTCGTAATGGACCGCAAAGTCTGCAACGCAGTGCCCCTGCAGTCCGGACAACGGCGGAAATTGCTGAGACCCTCCGGTGCAACACCGGCGATAAGCGGCTGAACCACTCGGTGCGCAATACCCGGCCGTTGGACCTGCCCGAGGCCAAACTTCCCATCGAGCCATACACCCTCGGTGCGTGGCTCGGTGACGGAGCGTCGGCCGCAGCGAGAATCACCACCACTGACGAGGAGGTTCTGCTCCGCATAGGAGGGGAAGGTTACGCCACGGCCCAGGAAGATCCGGCCCTCGCCGCAGCGTTGCGCACCCTCGGGGTGCTCGGGAACAAACACATTCCCTCCCAGTATCTGCGCGCGAGTGAATCACAGCGGCGCGCTCTTCTCGCCGGATTGCTCGATACCGACGGCACTGTTACAGTAAATGGTTGTGTCCAGTTTGCTGTCACGCATGAACGGCTTGCGCGTGACTTCCGCGAGCTTGCATTGAGTCTCGGGTACCGCACGGGCTGGTGGGAAAAGCCCGTGAAAGGCCGCAGGGTGGCCTCCTCGACCTGCTTCGTCATCACTTTCTCGACTGAAGACACGGTGTTTGGCCTTACCCGGAAGCAGATCCTCCACAAGGAGCGGGACTGCCGGTCTACTCCGAAACGGACTCAGCGGTTCATCACGTCCGTGGAGCCGATTGGGTCGGTTCCGGTCCGGTGCATACAGGTGGCCAACGCTGAACACCTGTATCTGGCAGGCAGGTCCTTTATACCAACACACAACTCGACGTTCGCACTCGACTGGGCGCGATCGGCCGCCATCAAGCACAACATGACCACCGTTTTCTTCTCCCTGGAAATGGGCCGAAACGAAATTGCTATGCGCCTGTTGTCCGCGGAGGCCACTATCGGCCTGCAGGACCTGCGTAAGGGAACTGTCAAGGACGAGCAGTGGGGGAAGATCGCCACGACGATGGGCCGCATGAATGATGCCCCGCTCTTCATCGACGACAGCCCCAACATGTCCCTGATGGAGATCCGCGCGAAGTGCCGCCGGCTGAAGCAGCGGCACGATCTGAAGCTCGTTGTCCTTGATTATCTGCAGCTGATGTCCTCCGGAAAACGGGTGGAGTCCCGCCAGCAGGAAGTCTCGGAGTTCTCGCGTGCGCTGAAGCTGCTGGCCAAGGAGCTCAACGTCCCCGTTGTCGCCCTGTCGCAGCTCAACCGTGGGTCCGAGCAGCGCACAGACAAGCGGCCGATGGTCTCAGACCTTCGCGAATCTGGCTGTCTCACCGCCGATACCCGGGTGCTTCGCTCGGACACCGGAGCGGAAACCACCATGGGTGAGCTCTTCCGTTCCGGGGCTCGGGATGTGCCGGTCTGGTCGCTGGACGACAGCCTGCGATATGTCGAACGCCACCTGACCCACGTTTTTTCAACGGGAGTCAAAGAGGTCTATCGCCTCACTCTCGCCTCAGGAAAGACCATCCGAGCTACGTCGAACCACCCGTTCTTCACCTATGACGGGTGGCGTGCCCTCGGGCACTTGAAAGTCGGGGACCGACTTGGTGTGCCCCGACACGTCAACGGCCCGTCAGAGCGAACCCATTGGGATGACTCCCAAGTCATTCTTCTGGCGCATCTGTTGGGGGACGGGTCCTTTGTGAAGCGCCAGCCGATCCGCTACGCGACCCAGGATGAAGCGAATGTAGTGGCTGTTTCAGAAGCCGCGAAGTTCTTCGGCATCACAGCAGTTCGAGATGACTATGCCGCCGCACGGTGCATCACGGTTCGCCTCCCCGCGCCCTATCGGTTGACTCATGGCAAGCGGAACCCGATTGCTGCGTGGCTGGATGGGCTCAGCCTCTTCGGGGCGCGCAGTCACGAGAAGTTCGTGCCGGAGGAAGTCTTTGCGCTACCTAAAGCCCAGATCTCTCTGTTCCTGAAACACCTGTGGGCAACGGACGGTTCCGTGACGGTAAACCGTGCCGGCACGGGCGGCCGCATCTACTACGCCTCGACTTCCCGCCGCCTGGTCGACGACGTCGCGCGTCTCCTTCTCCGCTTCGGAATCAGTGCACGCGTGAAAACGGCCACCCCGAAGGCCAACTACCGCCCGGGTTACACCCTTGACGTTTCCGGCGGGGATGATCAGCGGCGATTCCTCCAGGAGATCGGTGTTCACGGTGCCCGCTCGGCAGCATGCGGGCGTCTGCTCGAGCTCATCCGCGACAAGGCGGCCAACACCAACGTCGATACCGTTCCACTCCAGGTCTGGGATGACGTGAAATCCATTCTGGCCGAGAAGGATATGACACACCGTCAGTTCCAGGCAGCTCTTGGAACCCAATACTGTGGTTCAACGCTCTACAAGGCGGCTCCCTCACGGCAGCGGCTGGCTCGCGTCGCCGCGGTCCTGGATTCAGCGGAGCTCGACGTCATGGCCGTCAATGACCTTCTCTGGGACAGCGTTGTCAGCATCGAACCGGACGGCGAGGAAGAGGTATTCGACGCAACAGTGCTCGGAAACCACAACTTCGTCGCCAACGGAATCGCCGTACACAACTCAATCGAGCAGGATGCCGATATGGTTATCCTCCTCCACCGTGATGACGTCTATGACAAGGAGTCACCGCGGGCCGGCGAGGCCGACGTCATCGTCGCGAAGCACCGTAACGGTCCCACCAAGACCCTCGTGGTCGGGTTCCAGGGCCACTACTCGCGCTTCAACAACATGGCGGCTGACACCGGGGGGTTCTAACAGCCGGGCAACCGGTCAGGGCAGCCGACCGGGTTTCAGCCGATGCGGCTCGCCCGCCCGCACCGGGTCAAGCTCCACCGGGCTCACCAACACACCAGGACCCCTGTGCAGAACCCCGGACGTCAGCGGCTGGCACCGCACCCCACCTCGGCCGCGCATGGCCGCATGCGCTCCGGGAGCGAGCATCCGGTCCATCCACGCACACGGATGCGCCGCCCGCCCGCCCTTCAGGGTCACCCGGCCGCTGCCGGATTCAACCGTGAACTCCTCACTGACCAGCGGCGGCAGGTGGGCACCCCGGAGGATGACATTGCGCCGGGTCAGCATCGGATCGAAAGCGGCGGCGCCAAGCTCCGCGGCTATCGCCTCCAAGGCCTCCACCGAGAACACCGTGACGGCAGCGTCCATGTGCGCCGCTTTCCCGAAGAACCTGTCCCCGACAATCCCCTTACCCGCAACCACCTCAGCCTCTGCGGCATCCACTGTCGCTACTTCCGCTGCTCCATCCCGTGCCCGGCCGAAATAGGCGTGCTGCGGGGACACGAGCAGGTGCAGGATCTCAACGTCATACCGGAACTCAGGCATGAAGCCACGCTACTCCGCCGAGCATGGAGGAAACGCCCCGTGAGGGGCGGCGCGAATTCCTGTGGTGGACACGGGCAAGGTCAGGAATGATGGTTCCCGTGAGCCCGCAGCACCCTGACGCACCAAGCAAAACCGACGACGACGGCGGGAGGAACGAACGTGAGGACGCTGCCGCTGCGCTCACCGCGGTCCTCACGAACCTTTCAGAACAGTTTGTCTCCTGGGACCAGGCAGTCCGGCGGACGCGTCCCGACGCGGCGCACCAGCTGCGGGTCACCTGTCGGTCGCTACGGGCCGTCCTGAAGGCGGCATCGCCCCTTCTCGATTCCGGCCGTGCCGATGAGTTGGCCCTTCGGCTCAGGAACCTGGCCCGGGTGCTCGGTGCAGCGCGCGACGCAGAGATCACCGCCGAGCTGCTGCCTGCCCGGGTCGAAACGCTCGGGCAGCCCATTGACGGTGAAACCGTGGAACTGCTGCAACGCAGGGCGGATGACGAGGCGACCACCGCGGCCGCCCGTGCAAAGCAACACCTGAAGACGAAGGAACACCTGAAGCTGGTCACGGACGTTCAGGCCTTTGCCCGGCAGCCGCCCTTCACCGACAAGGTAGAGGGCAAGTCTTCCCGCTGGCTTGCCAATCGAACGGTCAAGCGCAGCCTCCGCAAGGCCGCACGCGTCGCCGCCGGCGCCGATAACCGGGACAGGGGAGAAGCGATCCTCGAGCATGTCCACGAGGTGCGCAAGGCCGTCAAACAGGTGCGCTATGTGCGTTCGGCGCTGATGTCAGCCGGTGTGCGCCCGGGTAAGAAGCGCCGCAGGGCCGCCGCGGAGGCCAAGCGATACCAACAGGAGCTCGGGGAAATCATGGACGCCGTCGTCCTGCGCACATGGCTGGCCCGCGCCGCCCAGGACCTCTCGGGCACCGCGCACGGCTATTCAATCGGGCTCCTGCTCGGTGCGGAAACCGTCCGGGTCAACGAGGGCATTGGACGGTGTGAACAGCGGGTCGGGGAGCTTCCGCACCGGTTGCGGGGAAATCAGCCGCCCGCTACCGACTGAATGATCATCACCTCGGAGCCCGGCGATACCGGCGTGGCAAGGCCGTCCGCCCGGCGCACGTCCTCACCGTCCACATAGACATTCACGTAGCGTCGCAGTGCCCCGGTCTCGTCCCGGATCCGGCGTGCGAAGACGGGCCGTCCGTCAGCCACGGAATCCAGGACCGCGGAGACCGGCGCGGGAGCTTCCAGCGGAACCTCCACGGCGGAGCGGTCCCCGACCAGCGGCCGCAGCAGGGTCGGAATGAGAACGGTGACGGGACTCATGGCGAGGCAACGGGCGCTGCAGAACCGACGACGACGGCGGCACGCACACAGAGCACGTCCGGAAGGTGCGATGCCACTTCAGTGAAGTTTTCACCCTCGTCGGCGCTGGCATAGACCGAACCACCCCGGGTCCCGAAATAGACGCCCACCGGATCAGCGGTGTCCACACCGGCGGCATCGCGCAGTACGGCGTTGTATTCGGTGGGAGGCAGTCCCTTGTCCAGCCGTGTCCAGGTGGCACCGGCGTCGTCGGTGCGGTGGACTGCCAGCCGGGCATCCGGCGGGATCCGCTCGCCGTCCGCCTTCAGGGGGACAACCCAGGCGGTTCCGCTGCGGCGGGGATGCGAGAGCATCACAAAACCGAAGTCCGCCGGCAACCCGTCGGCGATTGATTCCCACGTCTCGGCGCCGTCGTCGGACCGGTAGACGCCGTGGTGGTTCTGCGCATAGAGGCGCTGGGGGTTCACGGAGTCGCGGGCGATCTTGTGGACGCACTGGCCAAACTCGGGGTTCGGGTCCGGCATGAAATAGGCGGAGATTCCCTTGTTCCGTGGCTCCCAGGATTGCCCGCCGTCCGTGGAGCGGTAGACGCCGCCGGTGCTCATGGCAACGTGGACGGTGTCATCGGCAGGGCTGGGAAGCACGCTGTG
>NZ_KI914583.1:54197-67893 GCF_000520475.1 Arthrobacter sp. 35/47
AGCACGCTGTGCGCAGCTGCCCCGCCGAAGCCTGCGCCCCACTCGGAGCGGTGCGGGTGATCCCACAGGCCGCGGTTAAGTTCGAAGTGCTCGCCGCCGTCGGTCGATTTCCAGACCGAGATCGGCTCACAGCCCGCCCACACCACTCCCGGGCGTTCCTCGGAATCCGGCTGCAGCTGCCAGATCCTGCCCAGTGCGGTCTCGTCGGATTCCGCGAACTTGATGGCGCCCTGCTCGGGTTCGGACCAGGTGGCGCCGAGGTCATCGGAGTACACGACGGTGGGGCCCCAGTGCCAATCCATCATGCCCACGAGGATGCGGGTCCGCCCGCCGCGGGTATCGATCCCCACGCTCGGGATCTCCGTCATGAGGTGGTGGGGCTGCGACAGCATCCAGTTGTGCCGGTCCGTGCTGGTTGCGAGCCACAAGCCCTTCTTGGTTCCAATGGCGAGGAGGGTGGTTTCCATGGGTGCTCGATTCTTCGAAGCGGAATACGCGGGCTGCCCTGGACACACCAACATCAGGCGCACCGCATGTAGACACTGTAAACAATGGCACAGCGGCCGGAGGCTGTACAGGGGTTTTGTGGAAGGCCTTTCCAAGCGGGAAACGCCGGGCCAGTACGCTTGCTTTCATGGCCGTGTACATCGACCCGCCGCTCTGGCCCGCGCACGGCACGGTCTTCTCCCACCTGATCTCGGACACCTCCCTGACCGAGCTCCATGCCTTCGCGGCCGGGGCCGGCGTCACCGAACGCGCGTTCGACGTTGACCACTACGACGTTCCCGCGCGGCGGTACCACGAGCTGGTCCGGCTCGGAGCCCGGGAGGTCGACTGCGGCTCGCTCGTCCGCCTGCTCATCGCCAGCGGGCTGCGGGTACCCGCGAAGCGGAGGCCGGAGCGTATCCGGAAGTCCCTGCTGCAGCGCTGGGAACAGACCCTCCCCGACGCCCCCGGGCTCGGAAACGACCTGCTCGACCGGTGGTCCGAGCCGCACCGCCGCTATCACACCGCAGAACACCTGCTGGAGGTGCTGGAGGCGCTGGACCTCCTTTTCACCGAACACGACGACGCCGGAACCCGGCAGTACGTCCGCCTCGCCGCCTGGTTCCACGATGCGGTCTATGCCGGCCGGGCCGGAGAGGACGAGGAAGCCTCGGCTGCACTCGCCGAATCCGCTCTCACGCCCTTTCTTGACCACCCAGCTGAAGTCCGGCGCCTGGTACTGCTGACCGCATCGCATGCCGCCGGCCGGGGTGACCGGGCGGGGGAGTTGCTGTGCGACGCAGACCTGGCCGTACTGGGCCGCCCACCCGCTGCGTACCGGCGGTACGTGGCGGCTGTGCGGGAGGAGTACGCCCACGTATCGGACGCCGACTTCGGCCGGGGCAGGTCCGCCGTCGTCGAGCGCTTACTGACCCTGGACCCGCTCTACCGCACAGCCGAGGGCAGGAGTCTGTGGGCGGCCACCGCCCAACAGAACCTTGAAGGTGAGCTGGCCTCGCTGCGCTGAATCTCGCTGCGCTGAATTCCGTAGGGCCACAGAGGCACCGGTGGCAGACTTGTTTACAGTGTTCACATAAGTCTGGTCGGTAAGGAGGCTCCGGTGGCGCACCGCAAGCGCAGCACCTACCGCCACGGCGACCTCCAGCGGGCCCTCGTGTCCGCTGGAACCGACCTTGCCCGCGAAGGCGGCCCCTCCGCCGTCGTGCTTCGCGAAGTCACCCGCCGGGCCGGCGTGACACCGAACGCCGCGTACCGGCACTTCGAGGACAAGAACGCGCTGCTGCACGCGGTGTCGCTGGCGGCGCAGGCCGAGCTGGCCGGTTCAATTGAGGCGGAGCAGGCAGCCATTCCTCCCCATGACGACGCCGGCTCGGTTGCCAAGGCGCGCCTGCGCGCGGTCGGCGCCGGTTACCTGCGCTTCGCGCAGACCCAGCCGGGACTGTTCCGCACCGCGTTCGTGGGACATACGGATCTTCGTGATGCGGCCACCGCCGAATCCGCAGGCCAGAGCGGCCTGACTCCGTTCCAGTTGTTGTCTGCGGCATTGGACGGACTGGTTGAGTCCGGTGTCCTTCCCGCGGAGCGACGTCCGGGAGCGGAGTTTCTCGCGTGGTCGTCGGTGCACGGGCTGGCGATGCTGGAGATCGACGGACCGCTGCGGAGCCTGGACAGTGAGCAGCGGGCCTTTGCGGCCGGGCGGCTGCTGGAGATGGTCGAGAAGGGGCTGTGACTTTTCAGTCCTCGCGTTGCCCGGAACCGCGAACCCGGGCACGGTGGCGCAACACCTGGCCCCGCGCGAAGAGAGCGATGGCTGCCAAAATCAGCACAGCACCGATGGCGAGCAGCACACCGGAGCCAGGAGGGACGGCCGCACCGCGTGCTGCTGCACCCGCGAAATCGGAGATCCCCTGCGGGATGAAGAGGGTGCTGAGGAACATCAGGACACCGCCGGCGATGAAATGCTTTACCTCAGTTTTCATGGACGTCCCTCTGTAGCGAAAGCGAGTATCAAGCCTAGCAATTCGTTGGCATGAACAGCGCCTCCGGATCGTCAGCGGCGGCGTCTAAGCTGGGTCCCGTGACCACCACCGTTCCTGACCGGCGGCAGCTCGGGCGCTCCATTCTCCGGCTTGCCGTGCCGGCCTTCGGCGCGTTGATCGCCGAGCCGCTGTTCCTCCTGGCGGATTCGGCAATCGTCGGCCATCTCGGCGTCAATGAACTCGCCGGCCTGGGCCTGGCATCCACGGTGCTTCAGACCGCCGTCGGGCTGATGGTTTTCCTTGCCTATTCCACTACGCCGGCGGTCGCCCGCTTCCTCGGCGCCGGGCGCCTGCAGGATGCGCTGGCGGCGGGGCGCGACGGCGTGGGGCTGGCTCTGCTGCTCGGGGTTGTGCTGTCGGTGGCCGGCTGGATCTTCGCGCCGGCGCTGGCGGCCGGGATGGGTGCGGAGGGTGCGGTACATCAGTTCGCCGTTGACTACCTACGGTTCTCCATGCCGGGGCTCACGGCCATGCTCGTTGTCCTCGCGGCAACCGGCGTGCTGCGGGGGCTGCAGGACACCCGCACACCCCTGGTGGTGGCGGCGGCCGGCTTTGGAGCCAACATTGTCCTCAACTATCTGCTCGTGTACGGCGCGGGCCTTTCGGTGGCCGGCTCCGCACTGGGAACCAGCATTGCGCAGTGGGGAATGGCTGCTGTTTACCTGGTCATCATCTACCGTTCCTCACGCAGCAACGCGGTGACCCTTCGCCCCACCTGGCGGGGAATCCGCGCAACAGCGCACGTAGGCTCCTGGCTGATGCTGCGGACCGCCAGCCTCCGCTTCGCGATCCTCGCGACGGTACTGGTCGCGACCTCGCAGGGGCCGGTGTCCCTCGCAGCCCACCAGCTGGTGATGACCGTCTTCACCTTCCTCGCCTTCGCGCTGGACGCGCTGGCCATCGCCGCGCAGGCGCTCATCGGCAAGGAACTCGGGGCGGGAAACCGGGCGCTCGCGCATGCGCTGACCCGCACCATGATCCGCTGGGGCGTAGCCTTCGGAGTGCTCACCGGCGTCCTGCTGGCGGCCGCCGCGCCGTTCCTCGACTGGATCTTCACCTCGGATCAGGCGGTGCAGGCCGCGTTCACCGCCGGTCTCTGGGTGCTCGCCGCGGCGCAGCCGGTCTGCGGTTACGTGTTTGTGCTCGACGGCGTTCTGATCGGCGCGGGCGACGCGCGGTATCTGGCGATTGCCGGCGTCGTCAACCTTGTTCTCTATCTTCCGCTACTGGTCCTGGTGTCAACCGCCGGCCTGACCGGGCTGGCGGGCATCGTCTGGCTGTGGGCGGCGTTCGGCGGCGGATACATGGCCGCGCGGGGGCTGACCCTCGGCTGGAGGGTACGGAATGATCGCTGGATGGTTACCGGTGTGGCAGCGGACTAAACTTGCACCGTCCACCAGGCCAACAGGAAGGCAGACCATGGGTGCCGAAGCGGCAGGAACGCCTGCGCTGCCCGGGCTCTGGCGCGCGTTTTTCCTGCATGCCGCGGTGGCCGGCTGCTTTGGACTGCTGACCATCTTCTGGGCGGAGCCGTCCGTCCATGTGATGTCCGTCGCCGGCGGGTTCTACTTCCTGGGACTCGCTGCAGCGGTCCACCTCACGGGGCGGAGCCTGCGCAGCCAGGACGCAGTGCCCGCCTGGCTGACACGCACAGCGCCTGTATTCCTGGCGATCGTCGGGCTGCTGAACCTGTGGATCCATACCGACGGTGTGTTCGCGCAGACCGGTGCACTGGCGCTGGTCCTGATGGGCGTGGTGTACCTGCTTGTCTGGGCGCGCAACCGCGGCACGCATGCCGCAGCGCGGGACTTCCTTCTGACCGGGAGCGTGGCCGCGCTGACCGGCGTCCTGTTGCCGCTCTTCCAGGCTCTTGGAGCGCACGCCCTGCTGGGTGTGGCCGGGGGCGGCGCGGTGATCACCGCCGTCGTACTTGCGCTCGCGGCGCTCAGCTACCGCCATGATGCGGCCGCCACGCCCGGTCCGGCCGCCCGTACCAAGCCCGTAAACTAGGTTTCTACTATCCGTAGAAAAATTGAGGAGAAGGAACCGTGTCCAGTCAGGTCAAGGGCGTGAAGGGTCCCCTCATCTTCTCTGCCGTTCTTGCGGCGATTGCCGGTGCCGCAACCATGGTTTTCGCCACGGGGGGCGGCACCCGTGAGCTCCGGATCGACCTCGGACTCACCGCCGCAGGCATCGCCTTCATCGCCTCGCTGGTGATCAGCGCTCTGCTGCTGATGACCGAGAAACCCAACGCCGAACACCTCGGGAAGGGAACCGGCGTCAACCGCTCGTCGGCGAAGATGAAGCGCGGCGCGGCAAACCTGGATGAGCACGGCAACCCCCGCGGCACCGGCCCGGGGACTCCCGGCGAAGACCCCCGCTAAGAGAAGGAGAGCGCCATGGCTGTACCCGAAATCAATGTGCTTGCCGTCATCATCGCCACACTCTCCACCATGTTGGTCGGCACCGTCTGGTACACGCCCCGGGTATTCGGGAACTACTGGATGCGCACCGCGAAGGTGAACCCCAGCGGTGAGGCGAAGGACGCGCTCAAGCCGATCCTCATCACCCTGGTGGTCAGCTTCATCAGCGCCTGGGTGCTGGCGGGAAGCGCCGCGATTGCCCAGGAATTCTACGGCGGCAACTTCCTGGTCAACACCCTCGTCACGGCCGTCATCCTGTGGGCCGGCTTCACGGCCTCCCGGTTTGTCACCCATGACGCATTTGAGGGCCGCCCTGCCGGGCTCACCGTACTCAACAGCGCCCACGAGCTTGTCACCTTTGTGGTCATGGCACTCGTCATCGGTCTCTTCGGCGTCAGCGGCGCATAGGGCGCGGCTATTCCGCCGCATCCGGCGCCCGTCGGGGCAGGAGTAGCGTAGGAAGCGGGGCCACCACACAGGTGGGAGACGCGACAGGAAGCAAGGGGGCGCCATGTCGGGGGATGCAACAGGCTCATCGGCCGCGGACGGCGCTGCCGGCCGCCCCTCGTGGACCATTCTGACCAATCATGGGCACGTGCTGCTGGCAGTGGCCGCGGATCCCAACCTTCTCGTGGAGGAAATTGCGCAGCGTGTCGGCATCACTCGGCGCGCCACGCTCCATATCCTGAAGGACCTTGAGCAGGCCGGCTATATCCACCGCTTCAAGGATGGACGCAGGAACCGGTATGTGGTGGAGGGGGACCGGCCCTTCAGGCACCCTGCCGAATCACACCACGACGTCGGTTCCCTCCTGAAGATCTTCATTGACGAGGACCGGGAGGCCGGCGGTCCGGACACCGCCGCCGGTCGCTAGCATGGACCCATGGCGCCCAACGTAAACATCACCGGCGACAGCGAGGCCGATCAGCTGCTGTCCACGAACCCCCTCGCTCTCCTGATAGGCATGCTGCTTGACCAGCAGGTTGCCATGGAGACGGCTTTTGCCGGACCGGCCAAAATCAGGGAGCGTCTGGGCAGCCTTGACGCTGGCGCCATCGCAGACCACGACGCCGACAGTTTCGTGGAGCTGTGCCGCACCCCTCCGGCGGTGCACCGGTATCCCGGGAACATGGCCGGGCGCATCCAGTCGCTGTGCCGCACCGTGGTGGACGAGTGGGACGGCGACGCCTCAGCCATCTGGACACGGGACAGCCCTGATGGCCCTGAGGTGCTTCGACGCCTGAAGGCTCTTCCAGGCTTCGGCGAGCAGAAGGCTAAAATCTTCCTTGCCCTCCTCGGGAAGCGGTACGGCTTCAGCGAACCGGGCTGGCGCGAATCCGCCGGGTCCTACGGGGAGGAAGGCAGTTACCGGTCCGTCGCGGACATCGTTGACCCGGAGTCTCTCGCGAAGGTGCGGGACACCAAGCGTGCAGCGAAGGCCGCCGCGAAGCAGAAGGCCTGACCCCCGCAGCCCCGACCGGGCGTCTGGAACGGTGCCCGGCGTAGAATCTCGCAGCAGCTGGGATGTAATGAGCATAAGTCGTGTTGACCTATAACGGACCCAGGGTCTAACGTCATGACCATAAACCTTCTTTGGTTATGACGTCACGAGGAGACCCATGAGAAGCGGAACCGTTACGGGCCTGTGGTTCGCCCTGCTGTCGGCTGCCTCGTTCGGCGTCTCCGGACCCTTCGCGAAGTCGCTGCTGGAGATCGGCTGGAGTCCGGGGGCCGCTGTCGGCGTCAGGATCGGCGGGGCCGCCCTGGTGCTGGCTGTGCCGGTGATCGTCGGGCTCCGCGGCCGCTGGGGCACTCTCCGGCGGAACGGCCTGACGCTGATCATCTATGGAGCAACAGCCATTGCGCTGTGCCAGTTCTTCTACTTCAGCGCCGTGCAGCGGATGTCTGTCGGTGTCTCCCTACTGCTGGAGTACCTCGCGCCCGTGCTCATTGTGGGATGGCTGTGGGTGCGCTCGCGCCGTGCACCGAGCAGGCTGACGGTCAGCGGCTCAGCGGCCGCCATGCTGGGATTGCTCCTGGTCCTCGACCTCACCGGTGACCAGCGCCTGGATCCGGTGGGCGTGCTGTTCGGGCTGGGTGCCGCCGTCTGCCTCGCCGTGTTCTTCGTCATGTCGGCAAAGGCCGACGACGACCTGCCGCCGCTGATCATGGCCGGCGGCGGGATGATGGTCGGCGCCCTCACCATCCTGGTTCTCGGACTCGCAGGGGTGATGCCCTTCGCTTTCACGTTCCAGGATGTGACGCTCGCCGGGCGGCAGGCCCACTGGCTTGTACCGGTGCTGGTGCTGGTCATCATCGCTACCGTGCTTGCGTATTTCACGGGCATCCTCGCGGCGCGCGGCCTCGGCTCGAAGGTGGCGTCCTTCGTAGGACTCACCGAAGTCATGTTCGCGGTCCTCGCCTCCTGGCTGATTCTCGGGGAGCTTCCCTCAGCCATCCAGCTGCTCGGTGGGGCACTCATCGTCGGAGGAGTGATCCTCGTGCGTATCGATGAACTGCGCCGGATGCCGGACGCCGCGGATCCCCTCGACCAGCCGAACGTCGTCGAGCCCGTTCCCACCACCGGAGCCGGCTGACCGCTGAAGAGTCTGGACACCGCTCCGCACTAACCGACAGACTGAGGATCAGAGCACTCCCACATCCACCCGGGGAGAGGTCCAGTGGAGCACCTCAGCAGGTTCGCAGCCGAACTCCTGAAGTCGCTGGGCAATCTGGTGCCCATTGTGGCCGTGGTGGTCATCTTCCAGGTGTTCGTGTTCCGGGCGGTGCCGGACAATCCGCTCGCACTCCTGGGCGGGCTGGCGATTGTCGCCGTCGGCATTGCGCTGTTCCTGCACGGGCTGGACCTGAGCATCTTTCCGGTGGGCAAGAACCTGGCCAACCAGTTTGTCCGCCGCGGGTCGCTGGGACTGCTGCTGCCTTTCGGTTTTGCCATCGGGTTTGCCGCCAGCATCGCCGAGCCGGCGGTCATTGCGGTCGCCGAACAGGCGCAGCTGGTCAGTGCGGGGCGGATCAACGCGGTTGTGCTCCGCTTTGTCATCGCGGTATCGGTGGGACTGGTGCTTGTGGTGGGCGTACTGCGCGTCCTGCGTGGCTGGGCGATCCACAAGCTCCTGATCGCCGGTTACGCTGCGGCCCTTGGACTGACGTTCATTGCGCCGCCGGAGATAGTCGGCCTGGCGTATGACTCCGGAGGGGTGACCACCAACATTGTGAGCGTCCCCCTCATTGCCGCGATCGGCCTCGGGCTGGCCAACTCCCTCCGCGGCCGCAGCGTGCTGACCGACGGGTTTGGGCTCGTGGCCCTGTGCGTCATGGTTCCCACGATCGGCGTGCAGCTGTACGGCATCTGGGTGTACACCTTCGGAGCGGCCGGCGCGGCACCACCGCCGGAATCCGGCGAGGATCCGGGCGCGTGGGTTGCGAACATGATCTTCGGCCTGGCCGGCATCTTCAGGGACGTCCTGCCGATCGTGGCCGTGGTGCTGTTCTTCCAGTTTGTCGCCCTCCGTCGCCGCCTGGTGCACCCGCTGCGCGTCGTCGTCGGCTTCTTCATGGTGCTCCTTGGGCTCTATGCCTTCGTCGGAGGCCTGAAACTCGGATTGTTCCCGTTGGGTACGCTCATGGCGCAGCAGCTGATCGAGCAGGGGGCCCCGGCGCTCATCCTGCTGTTCGCGGTCCTGATCGGTTTCGCGGTCACCATGGCGGAGCCCGCCCTGCTTGCCATCGGCGAACAGGCGGAGGAAGCGGCGCCCGGCCGGGTCAACGCGTTCGCCGTCCGGATGATTGTGGCGTGCGGGGTTGCCCTCGGGATCGGGTTTGGAACCTACCGGATCCTGGTGGGCGGGCCGTTCCACTACTTCATCATGGCCGCGTACGCCGTTGCTCTTCTGCTGGTGTTTCTGGCGCCGAAATACGTTATTCCGCTGGCGTTTGATCTGGGTGGAGTGACGACGTCGGAGGTCACCGTGCCGCTGGTCACTGCCCTGGGCATTGGGCTGGCTACGGCAGTGGAGGGCCGCAACGAACTGATCGACGGATTCGGATTGATTGCCTACGCTTCCATCTTCCCTGTGATCGCCGTCATGGTGTATGCCATGGTGATGGAGCAATTTCCCCGCCTGCGGAAGGAAAAGCCATGAAGTTCACCGCGATTGTTGTCATTGCGCCCGATGACCTGGAAGACAGGGTGATCAGGCACGCCCAGAAGGCCGGGGCCTCGGGGATGACCATCCTGCACGGCAAGGGAATCGGGGGTGAAACCAGGACAACCTTCTTCGGCCTGACCTTCGAGGGGACCCAATCGGTGCTGCTGATGGTGGTCGGGAGCCACCTGACGGCGCCCATCCTGAAGGAGCTCCACGGCATTCTGGTCCGCGGCACAGACTCCCTTGGCCTTGCGTTCGCCATTCCCATTGAGCACCTGACGGGGATTGACCTGCGCCAGGTCGTCAAGTTCGAAGAGCGGCTCCGTCACGATGACAGCTGAAACCGACCGCGCAGTTACGAGGAGGAACGATGCTTACCGTTAACGACGTCATGGTCCCCGAGGTGGTGACCATTTCGCCCTACAGCACGCTGCGCGAGGCGCTCACCGCCATGAAGGAGCGCCAGGTGAAGAGTCTGGTGGTCGAGCGGCAGCACGCGCACGACGCCTACGGGATGCTGAGCTATCGTGAGCTCCTGCAGACGGTGGTCGCCGAGGAGGGTGACGTTGACCTCCTGAACGTCTACGACGCCGCCACCATCCCCTCCATCGCCGTCAACAAGGATCTCTCCGTGCGGCAGGCCGCTGCGCTGATGAGCAGGTATCAGCTCAGCCGCCTGGTGGTGGTGGAGGGGAACCAGCTGGTGGGCCTGCTCGCGATGAATGACATTCTGGCCCGGCTCATGGAGGACCTCACGTAGCCGAGGAGTACCTGCGGGAGACTACTTGCCGGACCCTACTTGCCGAACCGGCGCAGCCGCAGCGAGTTCGCGACCACCAGCACGGAGCTCGCCGCCATGGCCGCACCAGCGATCATCGGGTTCAGCAGGCCGAGTGCGGCAACGGGGATGCCGATCGTGTTGTAGAAGAACGCCCAGAACAGGTTGGCCTTGATGGTGCCGAGCGTCTTCCGGGACAGCTCGATCGCCTGGGCTACCTGCTCAAGGCTGTTGCCCATCACGGTGAGGTCAGCGGCTTCGATGGCGACATCGGTGCCGGACCCCATGGCGATGCCGAGGTCCGCCTGGGCCAGTGCTGCGGCGTCATTCACGCCGTCCCCGGCCATCGCCACCGTGGCGCCGCCGGACTGGAGCCGCTTCACGGCGTCGACCTTGCCTTCGGGGAGGACGTCGGCCATGACATCCTCCGGCGCGATGCCCACTTCCGCCGCGATCTTCCGCGCAACGGCGGCGTTGTCGCCGGTGAGCAGCATCGGCCGCAGCCCCAACTCCTTCAGTCGGGCAATGGCTGCAGCCGAGGATTCCTTCACGGTGTCCTGCAGGCTGACCAGCCCCGCGACCTCCCCGTCCACGGCGACCCAGATGGCGGTGGAACCGGCCTCCTGTGCCGCGCTGAGAGCCGAGCGATGCGCATCGGTGATGACGACGTCGTTCTCCTCCAGCCAGCCGGCACGTCCTGCCAGCACCGTGGAATCCTCCACCGTGCCGCGCACGCCGCCGCCGGCGGAGCTTGTGAAGTCGCTGACCCGGGGGTGCCCGGGGCTCGCCGCGGCGATCGCCTGGGCGATCGGGTGCTCACTGGCGGACTCGACGGCGGCAGCAAGGGCCAGCACCCCGTCCCGGCCGTGTGAGCCGAGGACGACGACGTCGGTCACCGCCAGCTTCCCGCTGGTCACGGTGCCGGTCTTGTCCAGGACGATGGTGTCGACCGTCCGGGTATCTTCCAGCACCTGCGGACCGCGGATCAGGATGCCCAGCTGGGCGCCCCGCCCGGTGCCGGTGAGCAGGGCCGTGGGCGTCGCGAGTCCCAGCGCGCACGGGCAGGCGATGACCAGCACCGCGACGGCGGCGGTGAACGCGGCCTGCACGTCCCCGCTGAACACAATCCACGCCACGAACGTGAGCACGGCGATCACGAGGACCACGGGCACAAACACGGCGCTGATGCGGTCAGCCAGCCGAGCGATCGGCGCCTTGCCGCTCTGCGCCTGGCTGACCAGCCGGCCCATCTGCGCGAGCGTTGTTTCGCTGCCCACGCGGGTTGCGCGGACGATCAGGCGTCCGGAGGTGTTGATGGTTGCTCCCGTGACCGTGCTGTCCGGACCCACCTCCACCGGGAGGGATTCACCGGTGATGAGGGAGGTGTCCACCGCGCTGCGCCCGTCCACAACAAAACCGTCGGTGGCGATCTTCTCGCCCGGGCGAACCACAAACTCGTCACCATGGACCAACGACGACGCCGGCACCTTCACTTCAACACGCTCACCATTGCGCTCGCGGAGCACCGTGGCATCCTTCGCGCCGAGGTTGAGGAGTGACTTCAGGGCGTCACCGGCCCGCTGCTTGGCGTTGGCCTCCAGGTACCGGCCCAGCAGCAGGAAGGTGACGACGACGGCGGCAACCTCGAAGTAGAGCGCGTGGGCGCTCATGTCCATGCCGACGTGCGCTGTCACCATCGGGTCGGCGAGGAGCTGGCCGAGCGAGAAGAAGTACGCGGCGGTGACGCCGATGGACACCAGGGTGTCCATTGTGGAGGAGAAGTGCCGGGCGTTGATCGCCGCGGCCTTGTGGAAGGACCATGCCGACCACGTGACCACCGGTGTGCTCAGTGCCAGGACCACCCAGCCCCAGTGTGGGAACTGCAGTGCGGGGATCATGGAAATGAGGAACACCGGCACGGTGAGGACGGCGGCCGTGATGAGCCGCGGGCGCAGCTGCGAGGCTGTCCCGCCGTGGGACATGTGTTCGTGTCCACCGGCTTCCAGTCCATCCGCCGCGGGTTCGCCGTCGGATGAAGGCCCCGGCGCGTGCTGCGGCTTCTTCAGCTGTGCGGTGTAGCCCGTGGCGTTCACCGTGTTCACGATGTCTTCGTCGGAGATGTGCGCCGGAGCCGTCACTACCGCTGATTCCAGCGGCAGGTTCACACTTGCTTCCACGCCGTCGAGCTTGCCCAGCTTGCGCTCCACCCGTCCCACGCAGGAAGCGCAGGTCATGCCCTGGATATCCAGTTCAACGGTTCTGGTGGTGGCGGCTGCCTCGGCAACATCCGGTTCGGTGGTCATGATGGTCCTTCCAGGCCGGCTGGTGCCGGCGTTGTGTTACGCGTCGTTGGAGACGACCACGTAGCCGGCTTCAGCGACTGCCTCGCCGATCTGCCCGGGGTCGATGTCACCCTCGGAGGTGACCGTTGCGGTGGAGATGCCGCCCTTGTTCAGGTCCACGGTGACGTTCTGGACGCCGTCGATCGCCGAGATCTCCTCGGTGACGGAATCAACGCAGTGGCCGCAGGTCATTCCGGAAATGCTGACGGTGGTGGTGCTCATGAGTGTTCTCCTTGTGTGGGGTGCGTCAGCGCAGCAGCCGGCTGATCGCCGCTGAGGCTTCCTGCACTTTTTCATTGACCGCCCGGGGGTCTCCGGACGCCTGGGATTCATTCGCGGCACCGACAACACAGTGCGCAATGTGCTCCTCGAGGAGCCCGATGCTGACGGCGTGCAGGGCCTTGTTGACCGCGGAGACCTGGGTGAGGACGTCGATGCAGTACTTGTCCTCCTCAACCATCCGCGCGATTCCGCGCACCTGACCTTCGATGCGCTTGAGCCGGCGGAGGTAGGCCTCCTTGTCGGCCGTGTAGCCGTGCTCTGCCTCAGTGGTTGTCTGCGTCATGATTCCTCCCGGGTTGCTGTTCCAATCTATACCCGTGGGGGGTATGCGTCAAGTACCCCCTAGGGGTATGTGTCGGGAACGTTCAGCAGGGTGCCCTACGTTAGATACCAAGACACGAAAGGCAAATCCTCATGACCCTCAACCTTGAGGCGTGGCAGAAGCGCGTCCTCCTCATCCTCGGTATCGTCGCAGTGGCCGGCCTGTTCGCCCTTGCGTTCACCGCGGGAAGGGTGGCGGCGACTCCGCAGAGTCCTGGAAATGACAGTCCCGACGCAGGCTTTGCCCGGGACATGCAGGTCCACCATTCCCAGGCCGTTGAGATGTCACGCATCATCCGTGAACAGACGGACGACGTCGTCCTGCGCACCATTGCGTATGACATCGCCATGACCCAGCAGCACCAGATCGGCCAGATGTACGCCTGGCTCCAGGAATGGGGGCTGCCGCAGAGCTCGGATGCCGAGCGCATGGCCTGGATGGCCGGAAGCGGGCACGCACACGACGCCGGCGGCACCGTCCCCGCTGACGGACTTATGCCGGGCATGGCCACGCCCGGGGAGATGAAGGCTCTTTCCGAGGCGACCGGTGAGGACGCCGAGAGGCTCTTTCTCGAGCTCATGATCGAACACCACAAGGCTGGGGTGGACATGGCCGAGGCCGGCGTGGAACTGGCTGCCGAATCTGAAGTGCGTGAGCTCGCTCGAAAGATGGCGGCGTCCCAGGAGCTGGAAATCACCGCCATGGAAGACCTCCTGGCGCAGTTGTAGGTGCATTGCCCGGTAAGTTAGAAACCGAACCCCCTGAGAGAACAGAAGGAATCAGCGCGTTGAACAAGAAGCGAGCCCAGGAGAATGCCGACCGCCAGGCGCGGCT
>NZ_KI914583.1:67993-83721 GCF_000520475.1 Arthrobacter sp. 35/47
GCTGGCGGCCATCCAGTCCCAGCAGCGGGCCGGTGAGCGCAAGCGGAACACCCTGATTTTCGGCGGAATCGCGCTGGTCATTGTGGCAATCATCGTGGCTGTGACCATCGTGATCGTGCAGCAGGTCCAGGAGAACAATCGGATCGATGCGCTCGCATCCGCGGACATCGAGGGGGTCGAAACATTCGAGGAACTGACCGCCAATCACGTTGACGCGCCTGTGGAGTATGAGCAGACTCCTCCGGTCGGCGGCGACCACAGCCCCATCTGGACCAACTGCGGCGTCTATACCGAACCGCTGCCCAATGAGAATACGGTCCACTCGATGGAGCACGGCGCCGTTTGGATCACCTACCAGGCCGATCTGCCGCAGGCCGAGATTGACGCCCTCACCGAACTCGTGGGAGACCGCGCCTACGTGGTCATGAGTCCGTTCGAGGGCCTCGAGTCCCCGGTTGTTGCGTCCGCCTGGGGTATCCAGCTCAGCCTCGACTCCGCTGACGATGAGCGGCTGCAGGCCTTCCTTGCCAAGTACGTGGAGGGTGAGCAGACGCCCGAGCCCGGAGCGCCCTGCACCGGAGGCATCGACCCGACGGCCTGACCCCCCTCCCGTTGAATTGACAGGACACGCCGCTTATCCCCCGGGGTAAGCGGCGTGTCCTGCTCAATGAACGTTGTGGTTAGGGGTCGCCGGGCGGCGCAGGCTCCAGTACGCCAGTGCGGCAGCCGCGACCATCAGCCCGCACCCGATGCCGGAGGTCACAACCACACCGCTGTCGAACGCGTGGAACGCGGAGTCCAGAAGCTGGGAGCCGCTGTCGGCGGGCAACTGGGACGCAATGTTGATTGCGCCGCCCAGCGTTTCCCGCGCCGTCGTGCCCTGCTCCGGGCTGAGCCCGGCGGGCAGGGCGAGGTGCTTCTGGTAGGAGGCAAGCAGGATGCTCCCCAGGAGCGCCGTGCCGAAGACGGATCCCACCTCATAGGCAGTCTCGGAAATGGCCGACGCGGCGCCCGCCTTGGCCGCCGGAACGCTGGACAGGATGAGGTCGTTGGACACCGTCTCGGACGCACCCACCCCCGCCCCCAGCAGGACGAACGCGGCAAGCAGCGCCCCGATGGACCCGCCCTGGCTGGTCAGCGCAACAAACGCGTAGGCGCCGGCCGAGAGCAGCAGCGCAACGGGCACCACCACATGCGGCGGAACCCGGCGCACCAGCGGGACCACCGCCAGCCCGGCAGCAATCGTCATGAGCAGGCCGGGCACCAGCACCACGCCGGCCTCCAGCGGACTGAGGCCCAGCACCAGCTGCAGGTGCTGGGAGACAAAGTACAGAAAGCCGACCAGCGAGAAAATCGCCAGCAGATTCACCAGTACGGCACCCGTGAACGGCCTCACCGTGAAAAGCCGCATATCGAGCATCGGGTTTTCCCGCGTCAGTTGCCGCCGGGTGAAGAGCACCCCCGCGGCAACACCGACGACGACGGCGGCAGCGGACACTGCGGCAGGGCCGCCTTTCGCGAAGGTCTTGATCGCAAAAACAATGGGCAGCATGGTGCCCACGGACAGGACAATGCCCGGATAATCCACGCGGCCTGGAAACGGGTCCGCGGATTCGGGGACCAGCAGCGGCGTGACCGCGAGGAGGACCAGCAGGACGGGGACAGCGAGCAGGAAGACCGACCCCCACCAGAAGTGTTCCAGGAGGGCCCCGCCCACCAGCGGACCAAGCGCGGCGCCGGCCGAGAACCCGGCAGCCCAGACGGCCACGGCAAGGCGGCGCTGATCGCGCTCAGTGAAAATATTCCGGATCAGCGACAGGGTTGACGGCATCAGCATGGCGCCGAACACGCCCAGACCCACGCGGGCTGCCACGAGGAGCTCGGCCGAAGGCGCAAAGGCGGCGGCCACGGAGAATGCGGCGAAGCCTGTGGCGCCGATCATGAGCATCCTGCGCCGGCCGAACCTGTCACCGAAACTGCCCATCGCTACCAGCAGGCCGGCCAGGACCAGCGGGTAGCTGTCGATGATCCACAGCAGAGTGGTGCCGCTGGTGTTGAAGGCCAGGGAGATCTCCGGCATGGCGAAACTGAGCACCGTGTTGTCCACTGCGACCAGCAGTACGGGCAGCATGAGCGCCGCCAGAGCCCACCACTCGCGGCGGCCGGCGCGGGATGCGCCGGTCGGTAGGGAGGTCCTGGTGGAGATCCGGGTGTACTGGGTCATGGAATCCAAAGTATACCGTCCAGCCGGTACAGTAAAGCGGGAGCGCGTCAGTATGATGAACGTCATGGCCAGTGCCCGCGAACGGATCCTCGACAGTTTTGAAAGCATCCTCATCAGGGACGGTGAGCGGAGTGCCACGATGGAATCAGTCGCTGCGGCGGCGGACGTTTCTAAAGGCGGCCTGCTCTACCACTTCCGTTCCAAGGAGGCGCTGGTTGACGGCCTGGCGGAGCGGCTGGAGGCTCTGTCTGCGCGTGACCGCGAGATGATGGCGGCAGACCCGGAGGGCCCTGCCCGGTACTACGTCCGCACCTCCATGTATGAGAACAGCCCGCTGGACCGGGCGCTGGTTGCAATGGCGCGGCTGGCGCAGCAGGGGCATCCCAAGGCGCAGGCCACCTTCGCGCTGATCCAGGAGGAGTGGCTCGGCGCCCTTGAGGCGGCCCTGGGAAGCCGGACGGTGGCGCGCGCGGTCAAACTGCTCGGTGACGGCCTGTATTACGACGCCGCATTCTTTGCGGGCGCGGACTCGGAGCGGCAGAGCGTCGAGGACCTCCAGGACGTCCTCGGTATCGTGGATCTCATCGTCAGCCAGGGCGTTCAGGTCCAGCGGAAGGCGTAGCCTGCGCCCCTATCCTGCGGGTCACCGCGGGTCTACGATGCTCCCATGGCTGAGCGGCAGTGGTCCGGGCATGTGTTCATCGGAATGAGCGTCGACGGCATGATTGCCCGGGCTGATGACGGTCTGGACTGGTTGACAGGCGATGCTGCGGCAGGGGCGGACCCTCCGGAGGACATGGGTTTCGATGGCTTCATGGCCTCGGTCGATCACCTGGTGATGGGCAGAAGCACCTACGACGTCGTCCGGGCGATGGGCGAGTGGTTCTACGGTGACACCCCGGTGTTCGTGCTGAGCAGTACGCTGCAGGCGGATGACCCGCGCATCCGGGTTGCCTCCTCCTTCGAGGACGTCTGCGCGATGCTCGACGACGACGGCGCCCGCAGCGTGTATGTCGACGGCGGCAGAACAGTGCGCACCTTCCTGGCGGCCGGCCTGATCCGGACGCTCACCCTGACCCGGGTGCCCATTCTGATCGGCGAGGGCAAGCCGCTGTTCGGCGCCCTCCCGGCAGACATCCGGTTGCAGCTCGACGACGTGAAGACCTTTTCGGGCGGCGCGGTGCAGACCCGCTACACCGTCCTCTAGATATCCCGGCCGAAATCCTTGACGCGGGTACCGGGAGGGGGATAATCTACAACCAAATGGTTGTAGATCAGCTTTCGGAATCCGAAGTGGACCGGTTGTTCCACGCTCTTGCGGACAGCACGCGGCGCAGCATCGTTGTCCGCGCCATCAGCGAGGAGCATTCGGTGTCCGCCCTGGCTGCCTCCTACGCCATGAGCTTCGCGGCGGTGCAGAAGCATGTGGCGGTGCTGGAGCAGGCATCGCTCGTCACCAAGGAGAAGCGCGGAAGGGAGCAGATCGTGCGGGCCAACCGGGAAACGGTCAGGAAAGCGCGGCGGCTTCTTGACGAATACGAGAAGATCTGGCGGCAGCGTGCCGACCGGATCGCGGACATCCTCGCCGAGGATTCCGAGGAATGAAAACCGAAATCAGGAAGGCAGCACCATGGCTGTAATCAGCACCGAAAAGGACCCAGAGGCACTGAGCCTCACGCTTATTGCAGAGTTTGACGCCGGCGTCGAACGCGTGTGGCAGATCTGGGAGGATCCCCGCCAGCTTGAGCGCTGGTGGGGTCCGCCGACCTGGCCGGCGACGTTTGATACGCATGAATTCCGGGAAGGCGGTTCGGCCGGGTACTTCATGACCGGACCGGACGGCGAAAAGAGCCGCGGCTGGTGGAAGTTCACCTCAATCGAGGCGCCCCATCGACTGGAGTTCGACGACGGCTTCGCCGACGAGAGCGGGGGGCACGTTGAGGCGATGGGGGAGACCCACGCCGTCGTCACCCTGGAGGATGCCGGAGACGGCAGGACGCGGATGACCGTCGTATCCCGGTTCGAGAGTGCCGAACAACTCCAGCAGATGCTCGAGATGGGCATGGAGGAAGGGCTGAAGCAGGCAATGGGTCAGATCGACGGGATCCTGGCGGAGCGGGCGAGCGTCTGACCGCCCATCTCCCGCAGGGACGGGAGAGACCCCCGGCATATCCGTCAGGACACGCCGGGGGCCTCGTCCCAGATGAGGTCACGCCTGGGGTCAGGCTTTCACCGCCAGCACGTTGCAGCGCGCACCGAGCAGGATCGACTGGGCCGTCGAGCCCATGATCAGCTTGCCCACCGGCGTCCGGTGACGCAGGCCGATGACAATCAGCTCCGCGGAGTTGCGTTCCGCGGCGTCGAGGACGTCCTCGGCAGCGGTGTCCCTGGACGTCCCGTGATGGACCGTGAAGTCCACCCCGGTGTCCTGCAGTGTGTCCTGCAGGCGGGACATGTCGTCGTCGTCGGCGTAGGCCGGGTCCACCAGACGGTCGGCACGGGTGGTGTTGACCACCACGAGTGACGCCCCGCGCCGGCGGGCCTCATCGACCGCGGCCCTCGCCGCGGCGTCGCCCAGCGCGTTAGGCACGTAACCCAGTACAACGGCACTCATTTTCCGCCTTCTTTCTGCTCGGCAACGGCCAGCGGTGCTTCCTCGACAACTTCGGCTTCCATGGCCTGCTGGCGCTTCTTCAGCCAGAAGGAGAGGACGAAAATGACGATGAGGATCACGTAGATGGTCGCGGCGATCGGTGTGCTCACCAGGGCGACCGGGTCTCCCTGGGAAATGGCGAGCGAACGGCGCAGCTGGTCCTCGAAGATCGGCCCGAGGATGAGCCCGACCACCATCGGCGCAATCGGGTAACCGTAGCGGCGCATGAAGAACCCGAGCACGCCCACCACCAGCAGAACAAAGACGTCCACGGGGGTGAAGTTCACCGAGAACGCACCCATGGCGGCGAAGACCAGGATCCCGGAGTACAGGTAGGGGCGCGGGATCTGCAGGATCTTCACCCAGATACCCACCAGGGGCAGGTTCAGGACCAGCAGCATCAGGTTGCCGACGTACAGGCTGGCAATCAGCGCCCACACCAGCGCGCCCTCCACCTCGAACAGCAGGGGTCCGGGCTGGATGTTGTAGCGCTGGAACGCGACGAGCATCATCGCGGCGGTGGCCGTCGTCGGAATGCCGAGGGTCAGCAGTGGGACCAGGACGCCGGCTGCGGCCGCATTGTTGGCCGATTCCGGGCCTGCGACGCCTTCGATGGCGCCCTTGCCGAACTGCTTCTTCCGCTCACCCTTGGCGAGTTTGCGCTCGGAGGCGTAGGACAGGAAGGTTGCGACGTCGGCGCCGCCGGCGGGGATGGTGCCCACCGGGAAGCCGATGAACGTTCCGCGAAGCCAGGGCTTCCAGGAACGCTTCCAGTCCTCCTTGCGCATCCAGCTCGTCCAGCGGCCTGCCACGGGGATCACCTTCACGGGGCCGTGGCGCAGCCGGGACGCAACGTAGAGCGCCTCACCCACCGCGAACAGGGCCACCGCAACAAGCACGACGTCGATACCGTCCGCCAGGAACGGATTGCCGAAGGTATACCGCTGCTGGGCGGTCAGGGCGTCGACCCCGATCAGCGCAATGAACAGACCCAGCGCGAGCGAGGCCAGGCCGCGCAGCACTGACGCTCCGAGCAGCGCGCCGACGGTCAGGAACGCAACGATCATCAGCGCCACGTACTCGGTGGGCCCGATCTGCACTGCGAATTCGGCAACAAAGGGGGCAACGAAGCTGAGCAGGACGGTGGCTACGGTACCGGCGATGAACGAGCCGATTGCCGCCGTCGCAAGCGCAGCTGCGCCCCTGCCCGCCTTCGCCATCTTGTTGCCCTCGAGGGCGGTGACAATGGAGGCCGATTCGCCGGGAGTGTTCAGCAGGATCGAGGTTGTCGAGCCGCCGTACATGCCGCCGTAGTAGATGCCCGCGAAGACGATGATCGCCGCCGTCGGGTCGAGGCTGTAGGTGATCGGCATGAGCAGCGCCACGGTCATGGCGGGGCCGATCCCGGGCAGCACGCCCACCGCGGTGCCCACCAGCACGCCGCCGAGGGCGTACAGCAGATACATGGGCTGCATCGCAACGCTGAAGCCCTCGAGCAGAGCCAGGAAGTTATCCACTGAAGATCTCCACCCCTTCCAGGAGGAACCCAGGCGGCAGCGAGACTCCGAGGAGTCCGGCAAACACGAACTGGAGGATCAGGGCGAGCACGACGGCGATGATCGCGTTCCGCCACCACGGCTTGGCACCGAGGGACCAGGCGGAACCGAAGAACAGGACGGCAGCCGCCACCGGCCAGCCGAGGGGAACAATGAGCGCGATGTGGATTGCGAGGAAACCCACAAGCTTGCCGACGGTCAGCCAGTCGGTCTTCACGCTGGGGTCAATGTCCTCGCCCTCCTCGGCAGCTCCGGTGTGCCCGCGCAGCAGCTGGATGAGGAGCCCGATGCCGATGGCCACCATGATGCCCGAGACGAGGAAGGGGAACACGCGTGGGCCCACGACGCCCGCTGAGGGCGGGATGGGGATCCCGGCTCCGGCGACGAATCCGACGACGCCGATGCACACGATCATTCCCGCAAAGATCATTTCTCCGAGGGGCCGGGCGGGAGCGGCAGTACCGCTCCTGCCCGGCGCCCCGTTGATTGAGGAGCTCATCGCCGTTACAGCAGACCGATCTCGGTCAGCGTGGTCTTGACGGCGGCGATGTCTTCCTGCAGGAAGGCGTCGAACTCCTCGCCCGCAAGGAAGGCATCCGACCAGGCGTTGGTCTCGAGGGTGGCCTGCCAGGACTCGGTCTCGGCCATTTCGGTCACGAGTTCGGTGAGCTCTGCGGCCTTGGCCTCGTCAATGCTGCCCGGTGCCACAACACCGCGCCAGTTGGTGAGCACGAGGTCGATGCCCTCGTCGGTCAGGGTCGGTACGTCCGGGAGCTGGGCGGCGGGTTCTTCGCCGGAGACTGCCAGTGCGCGTACCTTGCCGGCCTTCACCTGCTCCGCGTACTCGCCGACGCCGGAGATTCCTGCGGACACCTTGTTGCCGAGCAGCGCTGCGAGGGACTCGCCGCCGCCGGAGTAGGGGATGTAGTTGAGGCTCTCGGGGCTGATGCCGGCTTCCTTGAGCATCTGGCCGGCGAGGATGTGGTCGGCACCGCCCGCGGAGCCGCCGGTGATGGAGACTCCCTGGCCCTCGGACTCGATCGCGGAGAGCAGGTCATCGATGGTCTGGTACGGCGAATCAGCCGGTACGACGACGATGAGCGGCTCTTCCGTGAGCCGGGCAATCGGGGTGGTGTCCTCGATACGGTTCTCGGCGGCGTTGGTCTCCACGGCACCGACCATCACGTAGCCCATCACCATGAGGGTGTCGGGGTTCTGTTCGGTGGCCAGCTGGGCGAGGCCGTTGGTTCCGCCGGCGCCGCCGACGTTGACGACGGACGCGTTGCCCACGAGGTCGTTTTCCTGGAGGTCCTTCTGCATGGCGCGGCCGGTCTGGTCCCAGCCGCCGCCCGGGTCGGCGGGGACGATGATGTTGAGCCGGTCGATTCCGGCTTCCGCTTCGCTTCCACCGGACGTGCTGCCGCCGCCGCAGGCTGACAGGGCAAAGACAGATACGACGCCGATGGCACCGACAGCCGACAAGCGCTTCATTGTGCTTTCGAGCTTCATGGGGGTTTTCCTTCCTTGAGTGTGATGCGCCTCACCACACGTTCCGGTCCAGCGTAGGAAGGGAAAATCCCGGTGGGAACCATACGGTCACAACGTGCGTAGTGGTCTTTATGGTCATGGGGAAAGTCATGGTTTCGCCGTGCTCCGGCGAGCGGCCTCTACACCGGATCGTGCGAGAATAAAAGGATGATCCGGTCAATGTCGCTTAGATCACAGCTGTTCTTTTTACAGCTACTGATCGTGCTGGTCATTGTCCTGGTGGCGGGTACGGTCGCCGTCCGGATGCAGGAGCAGCAGATCCGGGATGCGTACCAGAGCCGCATGGTCGGCGTTGCGCGGTCGGTCGCGCAGCTGCCGTCCGTCGTGGACGCGTTCGACGACGAAGATCCCAGCGCTGTCATCCAGCCCATCGCCGAGCTCACCCGGCAGGCCACCGGCGTCACGTACGTGGTCGTCACAGACGAGACCGGCATCCGCTACTCGCACCCCAACCCGGACCTGATCGGCCGGATGGTGTCCACAGACCCGTCGGTGCCGCTGTCAGGGGAGACGTTCGTCGGCACCCAGACGGGAACCCTGGGCGAGTCGTGGCGGGTGAAGGTGCCGATCTGGAGTGCGGACGGCTCCATCATCGGCACGGCGTCGGTGGGGACACTGGAGTCCACGCTCGCTGCCGACCTGCAGGAAGACCTGCCCGTACTCCTCGCCTGGCTGGTTGCGGCGGCCCTTGCCGGTACCGCCGGTTCCATCTGGATTTCGAGGCTGATCTGGCGGCGCATCTACCGGCTGGAACCGGAGGAGATCGCCGCGCTGCTCGAGACCCGCGACGCAATGCTGCACGGCATCGGCGAAGGCGTGGTGGCCATCGACGAGCGCGGCCGTGTTGCCGTTCTCAATGACGAGGCCAAGCGCCTGCTCGACCTCAGCGACGAGGTGAAGGGGCAACCTGCAACGGCTGTTCTGGAACCGTCGCTGGCGCGGATGTTCGGTTCCGCGGGAGACGCCGATGAGACGGTTCTCGTCGGCGAACGGGTACTTCTCGCCCGCTCAAGTGACGCCGTCGTCGACGGCCGGCGGGTAGGCAGTGTGCTGGTCCTGCGCGACCGCACGGAACTGCACCAGCTGCTGCTTGACCTCGACGGTGCCCGGGACGTCACCCAGGCCCTCCGGAGCCAGGCGCACGAGTTTGCGAACAAGATGCACGTCATCTCGGGCCTGCTGGAACTGGGCCAGACAGGCAAGGCCGTCGATTTCATCTCCCGGTCCGGGCACGGCGGTTCCGTTGTCTCCGGGGACGTTTCCCCCGGCGTGACCGATCCGGACACCGCGAGCCTTCTGATGGCGAAAACCACCATCTGCGCGGAGAAAGGGATCAGCCTGATCGTCGATGAGTCCTCCACCTTCGAGGCGGACGGCACCACGGATCCGGTCACGGTGCTGGGAAACCTGGTGGACAACTCCGTGGACGCCGTGGGCTCCAACGGGACCATCCATGTGCAGCTGACCTCGGATGCGTCCGGATGTTCCATCGCGGTCTCCGATGACGGCCCGGGAATCCCCGAGGATGTGCGCGAGAGGGTATTCACCTCGGGGTTCTCGACCAAGGATGCGGCAGGCGGCGGGTCCCGCGGATTCGGCCTGGCGCTGGTGCAGCGGGTCGCGGAACGCCGTTCCGGATCGGTCACGGTCAGCGAGTCCGTGCTGGGCGGTGCGCACATCGAGGTCACGCTGGGTCCCGCCCCGGCGCCGACGTCATCAGGGCGGTCCGCGCTGGCAGCCCATTCCGCGGGCGCAGGCGGGGTGCTGACTCCGTGAACCTGATCCGAACACTGGTCGTCGACGACGACCAGGAGATCGCGGGTGTCCACTCCGGGTTCCTGCTTGCGCACGGGGGGTTCGCCGTCGTCGGCGTGGCGAACTCGGGCAGTGAGGCACTGGAGAAGGTGCGTGAACTGAAACCCGAGCTGATGCTGCTCGACATCCATCTGCCGGACATGTCCGGGATCGAGGTGCTTCGCGCGGCACGCAACATTCCGGGCGATCCGGTGGACATCATCGCGATTACTGCCGCGCGTGAGCTCGAGACGGTCCGTGCCGCCATGGCCGGCGGGGTGCTGCACTACCTCGTCAAGCCCTTCAACTCCAGGGTGCTGATGCAGCGGCTGGACGACTACGTGCGGCACCGGGCCAGCATCGTGGCGCACAGCTCCGTCTCCGCAGGACCGCTGGACCAGGAACGCATCGACCGCCTGCTCGCAGCCGGACCGGGGAAAGCCGCTCCTCCTGCATCGCCGGCGTTCACCGGGTCGCTGCCGAAAGGACTCTCCCAGCCAACCCTTGAATCGGTCATCGGTGCGCTCCGGTCCTCAGTCACGGGGTCCTCAGCCTCCGAGGTGGCAGCGCAGCTGGGACTGGCGCGGGTCAGCGCGCGCAGATACCTCGAATACCTCGTCACGAAGGGCAACGCACGGATTGTGCCGAAGTACGGTGCGGCGGGCAGGCCGGAAAAGTTCTACATCTGGACGGCCGGCTAGCAGCAACGGGTTCCCATGTTCCCGGTATGCGGTTAGGCTCGGATCCGTCAGGTCAGGCGGGTAGAGGGCGCCGGGCAGAACCGAAAAGTGCAAGGAATTCCTCCATGTCTGAAAACACCTCTACCAACACCTCCGCCGCCGGCAGCCACAATATCCGCGACTGGGCGGACCTCGCCGAGGAAATGTGGTCCTACCTGACCGGCAAGGGTGCGGCGGTCAACTACAGCTTCATCGACATGACCGTCGAGGTCCCGCGGGATATCGGCCCGGACGCGCCCCGCGCCACCTGGAAGCTCAACGGAACCCTGCGTGTCACCACCAGCGACAACGACGCCCCGGGTTCCGACAAGCACCGGAGTTAACCAGTGTCACAACCGCCGCAGCGGGTACGCCTGGACATAGACCTCGCCTTCTCGCTCTCGGATGACGACGACGGCGGCACCCCCAGGGCGATGAACGGAACCATCAGCGCTGCCGGCACAGAGGTCACCATCTGGTGTGATGATCCGTCTTCGGCCGGCTTTGGTGGTCTTCCCTCGCTGGAGAGCGTGCGTGAACTTGCGGCGGCCATCGCCGACAAGGGGCTGACGGTGACACTTGCCGGGCCGGCCGGGACGCTCGTCAGCATCGGGAAGGTGTCCAGCTCGCTGGCGCAGCGGCTCGTGACGCGGTCCCCGCACATCCGGGCAGGTTCGATTGCCGCCCTTGCTCCCCTGATCCGCAGCGGAAGCCGGCGGCCGGGACCGGGGCTGCTGCCGCCGTCGACCCCGTTCCCGCTGGTCCCGACCGTGAACCGGCGCATCCGGCGTCAGGTCACCACCACGCACCACACGCCGGGCAGCGGCCGGCCCCGGCTGATCTTCGTTCAGGACTCGGAAACCTGGAACGGGCAGATTCCGCGCGAGGTGAATCTGGTCGGCGAGAAAATGGTGATCGGCAGCTCGCCGGAGGCCGACCTGGTGCTCGACGGACTGCTCCCGGTCCACGCCACGGTGGAGCATAACGCTGACGACGAATATGTGCTGATACCGCACGGACCCGTCCGGGGCAGCGTCCAGCCGGACGCCCCGTCCGTCCTGCGGACCGGTGCGCGGGTGCAGCTCGGGAACTGGCGCCTGGCGTATTTCCGCGAGGAGTACGCGGATCACGGACGGCCTTTCGGCGGTCGCAGCGGCGGGGAGCTGGCGTATCAGCGGCCGCAGTATGATCCGCGGACCGGCACGGTGGAGGAGGACGGCTCCTTCGGCGTGGGCGACTACCGGCAGAACCCGCGCTGACGATGGACAGTGTGGAGCTCCTCCTCGACGCATCCGCGGAGGAGCTCCTGCGCCGGGACTGGGAGGTCCTCAGGCAGGCCGGACTTCCCTCCCAGGCCAGGCACACTGCCGCCTCGAACCGGCCCCACATCACGCTTCTGGCTGCGCCCCGCATCCCGGACGGGAAGGACGAGGCGCTCGCGGCGCTCGCTGGAGCGCTGCCGTTGCCCATCCACATCGCGGGTCTGGTTGTTTTCCGGACCGGGCGCGGGCATGTGCTGGCGCGCCTCGGCGTCGTCAGTCAGGCGCTCCTTGAGCTTCACCAGGGCGTCCACCGGGTGCTCTGCGAGGTCCCGGACATTGCCGGCAATTGCGTCCCCGACCGCTGGGTGCCGCACATTACGCTCGCCCGCGGCCTGACCCCGGCGCAGGTCGCCGAGGCAACCGAGCTCCTGCCGCCGGACCAGGGAGTGGTGCCGCTGCCCGCCCTGCGGCGCTGGAACAGCCGTGAGAAGACGACGACGGCGCTCGCCCCTCACGGGACTGCGGTTAGTTCAACCGGAAGCGCCGGTCTCGCCCGGAAGCGCCGCCAGCCTTGCCCGGAAGCGCAATGAGCTTCGGCCGGTGAGGGCGGTCAGCGGAGGTGGTCGACGAGGCTGTCTGCGATGCCCGTGTAGGTTGCCGGCGTCAGCGCAAGCAGTCGCTCCTGCGCTTCCGCGGAGAGTCCCAGCCCGAGGACAAACTCACGCATCCTCGCGGCGTCAACGCGGTGCCCGCGGGTAAGGTCCTTGAGCCGCTCGTACGGGTCTTCCATGCCCGGTGTCCCGGCGATCGCTTCGGCGCGCATCACCATCTGGATGGCCTCGCCGAGCACTTCCCAGTTGGTATCAAGGTCCGCAGCCAGGACGGCTTCCGCCACATCGAGCCGTTCAAGGCCCTTGGCGACGTTCGAGATCGCCAGCAGCGAGTGCCCGAACGTCACTCCGATGTTGCGCTGGGAGGAGGAATCCGTGAGGTCCCGCTGCCACCGGGAGGTGACCAGGGTGGAGGCGAGGACGTCCAGCAGCGAGCAGGAAATCTCGAGGTTGGCCTCCGCATTCTCGAACCGGATGGGGTTCACCTTGTGCGGCATGGTGGAGGAGCCGGTGGCCCCCGCAACCGGTACCTGCGCGAAGTAGCCGATCGAGATGTAGCTCCACACGTCGGTGCAGAAGTTGTGGAGGATCCGGTTGAAGCGGGCAATATCCGCGTACAGCTCGGCCTGCCAGTCATGGGACTCGATCTGGGTGGTGAGCGGGTTCCACGTCAGCCCCAGGCCCTCGACGAACTCCCGCGCAATGCCCTGCCAGTCGGCGCCGGGAACCGAGGCTACGTGCGCCGCGAAGGTGCCGGTGGCCCCGTTGATCTTGCCGAGGTACTCCGTGCGGCGGATGCGCTGGAGCTGGCGGTCCAGGCGGTGCGCGACGACGGCGAGCTCCTTGCCTAGCGTGGTGGGGGTGGCGGGCTGGCCGTGGGTCCGGGAGAGCATCGGGACCGCGCGGGACTCTTCGGCCATCGCCTTCACCTGGTCCACGAGGCCGGACGCCGCAGGCAGCCAGATGTCCTCCACGGCACCCTTCACGCCGAGAGCGTAGGAAAGGTTGTTGATGTCCTCGGACGTGCAGCCGAAGTGCACCAGCGGCTTCAGGCGGTTGATTCCTATGCCCTCGAGGCGGCTGCCGATGAAGTACTCGACGGCCTTCACGTCATGGACTGTGACCCGCTCGATCTCCGCGAGTTCGCTGACGGCGCTGCCGTCAAAGGAGGTGACAATGTCCCGCAGCGACGCTTCCTGCTCCTGGGTGAGCGGGCCCGCTCCGGGGAGGACGCTGTTCCGCGTCAGGTGAATCAGCCACTCCACTTCCACGTGCACGCGGTCCCGGTTCAGCGCCGCCTCGGAGAGGTAGTCGACCAGCGGGGCAACTGTAGGGCGGTACCTGCCGTCGAGGGGTCCCAGCGCGATCGGGACCTGGCTGTCACCCTGGTGGATGGATACGGACGCAAGGGTCACCCGGGAGGAAGGAGTATGCGGCATGTCTCCAATCATTCCATGACCGGCCGCATACTCCCTCTGCGTGACGGTGCCCGGTTTCCGCCCTGGACGTGTTTTCGCCCTAGCTAGACGTAGCGGGCGGCGTCCCGCAGCAACTCCAGACGGAGGGAACGTGCCGTTTCCATATGCCTGCGTGCGATCGCCCGCGCATCATCCGGGCGCTGGTCCGCGATGGCCCGGACCAGCGCCTCGTGCTCGTCCAGGGCATCGTTCCAGCGGTTGCCGACGGAGAGCGTCGATCTGGGGGTGTGAATGAGGTGCATCGACAAGCGGTCCAGCAGGTCCTGCAGAACCCGGTTGTGCGCGGCGGATCCAACAGCCGCATGGAATTCCAGGTTGCACCGCACAAGGGTGGAGTCATCCGGCGCATCGAGTTCACGGTCCCGCTGCACAAGACCCTCGAGCCGCAGCACATCGGCCATGCCGCGGCTGCGGGCCGCCTGGCCCGCAGCTTCTTCCTCGAGCATGACGCGCAGGTCATAGATCTGGATGACCTCCTGCGGGTCGATCTGGGGGACCTGCAGCCCCCTTGCCGCCCGCTCGAGAAGACGCTCATGCTGCAGCCGGCTCAGCGCCTCCCGGATGGGAGTCCGGGAAACGCCGAACCGCTCGGAAAGCCCCACCTCGCGCAGCGCGGTTCCCGGCGGGTGCACGCCCGCGAGGATTTCGCTGCGCAGGATGCCGAAGATTGCCTCACCATCGACGCGAGCCGGCGGGTCGGTCAGGTCGGACACAGTTGAACTCCTCCGTAGAGCTGTGGGCATGGCGTTACCAGCCTAGTTCCCTGCAGGCCTAGGCCAGGTGCGCGGCGGGTCACCCCGGACTCCGCCGCGTGCGGAGCTGACCACTACAAGGGGACATGACCGGAGAGGTTACCTGGACGCGATCTGTCGCAGCACGTATTGGAGGATTCCGCCGTTGCGGTAGTAGGCCGCCTCACCGGGTGTGTCGATCCGGAGGACAGCGTCGAAGGAGATTTCCTCACCGCCGTCGGCCGGGGCTGCCGTGACGGTCACCGTCCGCGGCGAGGCGCCGTCATTCAGTGCGGTGACGCCGGATACCGCAAAGGTTTCCATCCCGGTCAGTCCCAGTGATTCGGCATTTTCACCGGTTGGGAACTGGAGCGGCAATACGCCCATGCCGATGAGGTTGGAGCGGTGGATGCGCTCGTAGCTCTCGGCAAGAACGGCCTTGACGCCCAGCAGGGCGGTTCCCTTCGCTGCCCAGTCGCGGGAGGAACCGGACCCGTACTCCTTGCCGGCGAGGATCACCAGCGGTGTGCCTTCGGCCTGGTAATTCATGGCGGCGTCGTACACCGTTTCCTGGGGACCATCCGGCTGGCTGAAATCGCGGGTGAACCCGCCCTCAACGCCTTCGAGCAGCTGGTTGCGGATGCGGATATTCGCAAAGGTTCCGCGAATCATCACCTCGTGATTGCCACGGCGGGAGCCGTAGGAGTTGAAGTCCTTCCGGTCCACACCATGCTCCAGCAGGTACCGGCCGGCGGGAGTATCGGATTTGAACGACCCGGCGGGGGAAATGTGGTCCGTGGTGACGGAGTCCCCGAGCTTCAGCAGCACCCGGGCGCCGGCGATGTCCTCGACCGGCGCCGGCTCCGTCTGCATGCCGTCGAAGTATGGCGGTTTGCGCACGTAGGTCGATTCCGGGTCCCACTCGAACGTTGCACCTTCAGGGGTGGGCAGCGACCGCCAGCGTTCGTCGCCGTCGAAAATGGTCTCGTAGCTGGCCCTGAACATCTCCTTGTCGATGGAGGCGTCGATGATCTGCTGAACCTCCGTCGGGTTGGGCCAGATGTCGCGGAGGAACACATCATTGCCCCGCTCATCCTGGCCCAACGGATCGTTCTCGAAGTCAAAATCCATGGATCCCGCCAGTGCATAGGC
>NZ_KI914583.1:83821-103987 GCF_000520475.1 Arthrobacter sp. 35/47
CCAGGTAGTTCATCTTGATGTCCGGGTTGATGCGGCCTTCGAAGTTGCGGTTGCCGGACAGGACTGCCGCCACGGCGAGGTCGGCATCATGGATCGCCTGCGAGATCTCCTCCTCGAGCGGTCCCGAGTTGCCGATACAGGTGGTACAGCCATAACCGACGATGTAGAAACCGAGCTTCTCCAGGTAGGGGACGAGCCCGGACTTCTCGTAGTAGTCGGTCACGATCTTGGACCCGGGAGCGACAGACGTCTTGACCCAGGGCTTTGACGCCAAACCCTTCTCAACCGCGTTACGGGCCAGGACCGCGGCCGCCATCATGACGGACGGGTTGGACGTGTTGGTGCAGGAGGTGATCGATGCGATGGTCACGGCGCCATGGTCCAGCTCGAAGGAGCGACCGTCAGCCATGACGACGTCGACCGGGCTGCTGGCGCGGTCCGAATCAGGCTCCGTTCCGGTGATGGTGTGGTGCTCAGCGTCTTTGGTGTGCGTATCGGTTTCGGAGTAGGCGGGCGGGTCCGATGCGGGGAACGACTCCTCAAGGGCTTCGTTTACGGTTGCGCCTTCTTCCTCGAGGCTCTTGTGAACGTAGTCTTCGAGGTCGGCCCGGAACTGCCGCTTGGCGCTGGTGAGGTCCACGCGGTCCTGGGGGCGCTTGGGGCCGGCGATCGAGGGCACCACCGTGGACAGGTCGAGTTCCAGATACTCGGAGTAGGTGACTTCCTCTGAGGGGTCGTGCCACAGCCCCTGTTCCTTGGCATACTGCTCCACCAGCGCTACCGATTCCTCCGGACGTCCCGTGAGGCGCAGGTATTCGAGCGTGACCTCATCGATCGGGAAGATCGCGGCGGTCGATCCGAATTCGGGGCTCATGTTGCCGATGGTGGCGCGGTTCGCCAGCGGAACTTCAGCGACGCCCTCTCCGTAGAATTCGACGAACTTCCCGACCACGCCGTGCTTGCGCAGCATCTCGGTGATGGTCAGGACCACGTCGGTTGCGGTGGCGCCGGCCGGGATTCCGCCGGTCAGCCTGAAGCCCACAACCCGCGGGATCAGCATGGATACGGGCTGGCCCAGCATGGCCGCCTCGGCTTCGATGCCGCCGACGCCCCAGCCCAGCACGCCCAGGCCGTTGACCATGGTGGTGTGGGAGTCCGTGCCGACGCAGGTGTCCGGGTAGGCGCGGAGCACGCGTGCTCCATCAGCTTCAACTTCGCGGGTCATCACCGTACGCGCCAGGTGCTCAATGTTGACCTGGTGCACGATGCCCATGCCGGGCGGAACCACCTTGAAGTCATCGAACGCCGTCTGGCCCCAGCGCAGGAACTGGTAGCGCTCGCCGTTGCGCTGGTACTCAATCTCGATGTTTCGTTCCAGTGCGCCGGAATTCCCGAAGAAATCGATCTGGACGGAATGGTCGATTACAAGCTCAGCCGGTGCCAGCGGGTTGACCAGGGTCGGATCGCCGCCGAGTTCCCTGACGGCCTCCCTCATGGTGGCGAGGTCCACCACGCAGGGCACCCCGGTGAAATCCTGCATGAGGACCCGCGCCGGCGTGAACTGAATTTCGGTGCTGGGTTCGGAATCCGCTTCCCACTGCGCCAGGGCGCGGATGTGGTCGGCGGTGATGTTTGCACCGTCCTCGGTGCGCAGGAGGTTCTCCAACAAAATCTTGAGGCTGTAGGGCAGGCGCGCGGAGCCCTCCACAGCGTCGAGCCGGAAGATCTCGTACTTGTTTCCGGCGACATCAAGCGTGCTCTTGGCGCCGAACGTATCCACGGTACTCATCGGTATCCCTTCGATTTTTTCTTGCTATCACTTTGATTCTAGAGAACCGGGCAGTGATTGTATACACTCGTACACAGCACCGGTAAGCCACTGAACCCTCACCACGGAGTCGCAATGTCCACTGCACCAGCGTCCACCCCCGCCGGGTCCACCGGTAGTACCCCGGCCTCTGAAATGCTGCGGCTCTGCGTCATGCCGGGTGACGGCATCGGGCCGGAACTGGTGAACAGCGCGCTCGCGGTCCTGCAGGAGGCGTGCCGCGTGGTAGGCGGGCACCGAGCGCTGACGTCCCAGCACCGCTACTCCACACGCGCGGCTTCGCGGCGACATATCAACATAGAAGCTCCCGCTCACCTCACAACACAGCTCCGCGCCTACCGTTTTGGGCAGGCACTGAGAGCGGAGTGAGGAGGGCGCCAATGCACCCCAGTACGACGACGGCGCTATCGCCCGCAGAGGCGTCCACTGATGAGGTGAGGGAACTTGCGAGGCGGCTCCGGCTTGAAGCGGAAGCGGTGGAAGCGGTGCGCGAACGTCTCCGCGGCGCGATGGAAATCGACTGGGAGTCGCCTGCGGGCCGGAACTTCCGCTCGTACCTTGCCGAGCGGGCCGAGGCTGTCGGCGTTACGGCCTTCGGCCTCCGCGATGCGGCCGTTTCGCTTGACGCCTATGGTGCAGCGCTGTCCGCAGCAGACGCGGGGGGAATCTGCGGATGAGCGTCGATCCGGATCTGCGGCCGGTTGTTCTGCCTGCGGACGCTGAGGGAATCTCACAGGTCATCGGCGGTGTGGGTGGAATCCGCTTCCAGTGGGAGGAGTTGGACAACGGAGTCCGGACGCTCGGCGCTGCCGCCGCTGAGCTTCACCGGGTGTGGGCGAGCGTCAGCGGTATCGAGATGCGGCTTTCGGCGGTTCGGGGAGACACAGGTCTTATTTCCGCGGCCAGCGCAACCACGGCGGGCTGGGCGGCTGCCCAGAGTATCCAGGCCGGTATCCAACGGCTCTCCGAGGACGGTTCCAGCCTGACGGACACGGCTGACCGGATCACGATCAGCCGGGGGCGGTATGAGCTGGCTGAGCTCCTCACCACTAACCACGTAGGCCGTCTTGTTGCCGATCTCTTGCCCTCGGTAGCACAGACCTCCGGGCCGCTTGTGCTGGTGCAGACCAAGAGCCATTCAATCCCGTTTGAGGGCACAGTGGACAGCCTCCTGTCCCGGGTGAGGCACGCCCAGGAAGAGCCCGGGTCATCGTTCGAGGTGCTCGAGGTTGAAGGCCGATCGGGGCCGGCTTATGTGGTGGTGATCCCCGGGACGGAGTGGTCCCGCGCCAAACTGCCCTTCAGTGGAGACGGGATCCTGGAGGCAAAGTTCGAGGACAGCGCGCACGTCAATGTTGCGGTGGCCGGAGCGCTCGCGGAAGTGGGTGCCCCGCGCGGTGCAAGCGTCCTGCTCGTCGGGCATAGCCAGGGCGGTATGCATGCGGTGAATCTGGCGAACAGCGGACCGGTGAGTGAGAACTACTCGGTGGATGTAGTGGTGACTGCCGGCTCACCCGTCACCGAGGAGGCGGCTCCGAAGAAAACCAGCTTCCTTCACCTCGCCCACGAGAAGGACTGGGTCCCGGTGCTGAATCTGGTTCCTCCTCCTGACCGACCCAATCAGGTGTTCGTGACGCTCGATCACCAAGTGACGGACCCGCCCGGTGGTGACTCTGACCCCCACAACATCGAGGAGTACCGGCAAGGCGCCCGGGCGGTGGACCTGAGCTCACACCCCTCGATCGCACCGGTGACGGCCGCTGTGGGCGCCGCTGTTGCAGGATCGACCGCGAGGCGCCATGTGTTTCAGGTCAGTCACTATCCGCTGCAGGCGCCCGGACCTGTCGGCGAACGGAGGGCGACGGCGGCCTCAGCGCCTGGCGCCGGTAATCGTGCCCGCGACAAGTGACACAAGGCTGATGATGATGGCTCCCAGAATGGCGGTCCAGAAGAAGTCATCGACAATGAAGCCGATCGGAGTGAACGAGGTGAGCCAGGACGTGAGCATCAGCATGCCCGCGTTGATCACAATGGTGAAGAGGCCGAGCGTGAGAATGGTCAACGGAAGCGAGAGCAGGGACACCACCGGCTTCACGAGCGCGTTCACTATGCCGAAGATCAGACCGACGAACAGGTAGGAGGCAATATTCCCCACCGTGTCATTGCCGGATGCCTCAACGGCGGCCTCCGAGCCCAGGTCGATGCCGGGCAGCAGCCAGGCCGCCACCCACAGGGCAAGCGCATTGATCAGAACCCTCGCGATGAACTTCAGCATGTAAGTATGCTGTCACACGCGGGCCAACAATCCCCTCGTCGGACAGGGAAATCCCGGGGATCGCCTGCGCCCGCCGGAGAGAGCGGGACCAGTACGCTTGTGGACATGAGTGCACCCGAACACCACACCGATGTTGCTGCGGACGAGGTCACCCGCATCCACCCGCGCAGCGTGCTTGGCCGGCTGCCGCGCTATGCCGCGGGCAAACCCCCGGAGGCAATCGAAGGACTCGCAAGCTTCAAGCTCTCGTCGAATGAGAACCCGCTGCCGCCGCTACCCGCCGTGCTTGAAGCCATCGCCGGGCAGACAGCCGTCAACCGGTACCCGGACCCCATGACCACCACTCTCCGCGCCGAACTCGGTGCATTTCTGGGGGTTCCGTCCGAGGACATCGTGACCGGCGCCGGCAGCCTCGGCGCGCTCAACCAGATCCTCGCTGCCTTTGCCGGGCAAAACGATTTCGACGCCCCTGACGAGGTCATCTATCCCTGGCGCTCCTTCGAGGCGTACCCCATCTGCGTGGGACTGGCAGGCGCCATGAGCGTGCAGGTTCCGCTGCTGCCGGACTCGGCACACGACCTCGATGCCATGGCCGCTGCAATCACCGACCGCACCCGGGTAATCCTGCTCTGCACGCCCAACAATCCCACAGGCCCGGCGCTGACGGAGCCTGAGGTGCGGAACTTCATCGACCGCGTGCCGCGCAACGTGGTGATCGTGCTGGACGAGGCCTACGTGGAGTTCGTCAGGAAGCCTGATGCAGTGGAGGGGCTTCAGCTCTACCGCGACTACCACAATGTGATCGTCCTCCGGACCTTCTCGAAGGCGCACGGTCTCGCGGGGCTGCGCGTCGGATACTCAATCTCGCAACCGGTTCTGACGCAGCACCTTCGCGTCAGCGCAACACCCTTCGCGGTATCCCAGATAGCCGAACACGCAGCGGTGACGTCACTCCGCCATATCGATGAGGTGCGGGAACGCGTACAGAGCATCGTGGATGAGCGCACCCGGGTGGTGAGCGGGCTCAGGAAACTGGGCTGGAGGATCCCGGAAGCCGAAGGAAACTTCATCTGGCTCGCACTGGGGGAGGACACGCCGGAGTTCGCCGCGCTCGCCGAACAGCAGGCACTCTCCGTCAGGGCATTCGGCGTCGAGGGCATCCGGGTGAGTATCGGCGAACCCGAGGCGAATTCCCGTTTCCTTGAACTGTGTGCGGGCTACACAAAGGGGCCCGGCACTTCCTGACGCTTCACAAATAGGTGGCGGGCGCCGCCGTCGTTACTCTAGTAAGACTGCCCATGCACCCTAGTGCATGAACAGGCCCTACATATACTGCCAACGGAATATTACCTGCGAGGAACCACAGTATGGCAACACCCCGCCTGCCCGCAGCCGAGTTCGATGCAGAGGAACAACTCGACGCGCACCACCTGCCGGAATTCCCGCGCGATCCTTCCGGGATGGTGCAGATGCTGACCCCGGAGGGTGAGCTGAGCGGCTCGGACTTCCGGGGCTACGCTGCCGCCGAAGAGGAGTTGCCGGCGCTTTACCGGGACATGTACCTGATCAGGCGTTTCGACCAGGAATCCACCGCGCTGCAGCGGCAGGGTGAACTTGCGCTCTGGGTGCCCATGCGCGGCCAGGAAGCGGCCCAGATTGGTTCTGCACGCGCCATGCTGGCGCAGGATTATGCATTTCCCACCTACCGCGAGCACGGCGTTGCCGTTGCCCGGGGCGTGGCCCCGGCGGACCTGCTCAAGCTGTTCCGGGGTGTCACCAACGGCGGCTGGAATCCGAAGGATTCAAACTTCCACCTCTACACCCTGGTACTCGCCGCTCAGTGCCTGCACGCCGTCGGATACGCGATGGGCATGCAGCGTGACCAGCTCGCGGAGCAGTCCCTGCCCAAGGCGGCCACCATGGCCTACTTCGGCGACGGCGCAAGCTCTGAGGGCGACGTACACGAGGCCATGGTGTTCGCCGCCTCCTTCAACGCACCGGCCGTCTTCTTCTGCCAGAACAACCACTGGGCCATTTCGGTGCCGACGGAGGTCCAGTCGCGGGTTCCGCTCGCCCACCGCGCCCACGGCTACGGATTCCCGGGCATCCGGGTGGACGGCAATGACGTGCTGGCGGTGCAGGCAGTCACGCGGTGGGCGCTTGACCGTGCGCGTAACGGTGGCGGGCCCGTGCTGATCGAGGCTTTCACCTACCGGATGAGCGCCCACACCACGGCGGATGACCCAACCAAGTACCGCCTCGCCGCGGAGGAGGAGCAGTGGGTGTCGCGCGATCCCCTGACGCGGGTTGAACACCGCCTGCGTGCCACCGGTACCGGCGACGACTTCTTCCGGCAGTTGGAGGAGGAATCGGTGCAGCTCGCCGCCGACCTGCGTGCGGCTGTCCTTTCCATGGAAGCACCCGGGCTCGAGCACCGGTTCGCCACCGCCTACGCGGAGGCCCACCCGCTCATCCAGGAGGAACTGCAGGCCTGGCGGGACTACGAAGCCGGGTTCGACGTCGAGGGAGGTGCCCGCTGATGGCGGTGATGACCATAGCCAAGGCAATCAACGAGGGTCTTCGAGCCGCGCTGAACACCCACCCGACCGCGCTCCTCATGGGCGAGGACATCGGTGACCTCGGCGGCGTGTACCGCGTCACCGAGGGCCTCAAGGCACAGTTCGGACCCGATCGCGTTGTCGATACGCCGCTCGCCGAGTCCGGCATCATCGGCACCGCCATCGGACTCGCGCTGCGGGGCTACCGGCCCATCTGCGAGATCCAGTTCGACGGGTTCGTGTTCCCCGCCTTCAACCAGATCACCACGCAGCTGGCAAAGATCCACACCCGCAGCGACGGGCTGCTGACCGCGCCCGTGGTCATCCGGATTCCCTATGGCGGCGGGATCGGGAGCGTGGAGCACCACTCGGAGTCGCCGGAGGCATTGTTCGCCCACACCGCGGGCCTGCGTATCATCACTCCGTCCAACGCCCATGACGCCTACTGGATGATCCAGCAGGCCGCCACCTGCGCGGACCCGGTGATCGTTTTCGAGCCGAAGCGCCGCTACTGGCTCAAGGGCGAGGTGGACGTCTCAGCGGTCCCGTCCAGCCCGTTCCAGGCAGAGGTGCTGCGTGAAGGCACCGACGCCACCATCGTGGCCTACGGTCCGCTGGTGCCCGTTGCACTCGCCGCCGCCAACGCCGCCGCGGAAGACGGCTCCAGCGTCGAGGTCATCGATCTGCGGTCCATCTCGCCCATCGACTTCGACACCGTCACCACTTCCGTGCTCAAGACGGGGCGCCTGCTGGTTGCCCACGAGGCGCCCACCTTCGGAGGCATCGGCGGGGAGATCGCCGCGCGGATCACGGAGCGCGCCTTCCTGTCCCTCGAAGCGCCGGTAACGCGGGTAGGCGGGTTCCATCTGCCGTACCCCACCGCGCGCACCGAGGAGCACTACCTGCCGGACCTCGACCGCATCCTGCACTCGCTCGACACGGTGCTCGCCTACTAGAAGGACTCCCATGACGCTGAATACCTTCAACCTCCCCGACGTGGGCGAGGGACTCACGGAGGCCGAGATTGTCCGGTGGCAGGTTCAACCTGGGGCGACCGTTGCCGTGAATGATGTCATCGTCGAGATCGAGACGGCCAAGTCGCTCGTCGAACTCCCGTCACCCTACGCAGGCGTGGTCGCCGAGCTGCTGGTTCAGGAAGGCGAAACCGTGGAGGTCGGAACACCGATCATCTCGGTCTCGGACACCCCCCTCGAGGATTCAGGCACTCCGGTGGAGAACCCGCCGGCTGCCGCGCACGTGCCCGGCGAGCTCGTGACGCCGCCGCCGCCTGCACCGGCATCCTCCGACGCCGGCGCGCCGCTCGTGGGCACCGGGCCCAAGGCCGATTCCTCCCGTCGCAGGCCACGCACCGGCCGCCCCTCCGGCACCGCACCGGCACAACCCACGACGACGACGGCGCCTGCCCCCGCAACCGCGCACGTCACCGACGTGCCGTCCGCCCGGACTCCCGCAGCAGCGTCCGGCGCCTCGCGACGCGCGCTGGCGAAGCCACCGGTCCGCAAGGCGGCTCGCGACCTCGGAATCGATCTGGCCGACGTCCCGGCAACCGGGGGCTCCGGGGAGGTCACCAAACAGGACCTGATGAGCTATCAGGCGCAGCGGGACGCGGAGCAGGACCACGCGCCGTCGTTCTGGGGTGCGGCAACGCGGCCGCAGGACGAGCGGATCGAGCGCATCCCGGTGAAGGGGGTCCGCAAGGCCACCGCGCGGGCCATGGTTGAGAGCGCCTTCTCCGCGCCGCACGTCAGCATCTTCGTGGACGTCGACGCCTCCCGGACCATGGAATTCGTGAAGCGGCTGAAAGCTTCCCGGGATTTCGAGGGCATCAGGGTGTCGCCGCTGCTGATCCTCGCAAAGGCGGTCATCTGGGCGGCGGCGCGCAACCCTTCGGTCAATGCCACGTGGACGGACCAGGAAATACTGGTCAAGCACTTCATGAACCTCGGCATTGCGGCTGCGACCCCGCGCGGGCTCATGGTCCCGAACATCAAGGACGCCCAGGACCTCTCCCTCAAGGAGCTTGCGCTGGCGCTGAATGATCTGGCGTCGCGCGCGCGGGCGGGCAAAACCCAGCCCGCTGAGATGCAGGGAGGCACCCTCACCGTCACCAACATCGGCGCCCTCGGGATCGACACCGGAACCCCGATCATCAATCCCGGCGAGGTGGCCATCGTTGCCTTCGGGACCATCAAGCAGAAGCCCTGGGTGCTCGACGGCGAGGTGATTCCCCGCTGGATCACCACGCTCGGCGGCTCATTCGACCACCGCGTGGTCGACGGGGATCTGAGCGCGCGGTTCATGGCCGACGTCGCGTCAATCCTCGAGGAGCCGGCCCTGCTGCTCGACTGAGCCGGCGCGCCGGCCCGGCCCCGCGCCGTCGTCGTCGGTCAGGCGCTCTCGGCGATGGCGGTCTTCAGGATGGGCGCCAGGCGGCGGATGCCCTCTTCGATGTCTTCCGGTGCGACGGCGCTGAAAGCCAGGCGCAGCTTGTTGGACGGCTCGTCCGACGGGGTGAAGGCGGCTCCCGGAATGAACACGACGCCGGCATCAATGGCCTGGTAGAGCAGCGGGTAGGTGTCCACGCCGTCCGGCAGTGTAACCCACACAAAGAAGCCGCCGTCCGGCGTGGTCCAGGAGGCGCCCTCGGGCAGGTGCTCGGCGAGGGCGCCCAGCATGGTGGAACAGCGTTCGCTGTACAGCGCGCGGGTGTTGGCGAGGTGGCCCTTCCAGTCGTACTCGCTGAGGTAGGCGGAGACCAGCATCTGCGTGAGCGGCGACGGGCAGAGCACTACAGCTTCGCAGGCGAGGTAGAAGCGGCGGTGGAGATGGCGGGGGACCAGTGCCCAGCCCAGCCGGACACCCGGCGCGAAAATCTTCGAGAACGAGCCGAGGTAAATCACGTCGTCCGGGTTGTCTGCGCGCATCGGCGGCAGCGGGTGTCCGTCGAAGCGCAGCAGGCCGTACGGGTTGTCCTCCAGGACCAGGATGTTGTGGGCGCGGCAGATCTCCACGATCCGCTGGCGCCGGTCCACCGCCATCGTGATGCCGCTGGGGTTGTTGAAGCTGGGAATCGTGTACAGCAGCTTGATCCGCCGGCCCTCGGCGAGCAGTTCCGCGATGCGCTGCTCAAGCTTCTCCGGTACCAGTCCCTGCTCGTCCATCTCGATGGCCTGAACGTCCACCTGGTAGGCCTCGAAGGTGTTCAGGGCACCGACGTAGGTCGGGTCTTCGCAGAGGATGACGTCACCGGGGTCGCAGAACACCTTGGCGGCGACGTCCTGCGCCGACTGCGAGCCGGTGGTGATGACGATATCCGCCGGATCCGCGTCCATGATCCCTTCGGCGGCCATCACCTCGCAGATCTGCCGGCGGAGCTGTTCCATTCCCTGGCCGCCGCCGTACTGGAGGGCCTCCAGTCCATGCTCGGCGACGATTTTCCCGGCAGTGACTCCCAGTTCCTGCAGGGGCAGCGACTTCAGGTATGGACTCCCGCCGGCCAGCGAAACCAGCCCGGGCCTGATGGAGATGTCAAAAACGTCGCGGACGGCGGACTGCTTGATATTCGCGGCCCGTTCCGAGAACAGGAGCTCGTGGCGGTGAGCTGATTCCGCGGCCCGCTCAAGGGCAACTTCGGTTTCGGCGGGCAGAAGCGTCGAGTTCAGTTCATCCTGGGAAGTCACGCGACGAGTCTAGAGGACCCGTTCACTGATAGGCAACAGAAGTTTCCTAAATCCACCCGGCCTGGTGGGCTTTGATGCCAGCCTGGAACCGGCTGTCAGCGTGCAGGGTCTCGAGCATCCAGGCAATATGGCGCCGGCAGGTCCGCACATTGATATCCAGGCGCCGCGCGATCACCTCGTCCGAATAGCCGGCCGCGAGTCCCTTGAGAATGGCCTGCTGCGTACTGTTGAGCGGGGAAGGACTGGGCTCATCGACCAGGAACGGCTCACTGAGTTCCCAGGCGAATTCGAAAAGCTGCGTGAAGATGTGGATCAGGTGCGGATCCCGCACCACCAGCGCCGCCTTGTCATCATGCCGCAGCTGGCGGGCAACCAGGGCGAGCTTCCGGTCGAAGATCAGCATGCGGAGCGGCACACGAGGAAGGGCGCCGAACCGGCCCCCGCCGGCGGTGATCGCGGCCACAGCCTTTCGCGTGGGCACGTGATCGCGGGTGCTGATGTCATACAGGGTTTTGCGCTCAACGCCCTGGCTCAACAGCTCCAGGTCCTTGCGGACATTCTCTTCCTGCACGTCCGCGGTGGAACCCTGGCCCGGCTGTGCAATAAGCACCTTCTCGGTGACGTCCCTGCCGTAGTCGATCAGCACCCGATGGATCAGGTGCGGGTCCTCCAGCGTCTCCACGGAGGAACTCGTGATGACACTCTTCCGCGCCTCAAGGTAGGTCGGCACAAGGGTGGAGAGCTCCCGCCGTCGTGCACTGATCCGGGCCCGCAGGTCCTGTACCGCGCGCTCGTCCGCATCAACAAGGTCGGCCAGCGCCACGTCGGGTGAAACGGCGACGTACGCGTGGGCGGAAGCGTCCTGTTCGCTCAGCAATCTGCGCTCCACGAGCACTTCCATCGCCGCGTTGATCTCCCGTAGGGTGTATCCAAGCGCCTCGGAGGCCTCGGACGTTGTCCATCCCGGGTTGCCAACGGCATAGCGGTAGAGCTCAATCGATATGCCGTCGAGCATCCGGAGTCCTTTCCGCTGGCCGCGCTTTCTATGGGTAGCCTACAGACCCGGTGCCCGGCTTAGCTCTGCGGGCCGTCGTCCGCCCCCAAATGACCGAAAATTGCGACTGTAAAAACATGACATGTCAGCTTAATGACATCGGTCCGGAGGCGCGCCTCCATGCCCTGAAGCGGTCTCGAATTCCGCGGGAATACCGGACATCCAGGGCCTTGGTCCGGCACCCCTGAAGGGGTGCCGAGCGTGCACTTGTCCTCATCTGGTCATGTCCTGAATAGGGCGTCCCCTCAGCTGGACAAGCTCAAGGCGGTCCGCACATGCTGGACTCACCGGCTCGACGGCGAGCGGGATCGCGTCACACGCAACCTGAGGGAAGGGAACGTCCAGTGAAGAAGATCATCGGCGCAGCCGCAGGCCTCCTGGTCGCAGCAGCAGCTCTGGCACCGGCAACCCCGGCAGTTGGAGCAGCAAGCTGGGACTGGCCGAAGACCGTGACGGCAAGCTGGGACTGGCCCAAGTAAGACCCACCTTCAGGACAATTCAGGATTCGTGATCGGACCTGAATACACATAAAGACTCGCCCCAGCGGGGGTAACCATGAGCCCGAAGGAGGATGCCATGAGTCAGCTGACAGCAGTTCGAACCGCCTCACGAACAGCACTCAGCGCTCAATGGTGGCATCTCACCACTCATGCAGGCGGCTCCGATGTAGCGGACGGCATCATTGGAGACCTGGTTACCCCGCTGGCGGCGCAGGCTCAGGTACTGCGGGCCGGAAGATGGTTCTACACGCGGAGTGTGGAGCCATCTTCTTCCGTTCAGGTACGCCTGCACATCCTCGCACCGCCCACCACCATCGAACGGCTGCAGACGGTCCATCAGGTTCTGCTGAAGCGTTCCGGCGGCGCGCTGTCCGCCCTGCCTTCCCGCCAATCGGTTTCCACGCCTGCAGCCAGCGGCTATTACCTCCGCGGCATCGAGGAAGCTGATCCCCAGCTGGAAGCCGAGCTTTTCAAGTACGGGGGAGTGGAAGGCCTGCAGCTCGCTGAGGAAGTCTTTGAACTCTCCTCCGAGCTGGCCGCCTGGGGAACGCAGCGCTTCGCCAGGATGCACAGCCGGTCCGCGTTCGCCGCTCTTGTCCTGTTTGATTCCGCACGGAGCATGATGAAGGGCTCACGGTCAGCCAGCTGGGCTGACCGGCGGCGCATCTCCTGGGACTACTACTGGGACAGCCACCTGAAGACCTGCACCCCGGATCTTGGGCCACGCGGTGCCGCAGTCCGCGAAGCCATGACCAACCAGGTCAACGCGAAGGTGCCGGCATTCCAGAGCCTGATGGCGGCAACGGCAGCGGAATCCGCAGTCCATAACTGGCGGCGCCGCTGGTGCCGCTCCATTGACACCTATCTGTACCGCGCCGACAAGGCGCGCGTGAGCCGCAGCGCCCAGCACCTCACCGTGCACCAGGCACACATGACGCTGAACCGCCTCGGTTTCAGCGCCCGCGAGGAAGCCGTACTCGGTTTGTACGCCCGCACCTGGAGCGTTGACCGCGAACGCGCCCTGTTCAACCGAAACTGACTACGTCCCGCTCGATCGTCGCCACCCAGGACGAGGAAAGGAAAGTGCAGCATGGCCCACAACAAAGATGTCATCCTTGCCGCTGACGCATTCGATTTGAGCGTTGCCCTGGGCTGTTCCCCGGACACCGTGGAGGATCTCCGGGGGATGGGGGTACTCGCCTCGCAGGGAGAGCTTTGGGAAGTGGGGGCTGCCCGGGACTACCTTCGGGACGCCGCCTGGGCTGACAGCCTCTGGCACTAGCCTCAACCCCGCGCATAACGGGAGTACAAAGCCCGGACCGTGGCCGGTCCGGGCTTTCGCGTTCAGATGAAGGGGTGCCGGCTCTGCCGGCGCGGGACTCCGCTACTTCGGATCCAGGACCCCGCCCTCACGAAGCCGGTTGATGAGGGAGCTGAGTTCCATCCGAAGCGTGGTGCTCTTTTCGGCGAAGAGCTCATCCTCAAGCGCCCGGGCGTCGGTAAGAGCCCTGCTGCCGTCGGCCGAGATGGTGTGCCTGCCGTTCTCCGCCACCACATAGCCCAGCTGCGCCAGTTCGGCGAGGGAGCGCTCAACGGTGGACTCGGACAGGAGGCACTGGGCTGCAACGTCGGAAACCGCGGCACCGGGGTGTTCGGCGAGCCCGCTCAGGACAGACAGGTCGAGGGGAGTCAACCCCAGCTCGGCCAACTCGGAGTGCAGGTGCTGCTGAACAAAGTGCGCCGCAGTGGTGAGCATCAGTCGGGTGGAGTGGGTATCCACCGGTGCACCGGCGTCGTCATTCATTCCGGAAGCAGCGGGGGAGAGGATCGGTGCGGGCAGGTCAACGCCCGATTCAGGGGTCGATTGCGCAGTGTTGTCTTGAGCAGCGGCCATGTCAGGGTCCCTTGGGTGCGAGGAATTCGTGGCCGCTGCTTGACCGATCAAGAATTATAGTATGGCGGCGTCCCGTCGAAATATCGACAATTCAGCCCACGGCTGACACCTCCGCCTCGATCGCGGTCCTAGGGTTGGAGCATGGAGCACATCAGGACAGCCGTCGTCGGATTCGGGTTAGGCGGGCGCGTCTTCCACGCGCCGTTCATCAGTGCCAACCCGCGGTATGCCCTGGAGGTTGTGGTGACCGCCAATGATGACCGCATTGCGCAGGTGGAGGCACAGTATCCCGAGGCGCGGATCGTCCGAAGCGCCGATGAGCTGGAGCAGCAGCTGGACCGGCTGGACCTCGTGGTGGTCAGTACGCCGCCGGCTACCCACGCGCCGCTGGCCGAGCGGGCTCTCAGGGGAGGTGCCGCCGTCGTCGTCGACAAGCCCTTCGTGGTGGATTCAGCGGACGGGGAGAGGCTGATCAGCATCGCCCGCGAAGAGGGTCAACTGCTGACCGTCTTCCAGAACAGGCGCTGGGACGGCGACTTCCTCACGGTACGCAAACTCCTCGCCGAGGGCACGCTCGGCACCGTGCGCCGGTTCGAGTCCCGCATGGAAAGCTACAAGCCCCTGGTCACCAAGCCGTGGAAGGCCACCAGCAGCGCGGATGAAGGCGGCGGAATCCTCTACGACCTCGGTCCGCACCTGATCGACCAGGCGCTGCAGCTCTTCGGGGACGCTGAACTTGTGCACGTGGAGCGCGCTGCTCACCGGGAAACCGGAGGGCCCGACGATGACGCCTTCCTTGCCCTGCGGCATGCTTCCGGAGTGATCAGCCATCTGTGGATGAATGCGCTGGCCCCGCAGGCCGCGCCGCGGTTCCGGGTGACGGGATCGGAGTCGGCCTACACGAAGTGGGGCGCCGATGTGCAGGAGGCGGCGGTTGACGCCGGAATGCTTCCCACGGATCCCGGTTACGGCGTCGAGGACAAGCTCGCCTGGGGTCTGCTCGGGTTTGATCAGGAGTCAACGCGGCTGCCCACGGAGAACGGCAATTACCCCGCCTTCTATGAGCTCCTGGCAGCGGCGATCCAGGACGGGGCACCCGTGCCCGTTGACCCGGCGGACAGCCTCCGCGCCCAGCGGATCATCGAGGCCGCGCACGCCTTCTAGACGAGCCGGCGCCAGTCCTCGGTAAGTTCCAGGTTGTGCGCCTCGGACACAGAGTGGTGGGCGACCGCGCCGTCTGCAATGTTGAGGCCGTGAGCCAGCGCAGGAATCGCTTCGAAGGCGCCGCGCACACCCAGGTCCGCCAGCGCCACCGCGTAGCGCAGCGTGACGTTGGTGAGCGCGTAGGTGGAGGTGTTCGGTACGGCGCCGGGCATGTTGCCCACGCAGTAGAACAGCGACTGGTGGACGGTGAACGTGGGGTCCTCGTGCGTGGTGACGTGCGAGTCCTCGAAGCAGCCGCCCTGGTCCACCGCAATGTCCACCAGCACACTGCCGGGTTTCATGCGGGCAACCATCTCATTGGTGACGAGCTTGGGCGCTTTGGCGCCCGGGATCAGGACCGAGCCGATGACCAGGTCGGCGTCCAGCACCGCCCGCTCGATTTCGAAGGCATTGGACGCGATGGTCCGGATCCGTCCCGCGTACTGGGCGTCCAGTTCACGCAGCCGCGCGATGTTGATGTCGAGGACGGTGACGTCCGCGCCGGTTCCGACCGCCATGGCCGTGGCGTTTGTGCCGGCAACGCCTGCACCGAGCACCACAACCTTCGCCGGACGGACACCGGGGACGCCGCCGAGGAGCAGGCCAGGGCCCCCGGCCGGGGCGGTCATGACCTGTGCACCGACCTGGACGGACAGCCGGCCGGCCACCTCGGACATCGGAGCCAGCAGGGGGAGCGCCCGCCCGTCCTGCACGGTCTCGTAGGCGATGGCGGTGACGCCGGACTCCATCAGCGCATGGGTCAGCTTCGGCTCCGCGGCGAGGTGCAGATAGGTGAAGAGGATCAAACCGGCCCGGAAGCGATGGTACTCCTCGGCGATGGGTTCCTTCACCTTCATGACCATGTCGGCGCGCGCCCACACGTCGTCGGCGTCGTCCACGATCTCCGCGCCGGCCGCAACGTACTCTTCATCGGTGATGTTCGACCCGACGCCTGCCGAGCGCTCCACGAGGACGGTATGACCGTGGGTGCGGAACTCATGCACGCCGGAGGCCGTGATGGCCACGCGGAACTCGTTGTTCTTCACTTCTTTGGGGACGCCGATGATCACGGGATTCTCCGTTTGCTCTCAGGTTGGCTCAGGACGGCCGGTGGGGTTTGTGGCCTGTGTTCCTCAAGGATACGAGCGCTTCTTCCGCCCGGACAGGGCCGAAAATTTCTGCTCCAGAAAGGCGGAACGACGACGGCGGGTGGCCTCGCCGTCGTTTCCGCTGCGTTCCGCGTGGGCACGCGCAAGAACCGAAGGTGTGACTGGAGTCACTAGCACGGGTTGCTCCCAGGAGCCAGTCGACATTTGTCGAGTGGTGCGGCGCCAAATGTCGTCGCTGCGGTCCTAGGATGAGGTGGTGCAGACAACCCAGGTGGAGCGTGAAGTCGAGCGGATTGCCGCACGGCTGGGGCGCGGGCTCTCGCTGGAGGATCTTGACGGCATGCTCCTCGCCTACAGCAGTCACCAGTCGTCCGCAGACCGGGTGCGCGTCAACTTCCTGCTGAGCAAGAAGGTCCCGGCGGATGTGAGCGACTGGCAGCTTCAGCATGGAATCGCGACGGCGGTGCGGCCCGTTGCGGTCCCGGCCAATGCAGAACTTGGAATGTTGGGGCGGGTGTGTGTGCCGCTGCTGGTGCGCGGTTTCCGGGTGGGGTACCTCTGGGTGCAGCAGGATTCCGGTGAAGATACCGCCGCGCACATTCTGGAGCAGCTTCCCGGGGTGCGTGCCGATATTGACAGGCTGGCGGCGCTGCTCCTGGAAGACAACACCGCCGGATCAGAACACCGCACCCGCCGGGAGGCGGCCTTCCTCGCCGCGGCGGGAGGCGACCGCCAGGCGCTGGAGGNCGCTGCTCCTGGAAGACAACACCGCCGGATCAGAACACCGCACCCGCCGGGAGGCGGCCTTCCTCGCCGCGGCGGGAGGCGACCGCCAGGCGCTGGAGGAGTGCGCCGGCTGGCCGGAGCTGGACGGCACCGCGCCGTGGCACTGCGAGGTGCTGTTCGACGGCCCGGTTCCGGGGCGCTCTGCCGCCGCCGGGGACGGCACGCTGGCCCGCCGCACCGCAGCCCTTCAGGCAACGGTGGGGGCCGACGCCGTCGTCTTCAGTGCCGGCGAATCGACGCACTCCGTCCTGCTGGTGCGCCACGATGCAGGGCAGGCTGAGCTGGCGGTGATCCGGCGTCGTTATGGTGAGCGACTGGCCGCGGTGACAGGCGCGGCGAATGTGCCGCTCATCTGCGGTGCCAGTGAACCCTTCGCCGCGCCGGAGGGGCTGGCGGGCGCGTACGTACAGGCGCGGGCGGCGGTGCAGGCAGCCGCCGTTGATCCGCAGCTCGGGGACGCTGTGGAGTTCAGGTCGATCGGGGCGTACCAGTTTCTGGCGGGCGCCGGCTGGCAGGCATCTTCGCCGCGTTCGGTCTTCTTCACAGAGCTTCTGGAGTATGACCGGAGCAATGAGCTGCTGCCGGTCCTGGAGCTTCTGTTCGACAAGAACGGTTCGGTCCAGGATGTGGCGCAGCAGCTCCACCTGCACCGCAGCAGCGTCTACAACCGGTTGGCCAGGGTACGGTCGGTGATCGGGGCCGATCCGCTGAGCGGCGCGGTCCGGCTCGAACTGCACCTGGCGCTCAAGGCGCGGCGCTGGTCACACCGTCCCCGCATCTGACCTCTTCTGGGCGGCAAGCCAGGCGTCGATTGCGTCCTTCCGGATGCGCCGATGGGTCCCGCGGTATTCGACGGGGATCACACCGGCGTCGGTCAGGTTCCGGAGATAGGTGTGGGAGATGCCCGCCGCCTCGGCGGCCTGCGAGGTGGTCAGCGTCTCCGCAACGGAGGACACTGTGACGGCATCACCTGCGGCAAGCCGCTGTAGAAGGTCGACGACGGCGTCCCTCGCCTCGTCTGGGACCTTCACCGCCGTGCCGTCGACAAAGACGGTGACATCGCGGTTTTCGGCGAGCGTGCGAGCGAGGGGCCGGGCCTCGCTTTCGGGGAGGGTCCGGGAGGTACGGGAGCGCGGTCGGGTCATGTCCCCATTCTGCCAATGCGGTTGCTTTTCGTTACTAGTAGCTTCCCTAATTAGCATTCAAACGGTATTGTTATTAAACCTTAACTAAGCGCGCTTAGTAGTTACCCCTGAGTAGTTTATTGCGGTTGGACGGTGACAGACCAATGACGATTATCAATCCGGACCATCGAAGTTCCACGCTGCCCTCGACGGGCCAACTGGCAGAGCGGGATGGCGCTCTGCCCTGGTGTGAACGGTGCAACACCGACGAGTTCCTGATCTACGAGGACTTTGTTCCAGCCCGCGTCTCTTCTGAAGCGCGGGATCTCCTTGCTGCCAGCGTCAGCTACTCCTGCTCTGTCTGCGGATCATTCAACGGACATCAGGTGCCGCCGATGTGGAGCCCTCCGCACTGGTTCTGGTACAGCTGAGAGACACGGCGCAAGAGGCCCCTCGTTCCTGGAATCGAGGGGCCTCTTGCATGCGGGGACCTAGCCGCGGCCGATGAAGGGCATGCCGCTGGCCGTCATCACCACGGTACCGATACTGGCCGACGCCGGCAGCTCGGCCATGTGCAGAACCGTCCGCGCTGCTTCCTCCACGGGGAAGGTCGGCTCCACCCGGCGTGTGCCGTCCGCCTGCAGCGCTCCGGCATCCACGCCGAGCGTGTCCATGAGGGCTGTGGAGGTGTTGCCGATGTCGATCTGGCCGCAGGTGATGCCGTAGGGCCGGCCGTCGAGCTCAATCGACTTGGTCAGCCCCGTGATGGCGTGCTTGGTTGCTGTGTATGCCACGGAGCGGGGCCGCGGGGAATGCGCCGCGATGGAGCCGTTGTTGATGATCCGGCCGCCCTGCGGATCCTGATGCCTCATCATGCGGAAGGCTTCCGCCGCGCACAGGAATGAGCCCGTGAGATTGGTTGCCACGGTGGCGGACCAGTCCTCCGGGCTGATCTCGTCGACGGCGCCCGCCGGGCCGTAGGTGCCGGCGTTGTTGAACAGCAGATCAAGCCTGCCCCAGCGCTCGCGGACCTGATCGAAGAGGTGGACGACGTCGTCGTGCCGGCTGATGTCCGCCGGCACCGAATGGGCCAACCCCCGCCCGCCGGCGGTGTTTTCCAGTGGTTCCAGGCGACGCCCGGTAAGGGTAACTGCCCACCCCGCTTCGAGGAGCTGCCGCGCCACCGCCTGTCCGATACCGGAGCCTGCTCCGGTGACGACGGCGACGCGAGGGTGGTTGGGGGGCTGGTTCATGACGTTTTGGCACACCTCTCTAGTTGGTTTTCCCATTTTTGCAGTCCTCCCCGCTATAGTAATGGAATAATAGTTCCGCATGGCGAAATCCGCCATTAACGACGATCATTCACCGCCGTTGGCATCGCGAGGGAGCGTTGCCGGGTGGTCATGAAATCGAGCGGGTACCGGCCGCTCAGGAAACGAGGTTTGGCATGGTTGCTGATCAGGGGATTGTGGGTGCGGGTTCTGTGGATTCGGATCCGGAGGAGACGGCTGAGTGGGTTGAGTCGTTTGATCAGCTGGTTGATGTGCGTGGTTCTGAGCGTGCCCGTGAGGTGTTGGGTCGTTTGTTGGCGCGTGCCGGTGGCCGGTCGGTGGGTCTTCCCAGTGTTTTGACGACTGATTATGTGAATACCATCCCGGTTGATGAGGAGCCTGAGTTCCCGGGGGATGAGGAGATCGAGCGGAAGTTCCGGGCGTGGATGCGGTGGAACGCGGCGGTGATGGTGCATCGTTCGCAGCGGCCGGAGATTGGTGTGGGCGGTCATATTTCCACGTATGCGGGGGCGGCGACCCTGTATGAGGTGGGGTTCAATCATTTCTTCAAGGGTAAGGATCACCCCAGTGGTGGGGATCAGGTGTTTTTCCAGGGTCACGCGTCGCCGGGGATGTATGCGCGGGCGTTCCTGGAGGGCCGGTTGTCGGAGGAGGATCTGGACGGGTTCCGGCAGGAGAAGTCCAAGGCCGGGCATGCGTTGTCTTCGTATCCGCATCCGCGGTTGATGCCGGAGTTCTGGGAGTTCCCGACGGTGTCGATGGGGATCGGGCCGATGAACGCGATCTATCAGGCGCAGTCCAACCGGTATCTGCACAACCGGGGGATTCGGGACACCAGTGAG
>NZ_KI914583.1:104017-107894 GCF_000520475.1 Arthrobacter sp. 35/47
AGGGGAGATGGATGAGCCGGAGTCGCGGGGGTTGTTGCAGCTGGCCGCCAATGACGGGTTGGATAACCTGAATTTCGTGATCAACTGCAACCTGCAGCGCCTGGATGGTCCGGTGCGCGGTAACGGGAAGATCATGCAGGAGCTCGAGGCGTTTTTCCGGGGTGCGGGTTGGAACGTGATCAAGGTGGTCTGGGGCCGGGAGTGGGATGATCTGCTGGCCAGGGATTCCACCGGGGACCTGGTGAAGATCATGAACGAGACCGCGGACGGGGACTACCAGACCTACAAGGCTGAGTCCGGCGGGTTTGTGCGGGATCATTTCTTCGGGAAGACCCCGGCCACGAAGGATCTTGTGGCGGACATGACCGACGCGCAGGTGTGGGGGCTGAAGCGTGGCGGGCATGATTACCGGAAGGTGTACGCGGCGTACAAGGCCGCCACGGAATTCAAGGGCAAGCCCACCGTGATCCTGGCCAAAACCGTCAAGGGCTACGGCCTCGGCCCGCACTTCGAAGGCCGCAACGCCACCCACCAAATGAAAAAACTGACACTCGAGGCGCTGAAGGAATTCCGGGACTATCTCAAAATCCCCATTTCGGATGAGGTGCTTGAGGCGGATCCGTACGCGCCTCCCTACTACCATCCCGGAGCTGAAGCGGAGGAAATCCGCTATCTGATCGACCGGCGTCGTGCGCTGGGCGGGTTCCTTCCGGAGCGGCGGACAAAGCACGCAGAGGTGGTACTTCCCGGGGACAAGACCTACGAGGTAGCCAAGCGCGGATCGGGCAAGCAGCAGGCAGCCACCACCATGGCGTTGGTGCGTCTGCTCAAGGACCTCATGCGGGACAAGGGCCTGGGGTCCCGCATAGTTCCTATCGTTCCGGATGAGTCACGGACGTTCGGCATGGACGCCTTCTTCCCGACAGCGAAGATCTACAACCCCAAGGGCCAGAACTACCTCTCGGTGGACCGTGACCTGGTCCTCGCGTACAAGGAATCGATCCAGGGCCAGATCCTCCATGCCGGCATCAATGAAGCCGGCTCGGTGGCGGCGTTCACCGCCGCGGGCACCGCGTACGCAACCCAGGGCGAACCGCTGATCCCGATCTACGTCTTCTACTCCATGTTCGGATTCCAGCGCACCGGCGACTCCTTCTGGGCCGCCGGAGACCAGATGACCCGCGGCTTCATCATCGGCGCCACCGCCGGCCGCACCACCCTCACCGGCGAAGGCCTCCAGCACGCAGACGGCCACTCACCCATCCTCGCCTCCACCAACCCCGCCGTCATCACCTACGACCCGGCGTACGGATACGAAATCGGCCACATCATGCGGGACGGTTTGGAGCGCATGTATGGAGCCGGTAATGCGGTCTCGGGCTCGGATCCGAACGTCATGTACTACATCACCGTCTACAACGAGCCAATCCTCCAGCCCGTCGAGCCCGAGAACCTTGACGTACACGGGCTGCTGCGGGGCATCTACAAACTCCAGGACGGACACGCGGCCGAAAACACTCCAAAGTCGCAGATCCTTGCCTCGGGTGTGGCGGTCCCATGGGCGCTCGAAGCACAGCGGATCCTGGCCGAGGAATGGGGTGTGTCGGCTGACGTGTGGTCCGTGACGTCCTGGACCGAGCTGCGGCGCGACGCCCTCGCCGCCGAGGAGGAAGCCTTCCTCAACCCCGGCGCTGAAGCCCGCGTCCCCTTCGTCACCGAACAGCTCGGCAACGCACCCGGACCCATTGTCGCCGTCACCGACTACATGAAAGCCGTCCCCGACCAGATCCGGCAATTCCTCCCCCAGGACTTCGCCACCCTCGGCGCCGACGGCTTCGGCTTCTCCGACACCCGCGCCGCCGCCCGACGGTACTTCAAGATCGACTCACACTCCGTCGTCGTACGCACCCTCGAACTCCTCGCCAAACGCGGCGAAGTCGACCCCGACGCACCCCGCCAGGCCATCGAAAAGTACTCACTGCTCACCCTCCCCTGACGTTGAGTTGGCAGGACACGCCGCTAAAGGTGTCTGAAAAGGGGTGTGTCCTGCCAACTTAAGGGGGTTAGGAGGAGCCTGCCCACTCGAGGAGCTTCTCCAGCGGCCAGGTGGTGATGATGCGCTCCGCCGGCACGCCGTTCGCCCCTGCGCGCTGCGCCCCGTACTGCAGGAAGTCCAGCTGCCCCGGTGCATGGGCGTCGCTGTCGATGCTGAACAGGCAGCCGGCGTCGAGCGCCAGCTGGATGAGGTCATCCGGCGGGTCCTGCCGCTCGGGACGTGAGTTGATCTCCACCGCCACGTTGTTCTCGGCGCAGGCAGCGAAGACCCTTTCGGCGTCGAATTCGGACTGCGGCCGCTGACCGCGCGACCCCTGCACCAGCCGCCCGGTGCAGTGGCCCAGGACGTTGGTGTGCGGGTCCCGGATGCCGCCCAGCATGCGCGCCGTCATGGTCCGCCGGTCCGCGCGCAGCTTGGAGTGGACGCTGGCGACGACGATGTCCAGCTGGTCGAGCATCTCCGGCGTTTGGTCGAGCGTGCCGTCCTCCAGGATGTCCACCTCGATCCCCTTGAGGAGGCGGAAGCTGCCGCCGTCGTCGTCGTTGATCTGGTCCACGATCCGCAGCTGGTCGGTGAGCCGTTCCACGCTCAGGCCATTGGCAATCTTTAGGTTGGGGGAGTGGTCCGTGAGCGCCAGGTACTCGTGGTTGAGGGCGCGCGCCGCGTCCACCATCAGCGGGATGGGGCTGCCACCGTCGGACCAGTCACTGTGACTGTGCAGGTCTCCCCGGAGGAGCGACCGCAGCTCGGACCCGCCGTCGGCGAGTGCTTCCTTCGAGCGCTCGCGCAGGTCAGCGAGGTAGGACGGGGTGTCCCCGTTCAGGGCCTGCGTGATCACCTCGAAAGAGCGTGCCCCGATCCCCTTCATGCGTTTGAGTCGCCCGTCCCGGGCGCGTACCCTTAGCTCCTCCGTTTCGAGCTCGGCAATGGTTGCGGCTGCTTTGCGGAAGGCCTGCACCTTGAAGCTCGGAGCGAGTTCCCGTTCCAGCCAGAAGGCGATTTCATTCAACGCAGCGGTCGGATCCATAGGGCTATCTTCCATCATGAGTGGGGAATTCCAGGAAGCCCTTGACAGGAACGGTGTGAGCTGGACTACAATCAAACCGGAAGAAAGATTCCACAATATAGAAACCTTCTGGTTCCTAGACTATCGCCGGAAACATCGAGTCAAATCGAATTCGTTCGAGGGTAAGGGTGTTCAGCGCCGGCGATAGCGCTCTATAGAAAGCTGACACCCATGACCCTTGACGCCCTCAATTCCTGTACCCCCGCGGAAGCCGCGGCCAAACTCACGCCGTGTGTCGATATCCCGCGCTGGGTTGACGCCATAGTGGCTGCCCGGCCGTTCTCCTCGGAAGCCGAGCTGATCGCCTTCGCCGAGAACGCGGCCCACCCGTGGACTGAAGCCGAGATCGACGGCGCCCTGGCCCACCACCCGCGGATCGGTGAACGGGCCCAGGGAAGCACCGCCGAGGCCGCTCTGTCCCGCAACGAGCAGTCGGGAGTGAGCACCGCCGTCGAAACCCAGACCGCTTTGCTCGAAGGCAACCGTGCCTACGAGCAGAAGTTCGGGCGGGTCTTCCTCATCCGGGCCGCCGGCCGCAGCGCCGAGGACATTCTCGCCGCGCTCCACGACCGGCTGCGCAATCCGCCCGACCAGGAACTGGACATCGTCGCCCAGCAACTCCGTGAAATCGCCATCCTTCGACTCAAGGGGGTCCTTGCAGCATGAGCCGCAGCCACATCACCACCCACGTGCTCGATACCGGAACGGGACGCCCCGCCGTCGGCGTTTCCGCCCGCCTGGACCGGCAGACGCCG
>NZ_KI914583.1:107994-121614 GCF_000520475.1 Arthrobacter sp. 35/47
CCCGCCTGGACCGGCAGACGCCGGACGGCTGGCAGGAAGTCGCGGAAGGAACCACGGACGACGACGGCCGTATCACCTCCCTGGGCCCGGAAGCACTCGAGGCGGGAACCTACCGCATCGACTTTGAGACCGGCAGCTACTTTGCCGCGGCCGACACGGAGACGTTCTTTCCGTCCGTCTCCCTGATCTTCGAACTCACCGACCCGGCACAGCACTACCATGTGCCTCTTTTGATTAGTCCCTTCGCCTATTCCACCTACCGAGGAAGCTGACAATGACGACACCAACCATCGAAACGAACACCGCACCGGAACACTCTGCGGACACCAACGGCCGGATTGTCCTGGGCCGCAACCAGTACGGTAAGGCCGAATGCCGGCTCGTGAAAATCACCCGCGACACTGCCCGGCACCAGATCGAGGACCTGAACGTCACCTCACAGCTGCACGGCGACTTCGAGTCCGCGCACACCGAAGGGGACAACTCCAGGGTTGTCGCCACCGACACCCAGAAGAACACCGTCTACGCGTTCGCCCGCGACGGCATCGGCTCGCCGGAACAGTTCCTGCTGCGCCTCGGCAAGCACTTCACCGAGAGCTTCGACTGGGTAACCGGTGGGCGCTGGGAGGCCGAGCAGTACTTCTGGGAGCGCATCAACGACCACGACCACGCGTTCTCCCGCAACAAATCGGAGACCCGCACGGCTGTACTTCTCATCGAGAACGGTGTGCGCCATATTGTGGCCGGGATCGAGGACCTGACGGTCCTGAAGTCGACCGGGTCTGAATTCCACGGATTCCCCCGCGACCGGTACACCACCCTGCAGGAAACCACCGACCGCATCCTTGCCACCGACGTGACCGCCCGCTGGCGGTACAAGGCTGACGCCACGGACCTGGACTTCAACGCCGTCTACACCAGCGTGCGCGGGATCTTCCTCGATGCATTCGCGCAGACTCACTCCCTCGCCCTGCAGCAGACCATGTTCCAGATGGGGAAGCAGGCGCTCGAAGCGCATCCCGAGATCGAGGAAATCAAGCTCTCGCTCCCGAACAAGCACCACTTCCTCGTGGATCTGGAGCCCTTCGGCCTGGACAACCCGGGCGAGGTGTTCTTCGCGGCGGACCGGCCGTACGGCCTGATCGAGGCCACCGTTGAGCGCGAACGCGCTGACGGAGCGAAGAGCGAAGCAGCGATCTGGGCCAATATTCCCGGCTTCTGCTGAGCATCCGTTGGGACGGCGCGTTCAGAGTGCCGTCCCGACCATGAGCGGCCGGGCACCTGCCCGTGCCCGGCCGTTCACCCAACCACTCATGTGAGACAAGGAAGTCATACTCATGAAAGCAGTCAACTCTATGAAGCTACAGGCCACGCCCCAACGCCCCGAGGATGAACGGCTGCCCCTCGGACGCACGTTCGCCTACGGGTTCCAGCACGTCCTGACCATGTACGGCGGAATCATCGCCGTCCCGCTCATCGTCGGCACGGCCGCCGGGCTGGCGCAGGAGGACATTGCAGTCCTGATAGCCTCCTGCCACTTCGTCGGTGGGGCCGCCACCGTTCTGCAGAGCTACGGCGTCAAATTCTTTGGGTCCCAGCTTCCGCTGGTCCAGGGCGTCTCCTTTGCCGGCGTCGCCACCATGACCGCCATCCTCAGCGGGGGCGGAGGGCTCCAGACGGTTTTCGGCGCGGTGCTGGTTGCCTCGCTGATCGGCCTAGTGCTCGCGCCGTTCTTCGCGAAGATCATCAAGTTCTTCCCGCCCGTGGTCACCGGGGTCATCATCACCACCATCGGTCTCACCCTCATGCCGGTGGCGGCCAACTGGGCCATGGGCGGTAATCCAACCGCTGACAACTACGGCAGCCTGACCAACATCGGTCTCGCCGCCATTACGCTCGCACTGGTACTCCTCCTGAGCAAACTGGGCAACGCGACAATCTCCCGGCTCTCCATCCTGCTGGCCATCGTGGCAGGCACGGTGATCGCCACGCTCCTCGGCCTCGCGGACTTCTCGAACGTCGGCAACGGTCCCATCTTCGCCTTCCCCCAGCCGTTCGCCTTCGGCTGGCCGGTGTTCGACATTGCAGCCATCATTTCGATGACCATCGTCATCCTGGTTTGCATGACGGAGACGACGGCGGATATCCTCGCAGTCGGTGAAATCGCCAGGACGAAGGTCGATTCCCGGCGCATTGCCGACGGTCTGCGCGCCGACATGCTCTCCAGCGCTCTCGCCCCCGTATTCAACTCCTTCCCGCAGACCGCTTTCGCGCAGAACGTGGGACTGGTGGCAATCACGGGAATCCGCAGCCGCTACGTAGTGGCAGCCGGCGGACTGATCATGGTCATCCTCGGGCTTCTGCCCATCCTCGGGCGCCTGGTTGCCGCCGTTCCGACGCCGGTGCTCGGAGGTGCCGGAATTGTCCTGTTCGGCACGGTTGCCGCCAGCGGCATCCGCACCCTGGCAAAGGTTGATTACGAAGGCAACATGAACCTTGTGATCGTGGCCGTAGCGCTTGCCTTCGGAACGATCCCGGTGGTCGCGCCTACCTTCTATGACGCGTTCCCCACCTGGTTCGGCATCATCTTCCATTCGGGAATCAGCTCGGCGGCGATCATGGCGGTGCTGATGAACCTGCTCTTCAACCACTTGAAGGCGGGCAACCCGGACCGCGCTTCCGTGTTCGTCGCGAGCCCGCCGCGGATGGTGCGCGAAGACGAGCTCACCGCGCTCCAGGACGGCGACAGCTTCCAGGGCGGCAGGCTTGTTGCAGCTGACGGTACCGAAATCCCGGTGGTCACCGCGGCGCAATACACCGTGGTCAAGGAGAAGCTGGACAAGGGTGAAGTCACCTGCGTCGAGGACATCCGGCGGATCTGTGACGAGACGCCGGGCACTCACGCCTGAGCCGGCGCCCTGCCCGCCTCCGTTCCAGTCGGCGGGCAGGGCGTAACGCCTTCGTTTCCAGAACCAGGGCGTCTTTTCACGGGCTCGGTTCAGGACAAGACTGGTCCCATGAAACTTCAGCTGTCAGCAACGGTGCTGGATTCACCCGACGCCCGTGTACTCGCCGGGTTCTACCGGCGCCTGCTCGGGTGGGAGGCGAAATTTGAGGACGACGACTGGGTGATGCTCAGGGCGCCCGACGGCGGTGCCTCCCTCTCTTTCCAGACCGAGCCGCGGTATGTGCGTCCGGTGTGGCCGGCGGGCGAGGGCGACCCGCCCATGATGATGCACCTGGACATCCATGTGGATGACCTGTCGGCGGCCGGTGCGCATGCGGTGGAACAGGGTGCAGAGCTTGCGGCGTTCCAGCCGCAGGATGGCGTCCGGGTGTACCTCGACCCGGCAGGCCACCCCTTCTGCCTGTTCGTCGACTGAACCGGGGTCCGGGACCTAACGCGCGCCGCTGCGCTCCTGGATGGTCAGGACAAGCCTGGCGTGCGCGTCATCGGTGAGCGGATACCACCGCATGATGCCGACGGCCACCAGCAGGATGACCGCCGAAGCAAGACCGGCGGCAACACGGATGCCGAGTTCCGCCGTCGGGCTCTGTGCCGCTGCACCCGACTCGTAGCCGCCCCAGGCCAGCGCAAACGCGGCCAAGCCGCCGCCGAAGGCCATGCCGACCTTCCGGGTGGATGCCAGCAGTGAGTAGTTGGTTCCGTCGGTGCGGTGGCCCGTTTTCCATTCCCCGTACTCGACGGTGTCCGCGACGAGCGCCCACATCAGGATGCTCACGGCGGCAGCGCCGGCCAGGGCGAGGAACATCCCGGCAACAGCCAGCCATACTGCGTCCTCCGGGGCACTGAAGACGATGATGCCGCCGGCGGCGCCCATGAGCCCGCCCGAGATGTAGACGCACCGCTTTCCCAGCCGCTGGACCAGCCGCGGCGTGATTACTGCGAGAGCGAGGGTAATGACCACCTGGGCGCCGGCAACCAGCGCGAAGAGGTCCAGCCGGCCCAGCACATCCCGCAGGTAGAAGAGCTTCGCGGTGTTGGTCACCACGTTGGCCGTCATGAAGAAGAGGGAACTGATGCACAGGACCTGAAGCGGTACGTTCCGGACCAGGGTGTCCCGTGCCTGCCGCAGGGTTAGCCTGGGTGCGGAGACAGGAAGCTGCTCCCGCGTCGCCAGTGCAGTGAACAGGTACAGGAGCGTTCCGACGACGGCGAAACCTATGGTCAGCGCGGTCAGGATGCTCCGGATATCGGCACCGTTCTGGAACTGCGGCGCGATGAAGATTCCCAGGAAGGCCGACGTGGCGAGTCCGCCCATGGTCCGGGCGCTCGCGAGGCGTGCCCGGTCCCGCGGATTCCGGCTGAGGGTGCCGGCAAGGGCACCGTACGGAACGTTGACCATGCTGTACGCCAGGCAATAGGCGAAGTAGGAGACATAGGCCCACGCGAGCGTCCCGGCGGGGTGGAGTGCATGGATGTGGAACACTGCCACGCACAGGGCCAGCGGGGCTGCACCGAAAAGCAGGAACGGGCGGAATTTGCCGAAGCGGCGGCTCGAGTTGCGGTCTGCGATTCTTCCGGCAAACACATCGGCGGCCGCGTTGAAGAGGCCGCCCAGGAGCAGGAGGGTGCCCGCGGCGGCGGCGGGGATTCCCGCTACATCGGTGTAGTAGACCAGCAGGAACATGCCCACGGTTGCGAAGGTCATGCTGTTCGCGATGTCTCCCGCACCGTAAGCGGCCACGCTGATGACTGGGAGCCGCTTGGGGGGTGCCTGGCCTGCCATGATCTCCGCTTCATTGTCCTGCTCAGCCCGCGGCAGAGCCTAGAAAACGTTTTCCCACTATCCTAGCGTGAGTTACGTCCTCGCGCCGCCGGGCGGCCGACGCCACGCAGTGAAGACCCTAGGTTGCGCCCTGCTCTGCGTGGCGGGCAGCCGTCTCGATCCGCTCCCAATGCTCGGCCCATTCCTCGGGCGTGCGCTGCGGCATATTGGGATCATCCGGTCCGCGGCCGGTGGCCCCGTCGAGCTGTTCACGGAGGATGTCCGCGTGGCCAAGGTGCTGGGCCGTCTCCACGCACATGTGCACAAGGATCTGCTGCAGGGTGACCCGACGGCGTTCGGGGGACCACCATGGCACTTCGCCGACAGCATCAAGGGGGAGGGCCTTAATCGTGGCGTCCGTGTGCGCGGCCGAGAAGTGATGGAGCTCGATGATTTGTTCGCGGGTCTCCTCCGCCGTGAGCCAGAGATCAGCTTCAGGGGCGGCGTCGTCATCGAACCACGGGAGATCACGCCCGCTGGGCCGGCCGAAAACCTCTCCGAAGTACCCCAGCTGCACACTTGCGACGTGCTTCACCAGGCCCAGCAGGTTGGTGCCGGTAGGCGTCAACGGGCGCCGGGCGTCATAGTCGCCGAGGCCGTCCACCTTGGCGAGCAGGTCAGCGCGGCGAAGGCGCAGATAGTGGTGCAGAACCTCTTTGTCATCCATGGTTGGCACTCTACTGGCACCCTCCGACATGGACCATCAACGCTCAGCCGGCCTCCAGATCACGACGGCGGAAGGCGGCTGCTCCCGCTCCGATCAGCAGGAGGGCGGCCAGTGCCGCAACGGTGACGGGGACGGGGTCCAGCGACTCGGCGGGAACCCGGGGCATCAGCCCGAACGGCTCCGCGTCGGCAACGGCGTCCGGCAGGTTCAGCAGGGGTCCGTACAGTCCCACGATGATCGCACTCACCAGGATCAGCCACACCCACCAGGTGCCGGCCCGGAGAATGCCATAGGAGAGTGCAGCGAGACCCGCGAAACCCAGCACCAGGGGAAGGTAGACCATGCCCGCCAGGGCGAAATCAGCTGCGAGTGCCGGGTCACCGACTGACATTCCCGCGCCTGTGCCGAGGCCGATCCCGATAAGCAGCAGCATCACCGTTGAGCCGAGGGTGGTGACCAGCAGTGAGCTGAGCAGCCAGCGGGGCCGGCTAACCGACGCTGCCAGGATGGCGCCGGTGCGGCCGTCGGCCTCCTCGGCCCTCAGCCGGTTGACCGAGATCACCGCGTAGACCGCTACCGCCATGGCGAAGTAGGCGGTGAAGGAAGCGAGCGTCGCACGCAGCACATCACCGCCCGTGCCCTGGCCGAAGACGGCGGCCAGCTGCGGCTGTGCTTCGAAGCTTTCGACGATCCCCTCACCCATGGAACCGGTCAGTACCGCAAAGGCAACGAGCCCGACCGACCACCCGGCGATGCTGCCCCGTTCCATCCGCAGGATCAACCCAACCGGGTGCACCAGGAATGCGCGGGCACTGCCTCGACCGCTGCGCGCCGGCAGCAGGCCCGCGCCGAAGTCGCGCCGGGTCGTCAGCACTACGGCAACCGTCAGCAGTACCGCGAAGAGCGCCAGGCAGAGGACCAGCGGCCACCATCGCAGGTCCGTGAAGGCGCGGGTCTGCTGCGCCCACGCAATCGGCGAGAACCAGGAGAGCGCACTTCCGCCCACGGATTGGCTGTCTCCGATCCCGCGAAGCAGGAACGCCAGCGCCAACGCTGCGCCCGCCATGCCGGAAGCCGTCCGGGAGTGTTCGCTGAGCTGGGCCGTGACCGCTGCAACGCCGCCGAACACCAGGCCCACGAGCGCCATTCCCGCTGATACCGCCAGCGTGTCAGGGAAGGCCAGGCCGCTTCCCAGCAGGCCGGCGGCCAGGGTGGCGCCGATGGCCGCGTTGGCGGTGAGGAGGGTCAGGATCGAGGCCGCCAACGGTGCCCGCCGTCCCACGACTCCTGCCCGGATCAGCTCCGCCCGCCCGCTTTCTTCCTCGGCGCGGGTGTGGCGGGTGATCAGGAAGATCGACATGAGCGCCGCGGCGACGGCGAGCATGCCGAGGATCTCGTTGGTCACCATCGCGCCGAACGTGTAGTTCTCGAGACCATAGCCCGGCCCGGTCAGCAGCGCCCCGGACGGGTCCTTCATGATGTTGGCGCGGGTCTGGAGGGCGGCTTGGTCCGGGTAGGCGAGGGGAATCACCGCGGCGAAATAACCTGCCATACCGCCGACTCCGAGGGCCCACGCAGGCATCCGCACCCGGTCCCTGCGCAGCGCGAACCTGAACAGGCTCAGGGTGCCGCTCAGACTGCCGGCCTTCTCCTCCCGCGCCGGGTGATCCCGCCGGTCGGCGACGAGCGTAGCGTTCATGGCGCTCACCGCCCGCCGCTGAGGGCGGCCCGGTTCGGATCGTCCTCGCCGTACTGGTGGAGGAAGAGTTCCTCGAGTGACGGTGGGGTGCTGATAAGGCTCCGTACACCGAGGGGAAGGAGGTGCGCCAGCGCGGGCGGCAGGGCGTCGTCGTCGGCGGTGAAGTGGACTTTCTCCCCGTCGCGGCGGACATCATGCACGCCCGGCAGGGAGGCGACCCCGGTCGCGTCACCATCACAGATGACGACGACGGCGGTGCGCCGGAGGTGCCGCAGCTCTGCCAGCGTGCCGCTCTGGACGGTGCGTCCCTGGCGGATGATGGTGACGCGGTCGCAGAGTGCTTCCACCTCCGCGAGGATGTGGCTTGAGAGCAGGACCGTGCGCCCTGCGGACCTCACCTCGCGGATGCACTCCTGGAACTCCCGCTCCATGAGGGGGTCGAGCCCGGAGGTCGGCTCGTCGAGGATGAGGAGTTCGACGTCGCTGGCCAGCGCTGCCACCAGGGCCACCTTCTGCCTGTTTCCCTTGGAGTAGGAGCGCGTCTTCTTGGTGGGATCGAGGTCGAAGCGTTCGAGGAGTTCGCTTCGCCGGGCGGGGTCGGCGCCGCCGCGCAGTCCGGCGATCAGGTCGATGGCCTCGCCCCCGGTGATCTTGGGCCAGAGGTTTACATCTCCCGGAACGTAGGCGAGCCGGCTATGGAGGCTGACGGCGTTCCACGGATCTGCACCAAAGAGCCTGGCGGTGCCGGCATCGGCACGCAGCAGGCCCAGGAGGATGCGGATGGTGGTGGATTTGCCGGACCCGTTCGGTCCGAGGAAGCCGTGCACTTCACCGGAATCGAGGGTGAGATCAAGGTGGTCGAGGGCGCGTACGGAGCCGAAGGACTTCTCGAGCTGACGCGCCTCAAGGATTGGTGCCATGGGAAACACCTTCTGGGAAGAGTGCTGAAACTACGGGGTTGGGCGGTGTTGTGGAAGCGCGGGAAGATCAGGGCTGGGGCGGGTCGGAGACGTACAGGAGGTAGGCGTCGAGCATGCTCCGGTCGGTGAGCAGCCCCTGGGTAAAAAGCTCCGTGCTGGGCAGGCCCATCCGGGAGAGGTAGCCCCGCATGGCCCCGGCGAAGTCCGAGGGATCCTCGGGCGGGTTGAGCGTCAGATCGAGCAGGAGCGCACCGAAACCCTGGACGGTGAGGTACCTGGCGCGGGCCTTCTCATCGAGTGAGGGGCGGATGGTTCCGGCCCTGACCCCTTCAGCGATCCATTCCTCGGCGTCGGCGGCGAAGTGGTCGATGAAGGACCGCGCGAGATCCCCGCCCGCCTGCAGGCTCCGGAGCGCGTAGCCCACCAGCGGGGCGGATTCCTCGACGGAGGCCATGGTCAGGAGCAGTTCGTTGGCGGATCCGGGCTGTACGGCCTGTTCCTTGTACTCGCGGATCCGGTGCAGCACGTACTCGTCGCAGGTCTCGCGAAGGCCCTGCTTTGACCCGAAGTGATGCAGGATGAGCCCCGGACTCACGCCTGCCGCCTCGGCGATGCTGCGCACGCTGACGTCGAAGCCGGACCGCCCGAACAGCCCGACTGCCGCGTCGCGCACCCTGGCCCGGGCGGTGAGGTCGGAGCGGTCGGTGTCGGCCGCGTTCGTCGATACTGAACGCATGTTCAGTATGCTAAACCTCTGTTCAGTCCGCCGCAATAGGTGCTTCGCGCAGGTCCCTGCGCATGATCCACCGGATGCGCCCCGCGCTGGTTGCCCTGGTCTCCGCGACGCGTTCGAAGCCTGCTTTCTCGAACAGCGAGGTGGTTCCGACAAAGGCGAGCGTGGTGTTCACCCGGGTGCCCTCGGCATCAATGGGGTACCCCTCGATGGCCGGCGCTCCATAGCCGGCCGCGAAGCCGACCGCTTCCTCGAGCAGCCTGGCGGCAATGCCGCGACGCCGGTACCCAGCCTTCACCACGAAGCAGATGACGCTCCAGACGGGGAGGTTGTCGACCTGCTGGATGGTCCGTGAACGGGTGAGCCGTCCCATCCCTGCGCGCGGGCCGACGGCGCACCATCCAACGGGCGCACCGTCCAGGTATGCGAGCAGGCCGGGAGGCGGATCCTCGCCGCACAGCTCCCGCATCCGTGCCGGTCTCCCAGCGGATCCCAGGGCGTGGAGCTCGGCGGATGCCAGCCGTGGGGACAGGCACCAGCAGGCGCTTGCGCCGGGCGTCTTCGGGGCAAGGAGGGAGGCGACGTCGTCGAACCTGTCCGCCGTAGCGGGATGCACCTCAACCGTCATGGACGCACATGATACGCCGCCCTGGATGGAGTCAGCTCGCCAGGTTCAGGTCATCCGAGATGGCCTGCGCGGCGGAGCGCAGCAGCGGGACCGCCTTGTCGGCGAAGCTCTCGTCCACCCGGGAAATGGGGCCGGAGACCGAGATGGCGGTAGGCGTTGGCGCGTCGGGGACGGCCATGGCGAAGCAGCGGACCCCGAGTTCCTGTTCCTGCTCATCAATGGAGTAGCCGCGCTCGCGGATGTTCTCGAGCTCCTCAAGAAGCTGCTCTACCGATCCGATGCTCTTCTCCGTGGGTGTGGGCATGCCGGCCCTGGTCACGATATTGCGCACTGTCTCGTTGTCCAGCTGGGCCAGAATGGCCTTTCCGACGCCGGTGTCATGGGTGTGTGCCCGGCGTCCCACCTCCGTGAACATCCGCATCGAATGCGATGAAGGGACCTGGGCGATGTAGACCACCATGTCCGAATCCAGGACCGCCATGTTCGACGTTTCGCCCAACCGGTCAACGAGCATCTTCAACTGGGGGCGGGCCAGCGCGCCGAGCTGCTTGTTGGCGCCCTCGCCGAGGCGGATCAGCCGGGGGCCGAGGGCGTAGCGCCGGTTCGGCAGCTGGCGGGCGTAGCCCTTCATGACCAGGGTGCGCAGGAGCCGGTGGATCGTGGGCAGGGGGAGGTCTGTGGAAGCGGACAGTTCACTGAGTGTGACCTCGCCTCCGGCGTCGGTGATCAGTTCGAGCAGTTCAAAGACGCGCTCGACTGACTGGACGCCGCCGCCTGCAGCCTTCTCGGCCATCGGTACTCCTCGCTAGGACTATCCGCAGAGCGGAATAACTTCTCCAAAGATACCCTAATTGCGCGCGAGCGGAACCTGGTGTCGAGGTGTAGAAACTGCCCGGAGGTGCAGGGCCGCCGATTCGAAGCGGCTGCCTTGCACCTCCGGGCAGTTTTTGATCCGCAACAGCATAGGAGCGGGCTTGTAATTCCGCCCTACAGATAATAATATCCATATTACGAAAACAGCAGAAGGCCGGGAACGGCCATACCCAGGAGGATCTTCAATGGCGAGTCCCAGCCCCGGTTACTCAATCACCCTGCGCGTCCAGGCGCCGTCGAGCTTTACCGCTACGGCGGAGCTGGCCGCGGCAGTCGGCTCAACCGGCGCATCCATCACTGCCCTGGACGTCACCGAATCGCACCACGACAGCATCGTGGTGGACGTCAGCTGCAACACCACGGACGCCGCTCACGGTGAGCGCGTGCGGGAGGCGCTCAACGCGCTCGACGGCGTTCAGGTCAAGAAGCTCAGCGACCGCACCTTCCTGATGCACCTCGGCGGGAAGCTGGAGGTTGTCCCTAAGGTGCCGCTGCGCAACCGTGACGATCTCTCCCGCGCCTACACCCCCGGCGTCGCACGCGTCTGCCTTGCCATTGCGGAGAACCCCGACGACGCCCGACGCCTCACCGTCAAACGCAACACCATCGCTGTGGTCACCGACGGCTCGGCCGTCCTGGGCCTGGGCAACATCGGCCCCGCGGCCGCGCTGCCCGTCATGGAGGGCAAGGCTGCCCTGTTCAAGCAGTTCGCCAACGTTGATGCGTGGCCGGTCTGCCTCGACACCCAGGACACCGAGGAAATCATCAGCATCGTCAAGGCGCTCGCTCCCGTCTACGGCGGCGTCAACCTGGAGGACATCGCGGCGCCGCGCTGCTTCGAGATCGAAAACCGGCTACGCGAGGAACTCGACATTCCGGTGTTCCACGATGACCAGCACGGCACCGCGATCGTCACCTTGGCTGCCCTCAACAATGCCCTCCGCGTGGTGGGCAAGCAGATCGAGAACGTGCGGATCGTCGTTTCGGGTGTCGGCGCCGCCGGGTCGGCCATCATCCAGCTGCTCCAGGCGCAGGGCGCAAAGAACATCGTGGCCTGCGACCGCAAGGGCGCCATCCACAGCGGGCAGACCCACACGGATGAGCACCGCCGCTGGATCGCCGAGAACACCAACCAGGACGCGTTCGCGGGCACCCTCCATGAGGCGCTCGCCGGCGCGGATGTCTTCATCGGCGTCAGCGGCCCGAACATCCTCGGCGAGGAGCAGGTGGCATCCATGGCCGATCAGGCAATTGTCTTCGCGATGGCGAACCCGGACCCCGAGATCGACCCAATCATCGCAGCCCGTCACGCCGCCGTCGTCGCCACCGGCCGCAGCGATTTCCCCAACCAGATCAACAACGTCCTCGCCTTCCCGGGCTTCTTCCGCGGACTGCTCGACGCCGGTGCCTCCGACATCACGCCCGAGATGCTGGTCGCGGCAGCCAATGCAATCGCCGCCAGGGTGGACGATGATGAACTCAACGCAAGCTTCATCATCCCCAGCGTCTTCGACCCGCATGTGGCCGGCGACGTCGCTGCAGCCGTGGCCGCCGCGGCCGGCTCAGCCCAGCGATCAGCCGCAGAATCAGCAGAGTAGGAGCAGGACATGACCATTGAAATCACGGGTACGACGCCGGTTGACGGCGCGGAGACCATCCTCACCCCCGAAGCGCTCCAGTTCCTGGAAAAACTGCACCAGGAGTTCCGCGATCGGCGGGAGGAGCGGCTGGCCGCTCGGGCGGCGAGGCGCGAGGACGTGGCGCAGACGGGACGGCTCGATTTCCTCCCGGAGACTGCAGAAATCCGTAGCGGTAACTGGACCGTCGCCGAAGCACCGCCGCAGCTGCAGGACCGCCGGGTGGAAATGACCGGCCCGGCGTCGCCGGCAAAAATGGCCATCAACGCACTCAACTCGGGTGCCAAGGTGTGGCTTGCCGATCTTGAGGACGCGAGCACGCCCACCTGGCATAACGTCATCGACTCCCAGCTCAACCTGTACGGCGCGGCCCGCGGAAACCTCAGCTACACCTCGCCTGAAGGCAAGGAGTATGCGCTGCGGACGGATGCGCCGCTCTCGGTGGTCGTCGCACGCCCGCGCGGCTGGCACCTGCCGGAGAAGAACATCACGGTCGACGGCGAACCCGCCATCGGCGCGCTGGTGGACTTCGGGCTGCACTTCTTCCACAACGCCAGCCACCTGCTGGAGACCGGCAGCGGCCCGTACTACTACCTGCCGAAGCTGGAAAGCCATCTGGAGGCACGGCTCTGGAATGACATCTTCGTGTTCTCACAGGACTACGTCGGCGTCCCGCAGGGCTCCGTCCGCGCCACTGTCCTCATCGAGACCATCCCGGCCGCCTTCGAGATGGACGAGATCCTCTACGAACTGCGCGACCACGCGTCCGGGCTCAACGCCGGCCGCTGGGATTACCTCTTCAGCATCATCAAGTACTTCCGCGACGGCGGGGAGTCCTTCATCCTGCCGGACCGGGCATCCGTGGCCATGACGGCACCCTTCATGCGCGCCTACACCGAACTTCTGGTCAAGACGTGCCACCGCCGCGGCGCCTTCGCCATGGGCGGCATGGCAGCATTCATCCCCAACCGTCGTGAACCGGAAATCACTGCCCAGGCAATCGACAAGGTCCGCGCGGACAAGACCCGTGAGGCCAATGACGGGTTTGACGGTTCCTGGGTAGCCCACCCGGACCTGGTGCCGGTGTGCCGCGAGGTGTTCGACGCGGTCCTCGGGGACAGGCCCAACCAGATCGATCGGCAGCGCCCGGAGGTCGAGGTCACCGCAGCGCAGCTGCTCGACGTCGAATCCGCCGACGGGGATGTCACCGAGGTGGGCCTCCGCGCCAACCTGTATGTCGCCGTCGCCTACGTCGCCGTGTGGCTCTCGGGCAACGGTGCCGTGGCCATCCACAACCTGATGGAGGACGCAGCGACGGCGGAGATCTCCCGGTCCCAGGTCTGGCAGCAGATCCGGAACAAGGTGGTCCTCGCCGACACCGGCAACACCGTGACACCAGAGCTCGTGAACAGCATCCTCGCCGAGGAGACCGAGAAACTGCGCGGCGAAGTCGGCGACGAGGCGTTCTCGAAGTTCTACGAGCCGGCCAGCCGCCTCATCGCGGACATCTGCGTGTCCGAGGACTACACCGACTTCCTGACCCTGCCCGCCTATGAGCTGGTGAGCTGAGTGGAGTTTGCGCTCGGTTTCGACGACTACGCGGCGATCGATTCGAAGCTGACGGACACGGACCGGCTGCTCCGCACCGGCTACCCCGGCGACAGCGGCTCGCG
>NZ_KI914583.1:121714-129670 GCF_000520475.1 Arthrobacter sp. 35/47
GCAGCCGGTGCACACCGTCTACGTGCCGGCCGACAGGTACCAGCCCTCGCTCCCCGGTGACTGGGGGAGGGAGGCGGCCGCCGCCGTCGAACGCGCCGGTGGTATGGGCGCACTGTGCGCCGCGCTCGGCGTGAACGACGACGTCGGCACCCTGGTGAGCGCGAAGCTCACCTCTGAGCCGATCGAGGACCTGCGCCTCGACTTCGAGGACGGGTACGGTAACCGGCCCGACGACGAGGAGGACGCCGAGGCCGCCCGCGCCGCCATTGCGGTGGCGCGGGCGGTACGCGACGGCATTGCGCCGCCGTTCATCGGCATCCGGTTCAAGTGCTTCGAGGAGCCCACCCGCCGTCGTGCGCTGCGGACGCTCGACCTGTTTGTGGGTGGCCTGCTCGCCGAGGGTCCGCTGCCCGACGGTCTGGTGCTCACGCTGCCCAAGGTGTCCACGGTGGCGCAGGTGGAGGCCATGGTGTTCGCGTGCCAGCGGCTCGAGGCCGTCCACGGACTGCCGTCCGGGCGGCTGCGGTTCGAGGTGCAGGTGGAAACGCCGCAGCTGATCCTCGCCGCTGACGGTACTGTGCCTGTGGCACAGCTGCTGCACCGGGCGGAGGGCCGCGTGTCCGCGCTGCACTACGGCACCTATGACTACAGCGACTCGCTGCAGATCGCCGCCGCGTACCAGTCGATGGAACACCCGGCAGCCGACTACGCCAAGCAGGTCATGCAGGTGGCGGTCGCGGGCACCGGTGTCCGGTTGTCCGACGGGTCCACGAACATCCTCCCGGCCGGCACTGACGAGGAGGTGTCCGCCGCGTGGGCGCTGCACGCACGCCTGGTGCGGCGCTCGCTGGAGCGCGGCTACTACCAGGGGTGGGACCTGCACCCCGCGCAGCTGCCCAGCCGGTTCATTGCCACGTACGCGTTCTACCGCGAGGGGCTCCCGGCCGCGGCCACGCGCCTCCGGAACTACGTGCACCGGCTCGAAAGCTCCATCCTCGACGAGCCCGCAACGGCCCGTGCCCTCGCCCGCTTCGTCCACCGCGGAGTGCTGTGCGGGGCCGTCACCGAGGCCGAAGTGAACGAGCTGGCCGGCATCTCCCTTCCTGACCTGGAAGCGCTCGCGCACCCGCGGAAACTTCCTGAAACAGCTGAAAACATCTAAGGACTGAACATTGAGCAACTACTACGCACCAGAAACCGTCCTGCCGCCGCAGACGGACCTGCTGACGGGACGCGCCGTCGTCACCGAGGCCTACACCGTCATTCCTCGTGGGGTCCTCCGCGACATTGTGGTCAGCGAACTCCCCGAATGGACCAACACCCGAACCTGGATCCTCAACCGGCCGGTGGCCGGGGGCGCAACGACGTTCGCCCAGTACCTCGTGGAGGTCTCGCAGGGCGGCGGGTCGACCAACCCGGAGCCGGAAGCCGGCGTCGAATCCTTCGTGTTCCTCCTCGAGGGAGCGCTCACCGTCAAGCTTGAGGGTGAGCTGCACGACCTCACGCCGGGCGGCTTCGCCTTCATCCCGCCGGGCGCCGAGTGGGAGGTGTCCAACTCTGCCGCTCAGCCCGCGAAGTTCCAGTGGATCCGCAAGGCTTACCAGCCGCTCGCCGGCCACACACCGAAGGCCCGCGTGGGCAACGAAAAGGACATCGAGCCTGGCGCGATGCCCGGCACCGACAACAAGTGGCGCACCACCCGCATGCTGCCCACCGATGACATGGCCTATGACATGCACATCAACGTGGTCACCTTCGAACCGGGCGCCGTCATTCCCTTCGCGGAAACCCACGTCATGGAGCACGGGCTCTACGTGCTGGAGGGCAAGGCTGTGTACCGGCTGAACCAGGACTGGGTGGAGGTTCAGGAGGGCGACTACATGTCCCTGCGCGCGTTCTGCCCGCAGGCCTGCTACGCGGGCGGGCCCTCGAACTTCCGCTACCTGCTGTACAAGGACGTGAACCGGCAGGTCAGGCTGACCTAGGTCGATCATGGGGGACCGTCAACAACTGTTGACGGTCCCCCATGGCGTCAATCACTCAGTGCAACGTCGTCGATGGTACTCGGCAGACGATTCACCCAAGTACTGCGCTGCTCCATTGAGCAAACACCGTGAATAGGGGCGTCGTAAACAGGGCGAAGGCGAGCAGATTCACGACAACACTGTTCCAAAAAGCAGAGCGAAAGCTCGCCTTGCGCGTCTTGTGGCGAAGCGTCTGCTGCGCGACAATGCCACCCGGCCACCCACCGACGGCGCCTACCAGGAGCAGCGCGCTCTCTGACGTCCGCCACCCCCCGGAGACTGCGGCGGCCTTGTCGACCGCGTACAGGAGAAAGCAGAAGCCGCTTGCCAACAGATACAGCGCTGGGACCCACAGCGGGATGGGCCACACGGCGTTGACAAGCAAGTAGGCGATGACAAAGCCGAGGATTGCGAGATAATCCAGGGTGCCCGGTCTGCACCGCATTCCTGCTTCAGGCCTCTGCCTGATCGGCGACGTTGGCGCTGGCGCATTGACAACCGGCCGCACCCGCGTTGCGCGCTGCTTTCCGTCTCCGGAGAGCTCAACCTCAAACGTGAAAGCCTCGCCAAGCTGAGGTCGGCGTGCCCGAGGCGGGAACCCTGAGATATGCACGAACGTCTTTTGGGAAGTGTCCGTTCGGGAGATGAACCCAAAACCGCGGTCGTCGTTCCACGAAGTCAGCGTTCCAGATACCCGCTCGGTCCCGATCCACATTTCTACATGTTAGCGATCGATGTTAGAGCCGTATGCGTGCCACCGGTAAGTGTCGGGCCACAAGCGCCTTGCCCCCCGCGCTCAAGGTTCCACCTACAGACACCCGCCCGCCTTCAGGTTTTTAGACACCAGGGTGGTCTGTGATCCGATGCGGCGTCCGTCAGGTGAGGGAATTGACCTCGTAGGTATGGCCTGCCGTGCGCAGCCTCTCAACCAGGACGTCGCCGAGGGCGGTCGCCGGGGTCAGTGATCCTGCCGCGGGCGGCAGGCGGTCGCCGTCGAGGGCAAGTGAGAGTGCTGCCTCCCCGGCCATCACGGCGGTGGCGGCGTATCCCGGGTCGCCGGGCCCGGCTGCGACGGCCCGGTACCGCCGGCCGCTCTCTGTGGAAGCAGTTACCTGGGACCGGAACCAGCCTGAGCGCCTCGCGGCCTCGCTCGGGCCCGCACCGGGCGGCGGAAGGACACGGTCCAGTAATTTCCTCGTGGGCGGCAGGGCCAGCGCGGCTCCGAACGCCCGCAGGCCGAGCGCCGTCGCTCCGGCGATGACGGCACCGGAGGGGCCGCGCCCGGTACCCATCACCTCGCCGTACCGCAGGGACCGGCCGTAGGCCCAACCCTGCAGGGCATTGCTGCGACGCACGATCCGCGTGTTCACCGATGCCATGATGAAGGGCGCGGTCCACAGGCCGCCGTTCGCGCGGCCGACCCACCCCAGGTCCGCCGGTTGCCGGGTCGAGGGCTCCGCCGTCCGGTGCGGACTGAGGGAATAGGGATCGCCCGCGAGGAAACGCAGCACAGGGTCCGACCGCACGCCGTCGAGCTGCCCACGTATCGACTCGATGGTGCCGCCGCTGAAGCCGCCCTTCGCCGTGGCCACGAGCTGCACCTCGGTCAGTCCGCCCGCGCCGCCAGCCTCCGCGGCGCGGTGCAGGAGGAGCACTCCGAGGTCCGACGGGACGGAGTCGTAGCCGCACGCATGAACGATCCGTGCGCCGGTAGCCCTCGCCAGGGTGTCGCAACGGTCGATGGCTTCACGGACGAAGGACACCTCACCCGTCAGATCCCCGTAGTGGGTGCCGGCGCGGGCACACGCCTCGACGACGGGCAGCCCATACTTCGCGTAGGGACCCACCGTGGTGAAGAGGACCCTGGTGCCCGCGGCCAACGCAGCGAGCGAGTCAGGATGATTCGAGTCGGCCTCGATGAGAGGCCAGTCATGTGCGGCGACGGGCAGCCTGGACCGGACGGCCTCGAGCTTCACCCTCGACCTCCCGGCGAGCCCCACGCGCAGGTCCGGCGGAGCGTGGTCCGCAAGATATCCGGCGATCAGTTCACCGACGAAACCGGTCGCACCGAAAAGGACAAGATCGTGGTCGCGCGCCGGGGCCTCCATGCCAGCAGTTTGTCACGGCAGCGGCCTGACCGCGGGGTCGATGCCCTGACCAATCATCTACCTGTTGCAGGTCCCGTTACGGGATCAGGCCGGCTGGTACACCGGGTAGTCCGTGTAACCCTCGGCGCCGCTCGTGTAGAACGTCGCCATGTCCGGTTCATTGACCGGCAGGTTCTCCTGCCAGCGGCGTACCAGGTCCGGATTGGCGATGGCCGGACGGCCGACGACGACGGCGTCAGCCAGCTCCCCCTCGACCAGGGAGATCGCTTCATCCCGGGTGGTCATGACGCTGAAGCCGGTGTTCAGCAGAAACGCACCGTTGAACTCTCCGCGGAGTTCCCGGACCAGCCCGCCGGACGGCTCGTTGTGCAGCACGCTCAGGTAGGCCAGGCCCAACGGAGAAATCGCCTGCACCAGCAGGCAGTAGGTGCGGTGGAGGTCTTCGCGGTCCAGCTCGACGGCACCCTGGACGTTGTGCTCCGGCGAAATGCGGATGCCCACCCGCTCCGCTCCGACCGCCTCGACAACCGCTTGCACCACCTCGACGACAAACCGGATGCGGTTTTCGGGTGAGCCGCCATACCGGTCGTCGCGCTGATTGGCTGCCGGCGTGAGGAATTCGTGGAGCAGGTAACCGTTGGCGCCGTGCAGTTCAACGCCGTCGAACCCGGCCTTGATCGCGTTGACCGACCCCTGGACGAACTCCTGGATTACGCCCGGAATCTCATCCTCCGTGAGGGCATGCGGAACGGGGAAGGGCTGCTTGCCCTTGTTGGTGCGGGTCAGGCCGTCCACTGCCACGGCGCTCGGCCCCACCACGGTGCGGCCGCCGTTGGTGTCCTCGTGGGTGACACGGCCGGCGTGCATCACCTGGGCGAAGATGCGCCCACCCTCGGCGTGCACGGCGTCGGTCACCTTCGACCAGCCCTCAACCTGCTCATCGGTCACGAGTCCCGGCTGCCCGGGGAAGCCCTGGCCGGCATGGCTGGGGTAGGTCCCCTCGCTGACAATCAGGCCCAGCGACGCGCGCTGGCGGTAATGCTCGACGACGATGGGCCCGGGGACACCATCCGCCCCGGAGCGGCAGCGGGTCAGCGGGGCCATGACGAGACGGTTGGGCAGGGTCAGCTCGCCAAGGGTGATCGGTGAGAACAGCATAAGGAGGTCCTTTCGCGGAAGCTTTCACTGGGAAAGCGCCGACGGCCGCGCAGCTATTCCGCGTGGGACCCACCTCACACGTTCCGCGGCCCTCAGCGAAGGCTCCTCAACGGAGGATGGCCTCAGCGAGGGATGCTCCTCAGCGGAGGATGACGGTGCGGTTTCCCAGCAGCACAATTCTTCCCTCGCAGTGCCAGCGCACCGCGTTGCGCAGCGCGGCGCACTCGGCGTCGCGGCCCACCGCCACCAGGTCATCCGGCGTGTAGGTGTGGTCCACCTCGATGACCTGCTGGGAGATGATCGGCCCCTCGTCCAGCTCCGCGTTGACGTAGTGGGCGGTGGCTCCGACAGTCTTCACGCCACGCTCGTACGCCTGGTGGTAGGGCTTGGCGCCCTTGAAGCTCGGCAGGAACGAGTGGTGGATGTTGATGACCCGGCCGGCCATCCGGTTGGACAGTTCGTCGCTGAGGACCTGCATGTAGCGGGCAAGGACCACCAGTTCGACGTCGAACCGGTCAACAATGTCGAGGAGCCTCGCCTCCGCTTCCGGCTTGGTGTCTTTGGTGACCGGCACGTGGAAGAACGGGATGCCATGCCATTCGACCAGTCCCTGCTGGTCAGGATGGTTGGAGACGACGGCCACGATTTCCACCGGGAGGTCTCCGGTGCGGGTGCGGAAGAGCAGGTCGTTGAGGCAGTGGCCCATCTTCGACACCATCACCAGGACACGCCGTTTGCGTCCCTGCGGCTCCAGCTGCCAGTTCATCTGCCACTGTTCGGCGACCGGGGTGAAGTCCCGGCGCAGTTCGTCCGTGCTGAAGGTCCGCTGCACCACTCCAGCTGCCGTGGAGGAGGATGATCCGGATGAGAAATGCACCCGCATGAAGAAATGTCGTTGCGCCGTGTCCCCGTACTGCTTGATGTCGAGGATGTCGCAGCCGTGCTCAAACAGGAACCCCGAGATCGCGTGAATGATGCCGGGGGACTCGGAGCAGTCGACGGTGAGGACGTGCTCCGCCGGGGAGGCGGTGGTTTCAGCGGTCATGTGCTGCTCCTTCAATCAGTGCGGGCCCGTGACCGGGCGCCGATGCCAGGTCCGGTCCGCCCGGAACCGGGTCGAGGTTGTTGAAACTGTAGAGGTGGATCCCGGCGACACTGCCGGCCTGGCCGTCCAGTTCGGAGACCAGGCCCTGGGGCGAATAGTGGTCACCGCTGAGCAGCTTGCGGGCCAGCGGCCCCTTCCGGCTGAGAAACTTCAGTGAGCTCCCGACGCCGATCTGAGCTGCCAGCGCGATCAGGCGGGTGCGCGGGACGGCTCCGGCCACCCCGGCCCAGACCGGCAGCTCCACGCCGACGCGCCGCAGCAGCGCAACGTAGTCGTGAATCCGTGGCGCGGAGAAGCACATCTGGGTGACCACGTGCGAGGCCAGGGACTGTTTGGCCAGCAGGGCCTCCACCCCGGCGCCCCGATCCAGGAAGGGGTGGCCCTCCGGGTAGCCGGCAATACCGGCCCGGATCAGACCGCCGGAGTATTGCGCGATGTCCTCCAGCAGCGGCAGCGCCGAGTCATAGGCGCCGGCCGGTGATTTCCGGTCACCGCCGATCACAAACACCTCGCCGACCCCCGCGGACATGCTCGCACGCAGGAGCCCGGTGAGTTCTGCCCGGCTGGAAATGCTGCGCGCCGCCAGGTGCGGGATCACCGTGTAGCCCAGCTCAGCGAGCTGCGCGGCCGTGCGTACCGTCTTTTCGACGCCGTGGTGAGGCAGGCAGGTGACGGTGAGCGCCGTCGTCGTCGGTACACCGGCGGTGATCCGCTCAACAATTCCCTCGGAAGGGATGATCTCTACTCTGGTGGGGAGCATCATTGGTCCTCTCAGTGATTCGGGGGCGTGGAACTCAGCCGTGTGCCGCCAGCAGCGAGCTGGCTTCCTGGCGGGTGCTGCCGGAGCTTTCGATGTGCGCCAGGTGAGCGGGGATCTCCCACCCCTTTTTGCGCATCGCGGTGGCCCACAGCCGTCCCGCCCGGTAGGACGAGCGGACCAGCGGGCCGCTCATCACACCCAGGAAGCCGATCTCGTCCGCTTCCTGCTGGATGTCGACGAATTCCTGCGGCTTGACCCAGCGGTCCACCGGCAGGTGGCGTTCGCTGGGACGCAGGTACTGGGTGATGGTGATGAGGTCGCAGCCGGCGTCGTGAAGGTCGCGGAGTGCCTCCGAGATTTCCTCCCGGGTCTCGCCCATGCCCAGGATCAGGTTGGACTTGGTGACCATCCCCAGGTTCCGGCCCTGGGTGATGACGTCGAGTGAGCGCTCATAACGGAACGCGGGCCGGATCCGCTTGAAGATCCGGGGCACGGTCTCGACGTTGTGCGCGAAGACTTCCGGCTTCGAATCGCAGATCGCCTGGATGTGCTCCGGCTTCCCGGAGAAGTCGGGGATCAGGAGTTCGACGCCGGTGCCCGGGTTGAGTTCGTGGATCTTGCGGACCGTCTCGGCGTAGAGCCAGACGCCCTCGTCCTCGAGATCATCACGCGCCACCCCGGTCACGGTGGCGTAGCGCAGCTGCATGGCCTTGACCGAGCGCGCCACCTTGGTGGGCTCGAACCGGTCCACCGGGGACGGCTTGCCGGTGTCGATCTGGCAGAAGTCGCAGCGGCGGGTGC
>NZ_KI914583.1:129770-132272 GCF_000520475.1 Arthrobacter sp. 35/47
CGACCCGCCGATGAGGAACGTGGCTTCCTTGTCTTCCCAGCACTCGAAGATGTTGGGACAGCCGGCCTCCTCACACACGGTGTGGAGGCCCTCCTTCTTGACGAGGTTCTTGAGCTGGACGTACTCGGGGCCCATCTGGACCTTCGCCTTGATCCAGTCCGGCTTGCGTTCCACGGGTACTGCCGAGTTGCGCTGTTCTACGCGGAGCAGTTTGCGGCCTTCTGGTGCCAGTGTCATGGGGTAGCTTCCTTCAGCATTCGACGACGTTCACGGCGAGACCGCCGAGCGCCGTTTCCTTGTACTTGTCACTCATGTCCCGGCCGGTCTCCCGCATGGTCACGATGACCTCGTCCAGGGAGACACGGTGGGTGCCGTCGCCCCAGAGGGCCATCTTCGCGGCGTTGATGGCCTTGGCCGCGGCGATCGCGTTGCGCTCGATGCAGGGGACCTGCACCAGCCCGCCGATCGGGTCACAGGTCAGGCCGAGGTTGTGTTCCATGGCGATTTCCGCCGCGTTCTCGACCTGCTCCGGCGTGCCGCCCATGATCTCGGCGAGGCCGGCCGCCGCCATGGACGACGCCGAGCCCACCTCACCCTGGCAGCCCACCTCCGCGCCGGAAATGGAGGCCTGTTCCTTGTACAGCACGCCGATGGCTCCGGCGGTCAACAGGAACTTCACGACGACGTCCTCCCGCTCCTGCTGCGTGGCATCCGCCATGCCGGGAGCAAAATGCAGCGCGTAGTACATCACTGCCGGGATGATCCCGGCGGCACCGTTGGTGGGAGCGGTGACCACCCGCCCGCCGGAGGCGTTTTCCTCGTTGACGGCCAGGGCCACGAGGTTCACCCATTCCTGCCAGAACTTGGGATCGCGGTCCGGATCTTCCTTCAGCAGCCGTGCATGCCAGTCCGGAGCACGACGGCGGACCTTGAGCCCGCCGGGGAGCAGCCCCTCACGCTTGAGGCTGGTTTCCACACAACCCTCCATGACCGAGTGGATGTGCAGCAGGCCGACGCGGATGTCCTCTTCGGAGCGGCTTTCCTTCTCGTTGGCGAGCATGAGGTCGCTGATGTTGAGCGACCGGGCGTTGCAGTGCTCCAGCAGGCCGGCGGCGGTGCGGAAGGGGAACGGAAGTTCCTTTTTGGTCTCCTCGAGTTCCTGCCGGGCGCTTTCCTCTTCGCCTTCGCGCAGGATGAAGCCGCCGCCCACGGAGAAGAAGGTTTCCGCGGCCAGGACTGCACCGCCGTCGTCATACACAGTGAAGGTCATGCCGTTGGTGTGGCGGGGGAGGACGGTGAGCGGACGCAGGACCATGTCCTTGACCCCGTACGGCAGCGACACGGCGCCGCCCAGCTCCAGTGTCCCCGTCTCCGCGATGGCTGCCAGGCGCGCTTCAACCTCATCGGGCAGGATGACCTCGGGGTGATAGCCCTCCAGCCCCAGCAGGATCGCGGTCATGGTGCCGTGGCCGTGCCCGGTCGCCGCGAGTGAACCGTAGAGGTCCACCCGCAGCGACGCGACATTCACAAGCGTGCCGCTGGCCTTGAGCTCCTCGACAAACACCGCGGCGGCCCGCATGGGGCCCACCGTGTGCGAGCTCGAGGGCCCTATTCCGATGGAAAAGAGATCGAATACTCCAACAGCCATTGGTCATTCCTTACTGCGTGGAAGGTCAGAAGTTTTGTCCAGATATGGAGACCTAAACGTCGGCAGAGTCAAGTGGTCGGTGCAACGTGGGGGTTAGGCTGCCTGTTGCAGCATTTGGTTGAGTGCTTGGGCGGGGGTTTGCAGGTCCAGGGTTGGGCGGGGTCGGCGGTTGAGTTTGTCCTGGATGGTTTTGAGGTCCTCAGCGGTGTAGCCGGAGAGGTCGGTGGATTTGGCGAACCAGTGCCGCAGGAGCCTGTTGGTGTTCTCGTTCGTGCCGCGCTGCCAGGGTGAGTGCGGGTCGCAGAAATACACCGGTGCCTGCAGCTCGAGCTGGATCCGGTCATAGCCGGACATCTCGGTTCCCCGGTCCCAGGTCACCGAGCGGCGCAGGTGGGCCGGCAGGTCGCCCATCGCGGTGATCATCGCCTCGGCGACCGCGTCGGCGGTATGGCGTTCGGGCAGGTGCAGCAGGATCGTGAAGCGAGTGGACCGTTCGACCAGGGTGCCGATGGCTGACTTACCGCCGGCCCCGATGATCAGGTCTCCTTCCCAGTGCCCGGGCACTGCCCGGTCTTCGGCTTCGGCGGGCCGGGACGCGATCTTCAACGCGTCCCGGTAGGGTTTGGCCCGACCGCCGGCGTGCTGGTTCTCCCGGGACACCCGCTTAGGCCGGGACAGGCTCAGATACCGGTAGAGGTCCTTACGCAGCTCACCGCGGGACTGGACGTAGAGGCACTGGTAGATCGTCTCGTGGCTGATCTGCATGCTCTTATCATCGGCGTAATCCTTGGCCAGCACGAGTGAGATCAGCTTCGGGCTCCACCCGTCCTCCAACGCGTCCTCGATGAAACGCA
>NZ_KI914584.1:0-32299 GCF_000520475.1 Arthrobacter sp. 35/47
GGGATTCGAACCCGCGTATACGGCTTTGCAGGCCGCTGCCTCGCCTCTCGGCCACCCCACCATGACCCACCGAAGCGGGGTCACCGGCTGTAAACCGGCGAATACAGTGACTTGCGAGCGGACGACGGGATTCGAACCCGCGACATCCACCTTGGCAAGGTGGTGCTCTAGCCAGCTGAGCTACGTCCGCAGAGAAAATCGCCGAGTGTGTTTGGGTTTTCCCTGAACCATCGGCGTCTTTCCAACGAGTAAAAACAATATCCGAGGAACCCCCGTTCGTCCAATTGGAGACAACGCGGAGCGCCTTGTCCGGTTTGCCCTGTTAATGGGGTAAAAGGCTCGCGGCCTGTGCCTCAACGCAGAAGTGTCAGGCCGGGATGACACACTGGATGCATGACCGAACCGCTCCTCGCGCACGCCACCGAGCGTGGGCGCATGTACTCAAGATCCGTTGCGGAGCCGCCCCAGGTGCCATCCATCACCACGGTCATCGCCCAGGCCCAGAGTTCTTCGCTCGGCGGCTGGTTTGGCTATATGGCGGCCAGTGCGCTTGCCCAGGATCCGCGCCTTGCCGCATCGCTGGGCAATGCGGGAGAAATGCGTGCTGTCATCCAGGACGCGTCGAAGGCTGCTGAACGCTACCGTGATGACGCCGCCCAGCGGGGCACCAGGGTCCACTCCTACTGCGAGCAGGTGGCGCTGCGCGCACTCGGCCGCCCGCATCGGCTGGAGGAGGCCCGCACCGAGCTGACCCAGCAGGGGGAGGGTGCCTTCGCTGCCCGCTTCGATGAGTGGTGGGACCTCTACCAGGTGAAGCCGATCGCTCCCGAGATCACCGTCTGGAACTCGGAGCTGGGCTATGCCGGAACTCTTGACCTCGTGGCCACCATCGGGGGGCGCCTGTGCATCATCGATTTCAAGACCCGGGCAACAGACCGGGATGGACTGGTCAAGCCGCTGGATGAAAAGGTCGTCATGCAGTTGGTTGCCGGGATGAAGGCGCAGGAGTCGCTTGTGGATCCGCACACCGGAAGCTGGGAACCCTGGAAGTACGGCAATGATCCCATCCTGCTCGCAGTGGCGGTCGGGCAGACCGAAGTGCGCGCGCACCGGGCAAATCCGGAGGTTCTCAGGGAGCATTGGTTCAAGTTTTGCGCGCTGAGACGTGCCTGGGAGGCGGGCGGTAACGCTGCGGTCGCGGGCCGCCCGCTCCTGCCAGTTCCACCACCGCCCCGTACGGCGGCGGTGGGCGTCCCAACGGCGTCGGCAGGTTCTTCCGGCGGCGTAGCCCCATCCAGTGACCAAGCCTCCCCATCCGGGAGCGCGGCAGCCGGCAGGGTCGGGGAGATAGGCCTCCCGGTATCGTCAGCGGGGAGCTGAGCAGCTTTGCCTGCCCTAGAATTGATCAGGCATTTTCGGAAGGGAATCCCCGCCGGCACGCTGCAGCGACCGGGTGCCGTTCCGAAGTATTTTTCCAATCAACGTGAGGATGCATAACCGGATGGCGGTTCTGAGTATCAGGATGATCGGGGACCCCGTGCTGCGGACGCCCGCAGCGCGGGTGACCGACTTCGGACCTGAGCTGGCCAGGCTGGTTCAGAGCATGAGCGAGACCATGCACAGCGTGCATGGAGCAGGCCTTGCCGCGCCGCAGGTGGGAGTCGGCCTGCGGGTCTTCACGTACGCCGTTGACGGAGCGGAAGGCCACGTAGTCAATCCGGAGATCCTTTCTTCGTCAGGCCTCCAGGCTGATGATCAGGAGGGTTGCCTCTCTGTCCCCGGAATCGGGTTCGCCCTTCCACGGGCAGCCCGGGTGCAGTTGAGGGGGCTGGATGTCACCGGACGCCCCGTGGAACTGGAGGCTGACGGCATGCTTGCGCGCTGCTTTCTGCACGAGACGGACCATCTGGATGGGCGTCTCTACATTGACCGGCTCCAGGGCGAGGACCGTCGGGCGGCTATGCGCGCTATCCGGCACTCGCAGTACAACGAGGTGACCACCGGTACCCTGACCAAACGCTCGGCCACCGTGGCGTCAGCGTTCGGCAAGGGCACTTTCCAGGCCGGACGGAAGGAGCCCGGCGCATGAGAATACTGTTCGCCGGAACACCCGCGGTTGCTCTCCCATCGATGCGTGAGGTGCGCAGGGCCGGTCACGAGGTGGTTGCCGTCCTGACCCGTGAAGACGCCCCGGTCGGACGGAAGAAAGTCCTGACACCGAGCCCGGTCGCGGCGGCCGCCGCGGAGGCGGGCCTGGAAATCATCAAGGCCAACCGGATTGACCAGGCCGTCATCAAGCGACTCTCGGATCTGGACCTTGATGCAGCCGCAATCGTTGCGTACGGGGGCCTGGTTCCGCCGTCCGCACTTCAACTGCCGCGGCATGGCTGGATCAACCTGCACTTTTCACTGCTCCCCGCCTGGCGCGGTGCGGCACCGGTGCAGCACGCCCTGATCAACGGGGACGACATCACGGGGGCATCCACGTTCCTCCTCGAAGAAGGCCTGGACAGCGGCCCGGTCTTCGGCACGCTGACGGAGCAGGTCCGTGCCGAAGACACCAGCGGTGTACTGCTTGAACGGCTGTCTGAAAGCGGCGCAGTGCTCCTTGCCCAGACGCTCTCGGCAGTGGACCAGAGCCGTGCTGTTCCTGTACCGCAACAAGGCGATGTGTCGCTTGCGCCGAAGCTCTCGAGCGCCGACGGCCGCATCCGGTGGGACCGTCCGGCACTCGCCATCAAGCGCCGGATCAATGGAGTCACACCCGAGCCCGGAGCCTGGACCCTCTGGGGCGGTAAGCGCTTCAAGGTATGGCCGGTGCTGCTGCGGCCGGACGTTCGCGACCTTCCCCCGGGCGCCGCCTCCGAACGGGACGGAGCGGTGCTTGTCGGGACGGGGTCGCATGCAGTACAGCTGACTGAGGTTCAGCCTGCGGGCCGGACAAAGCTTGCCGCTGCCGAGTGGTTCCGCGGTGCACGCCGAGAGGATCTGGTATTCGAATGACACCCGAAAATCGCTCCGGGGGGCCAACCCGGCGTAACGAGCGGGGACGGGAACGCAACCGCTCAGGGTCCCGCCAGTTCTCCTCTACTGCACCGGCGGAACGGACCCGGCGTGCGGATCCCGCGCGTCTGGTTGCCTACGAGGTCCTCAGGGCGGTCGCAGCCGAGGACGCCTACGCGAACCTGGTGCTTCCGGGCAGCATCCGCAAGCACCGCCTCGGCCGTCAGGATGCGGGTTTCGCGACCGAGCTCGCCTATGGCGCCCTGCGGGCGCAGGGCACCTATGACGCGATCCTCGCCCTCTGCGTGGACCGGCCGCTGACCCAGCTGGATCCGGCCATCCTCGACGCACTGCGGCTGGGGACCCACCAGCTGATGGCCATGCGTGTTCCGCCCCATGCCGCACTCGACCAGACGGTCGGACTGGCGCGCGCAGTCATCGGCGCCGGCCCTTCCTCTCTCATCAACGCCGTGCTCCGGAAGGTTTCCCGGAAGTCCTTTGACGAGTGGCTTGACGCACTGGTCACCGGTGTCGAGGATCCGGTCCGCATCAGTTCGCTGCGGTACAGCCACCCGGAATGGATCGTCCGGGCACTGAGGCAGAGCCTGGTGAATCACGGCCGGCCGGTCGAAGAAATCGACGCGCTTCTCGAGGCGGACAACGCAGCTCCCGTGGTCAACCTGGTTGCCCTGCCCGGCATCGGATCGCTCGACGAGGCCATGGCGGCCGGGGCACGGTCCGGTGAGCTGGTCGAGGACTCGGCACTGTTTGCCGCCGGCGATGTCGGACGGCTTGAGTCTGTCCGCTCCGGCAAGGTCCGGGTGCAGGACGCCGGATCGCAGCTCGTGGCGCGTGCGCTCGCTGCAGTGGACCTTGATCGCCGGGGTGCGGGCGGTGAGCAATGGCTCGACCTCTGCGCCGGCCCCGGCGGGAAGTCGGCCCTGCTTGCCGCCATTGCGGCCCAACGGGGAGACACCCTGGTTGCCAACGAGCCGGCGGAACACCGCGCAGCACTGGTCCGGCAGGCTCTGGGCGCCGTGGATCCTGCCGTGTGGAGCGTTCGCGTCGGTGACGGCCGGGAGATCGGAGCGGCCTATCCCGAGGGGTTCGACCGCATCCTCGTAGACGCGCCATGCACCGGACTGGGCGCGCTCCGCCGCAGGCCGGAGTCACGGTGGCGCCGCACGGCGTCCGACCTGACTGAGCTGGGGCCGCTGCAGCGCGGCCTGCTGGCTGCTGCGCTGGAGGCCGTCCGCCCCGGGGGAGTGGTGGCCTATGTCACCTGCTCTCCGCACCCCGCAGAGACCTCCGCCGTCGTTCAGGACAGTCTGCGCGGCAGGGAGGGGTACACGCTGATGGAGGCGGGACCGGTGCTGGACTCCGTGAGCAACGGCCGTTCACTTCAGGCCGGGCACGGGGCCACCGCGCAGCTGTGGCCGCATATTCACGGCACCGACGCCATGTTCCTTGCCCTGATTCGCCGGACCGCCGGATAGCTCGCGCGCCGGCCAGATGCCAGCCCCAATGAAAGGTCCACAATGAGAACCTGCTGTATCCATCCGAGCATCCTGTCGGCGGATTTCGTCAACCTGCAGTCGGAACTGCAGCGCATCAAAACGGCGGACGCCGTGCACGTGGATGTCATGGACAACAGCTTTGTTCCCAACCTCACGCTGGGCCTTCCGGTGGTCAGGAGGATCCAAATGGTGAGTCCGGTGCCGCTGGACGTCCACCTGATGATTGACGACGCCGACCGCTGGGCTCCGGAGTACGCAGCGGCGGGCGCAGCATCCGTCACTTTTCACGCGGAAGCTGCCCGGGCCCCCATCCGCCTCGCACGGGAGCTGCGTTCAGGAGGCGCCGGAGCCGGAATGGCGCTCCGTCCGGCAACGGCCGTGGAGCCCTATCTGGACATGCTGGGCGAGCTGGACATGCTGCTCATCATGACAGTGGAGCCGGGCTTCGGAGGTCAATCCTTCCTCGACGTCACCCTCCCGAAGATCCGGAGGGCAGCGGAGGCCATCCGCGGCGCCGGCCTGCCGGTCGCCATCCAGGTGGATGGGGGCATCACCGAGGAAACAATTGTCCGGGCGGCCGAGGCAGGAGCGACCGTGTTCGTCGCGGGTTCCTCCGTCTACGGTGTCGAGGATCCGGAAGCAGCCATCGCCGGCCTGCGCCGTGCCGCGGGCTGACCGACTCGCCGGCGCAGAACCCAGCCGGGCCGCGGGCTAGTCGCCGGGTATTCCCGTTACGTGGACGCGGAGGCTCCGTGCGTCCGCAGCGGCCTGCCGGAGGACGTCCCTGCGGGGGTCCGGGACGGGAAGGAGCGGGAGGAGCGGCAGTTGCCGGTAGCGGGCCAGCCTCGGATGGGCAAGGCACTCGGAAAACAACGCCGCATCCCCGCCTGGCTGCAGGCAGTCCGGCGCCTCTTCTGCGAAGAGGACCGCCGCTCGTTCGGCTGCGGTCGACACCAGCGCGTCGGCCTGGTTCGCCCGGCGTCGTGCGAACCGTTGCTGGGACCAGCCGCCGGCCGCCGTCCGCGACTGCACGTAACGGGTCCCGTTCTTTGACGCAACCAGGACGCCGTTCCGGGCCAGCCCAACGCCATAGCCGCCCCGGCGTATCAGCAGCAGGCCCACCGTCACGGGACGGGACGCCAACCGGATCAATTCCTGAACCGCCTGCTCCTGCCCGTACGGCCCGGTGTTCCCGGAGACCGTCTCCATGCCGGGAAATGCCAGTGGAACGGTGATCTCGGCACTGCATCCGTTGGGTGCACGCAGCATGGCGCGACCGGGCGCCGCAGCGGTGTACTCGGTGGTGAAGGGCCCGTTGCGTTCGGCGAAGCGCCGGACCCAGCCTTCGAGACGCTCGGGCGGCACGAGTACCAGCCGGTTGTCCTGCACTGCGCCTCCTGCGAATCCTGGGCGAACGTGTCAGAGGATCACAGTAGCCTTGGCACTGTGAATGACCTATTCAGCTTCGACTCGGACGGCTTCGACGAGCCGGTGACTGCCACGGGAAACGAACGGAACCGCCCCCGCACCCCGCTGCCCGTGCGCATGCGTCCCAGAACAGTTGACGAGGTAGTGGGGCAGCAGCACCTCCTCGGCGCCGGGTCACCGTTGCGCACACTGGCGGGAGGCGAGCCAGCTGCTCGCGCCGGCGCTCCTACCTCGGTGATCCTGTGGGGTCCGCCAGGAACGGGGAAGACCACCCTCGCCCATGTCATTGCGCGCGGGCCGGGCCGCAAGTTCGTGGAACTTTCCGCCATCACCGCGGGGGTCAAGGACGTTCGCCGGGTCATGGATGAAGCGCTCTCCAACCGGGACCTCCACCGCATAACCACCGTTCTCTTCCTCGACGAAATCCATCGGTTCAACAAGGCGCAGCAGGATGCGTTGCTGCCGGGCGTGGAGAACGGCTGGGTGGTGCTCATCGCCGCCACCACTGAAAACCCATCCTTCTCGGTGGTTTCTCCGCTGCTGTCCCGGTCACTGCTGCAGACGCTGAAACCGCTCACCGAAGAGGACATCCGCTCGCTTCTCGAGAAGGCCGTCGCTGATCCTCGCGGACTGGCCGGTGAGGTTGCGGTCGACGACGATGCGCTGGCCCACCTCGTCAGACTCGCCGCAGGCGACGCGCGGCGCGGACTGACAGCCCTCGAGGCCGCGGCGGGCGTGGCCCAGTCGTCGGAAGACAAACCGGAGCACACGGATGCCGGGGACGGGCCGGCACCCGTGCGGATCACCCTCGAACACGCCGAGAAGGCGGTTGACGTCGCTGCACTGCGCTACGACCGGGCGGGGGACCAGCACTATGACGTGGCGAGCGCCTTCATCAAGTCCCTGCGCGGGTCCGACGTCGACGCAGCCCTGCACTACCTTGCCCGGATGCTGGAATCCGGGGAGGATCCCCGCTTCGTGGCGCGCAGGCTGATGATTTCCGCGGCGGAGGATGTCGGCATGGCCGATCCCACGGCGCTGCAGACTGCCGTGGCAGCAGCCCAGGCGGTCCAGCTGGTGGGAATGCCGGAGGGGCGGATCATCCTTGCGGAGGCGGTGGTGCATATCGCCACGGCGCCCAAGTCAAACGCCTCCTACAACGGAATCAACCGCGCCGTCGCGGACGTCCGTGCAGGCAAGGGGCAGGGCATTCCGGCGCACCTTCGTGATGCCCACTATCCGGGTGCCCGCCAGCTGGGCCACGGGAAGGGGTACGTCTATTCCCATGACGAACCGCACGGAATCGCGAGCCAGCAGTACGTTCCGGACGATCTCGTGGGTACGGACTACTACGTTCCAACCGATCGGGGAGCCGAACGGGCAGTGGCGACCCGGCTGGAGAAACTGCGTGCCATTATCCGGAAAGGGCTGAGCACTGCTAGGATTGTCCGTTGACTGGCAAGTCACGGCTCATGCATGCCCGCGTACCTCCGCCACCTTCACGGTTTCGGCGGGACCGGCGGGCACCTGAGGATCCGTGAACTGTAGTACCGGAAAGCGGCCCCTTCCGGCTCTCCGAAACGTGGAGGCCAGCGACACAGGAAGAGTTCACCCGGCCTGGGCCGGTGTGAACTGCTTCGCCGTAAAACAGTGAAAGGTAAACGTGGCTAACAACACACGTGCCCGCCGCAAGGTCCGCATTTCGCGGGCCCTCGGCATTGCTTTGACCCCGAAGGCCGAGAAGTACCTGGAGCGTCGTCCGTACGCACCGGGCCAGCACGGCCGGTCGCGCCGCAAGCAGGACAGCGACTACGCCGTACGCCTGCGCGAAAAGCAGCGTCTGCGCGCCCAGTACGGTATCCGCGAAGCGCAGATGACCCGCGTCTTCGAGGAAGCCCGCCGGACCGCCGGCCTGACCGGTGAGAACCTGATCGAACTGCTTGAAATGCGTCTCGACGCACTCGTGCTTCGGTCCGGATTCGCCCGCACCATCGCCCAGGCACGCCAGCTGGTGGTTCACCGCCACATCATGGTTGACGGTGCCCGCGTGGACCGCCCGTCCTTCCGTGTCAAGGAAGGTCAGCTCATCCACGTGCACAGCCGCAGCGAGACCATGGTTCCGCTGCAGGTTGCTGCGGCAGGAGCGCACCGCGACGTGCTCCCCGCTGTGCCCGGCTACCTCGATGTCCAGCTAGAGAAGCTCCAGGCGCGCCTGGTCCGCCGCCCCAAGCGCTCCGAGGTCCCCGTGACCTGTGAAGAGCAGCTCGTGGTGGAATACTACGCACGCTGATCATGCGCCGGCTTCGGCGCATCGGCAGCACAACTGAACATCAGTGACCCAGGAGCCCGCGGCGCACGCCGCGGGCTCCTGAGTAGGTAAGGTACATAGGGAAATTGCGGGCACCCGTCCGCCATCCGCAGAGGCTGAGGAGTTGTTTTCGAATGTCAGGTGGAGATATCGCCGGGCTCATTGCCGCCGGGGTCTTTGCGGTTCTGGTCGCATTGCTCGCCATTCCGGTATGGAAGCTCGGGAAGGTCTTCGATGAACTCCGTGGAGCTATCCGTTCGGTAACCGAGGGCACCACTCCGCTCATTGACGAGGTCACCAGCACCGTGTCAACCACGCACCAGCAGCTGAAGAACGTCGATGGGATCACCTCCAACGTCTCGGACGCCTCCGCGAATATCTCCGCCCTCTCGTCGCTGGTCGCAGCGACAGTGGGGTCCCCGCTCATCAAGGTCGCGGCCTTCTCCTACGGCGTGCGCAGCGCGCTGGGGTCCCGGCGGAAGCCGGCCTCCCGCCGTCGCAGCCGCTGACCGGCAGCCACGCATACAACGCACGTACAACAGACGAGGGATTCTTGATGATCAAGAGGGTTTTCTGGCTCGCGGCAGGCGCTGCCATCGGAGTCGTCACGGTACGCAAGGTATCGGCGATGAAGTCGGCGGTCGGTCCCGAGGGGCTGAACCGTGCGGTTGCGCAGCTCGCTGACAGCGTCGCCGATTTCGCTGACGCGTTCCGTCAGGGAATGCAGGAACGCGAGACAGACCTGCGCACAGCCCTCGGCATCGACGCAGAGCCGCGCCCCTGAGGCCGGGCCAGCACCCGAACACCGAACACCGAACACCGCTGCGCACACCCACCCGCGCGCACCACCGAAGGATCCCCATGAAGTCGCAAGAGATCGCCCGTCGCTGGCTCGACTACTTTGAAGGCCAGGGTCATACCCGGGTGCCGTCCGCTTCCCTGGTGTCCAGTGACCCGTCGCTCCTGTTCACTGTCGCCGGCATGGTCCCGTTCATTCCCTACCTGACCGCACGCGAGGTGCCTCCCTACAGCCGTGCCACCAGCATCCAGAAGTGCATCCGCACGGCTGACATCGAAGAGGTGGGCAAGACCGCGCGCCACGGCACCTTCTTCCAGATGTGCGGGAACTTCTCCTTCGGCGACTACTTCAAGCAGGACGCTATCGCCATGGCATGGGACCTGCTGACCCGCAGCGTCGCGGACGGCGGCTTTGGCCTCGCTCCCGAGCGACTGTGGGTCACGGTCTACCAGGATGATGAGGAAGCGCTGGCAATCTGGCGCGATGAGGTGGGTTTCCCCGCCGAGCGCATTCAGAAGTTCGGCAAGAAGGACAATTACTGGAACACGGGTCAGCCAGGGCCGGGCGGGCCGTGCTCGGAAATCTTCTACGACCGCGGACCCGAGTACGGCAGGGATGGGGGACCGCAGGCCGACGAAGACCGGTACATCGAAATCTGGAACCTCGTGTTCATGCAGTACCGGCTCTCGGCTGTCCGGAGCAAGGATGACTTCGACATTGCCGGTGAACTGCCGAAGAAGAATATCGACACGGGCCTGGGCCTGGAGCGCCTTGCCATGGTTCTGCAGGGCGTAGAGAACATGTACGAGACCGACCAGGTCCGCCCGGTGCTCGACAAGGCAGCAGAGCTCAGCGGTCGTGAGTACACCAGCGCGGAGTCCGACGACGACCCCCACCACCAGGACGACGTCCGGATGCGCGTCGTGGCAGACCACATCCGCTCGGCACTGATGCTGATCACCGACGGCGTGTCGCCGTCCAACGAGGGCAGGGGCTATGTTCTGCGCCGGCTGATCCGCCGCGCAGTCCGTGCCATGCGGCTGCTCGGGGTCGAGAAAGCCTGCCTCCCCGACCTCCTGCCGGTGTCCCGTGATGCCATGAAGGGTGTCTACCCCGAGGTGGAGCGGGACTTTGAGCGCATCAGCCGGATCGCCTACGCGGAAGAAAAGGCGTTCCTGCGCACCATCGCCTCGGGGACGGCCCGCCTCGAGGAAGCCGTTCGCGAGTCCCGGAGTGCCGGACGCGCATTGTCCGGCGAGGATGCCTTCAGCCTCCACGACACCTATGGATTCCCCATCGACCTGACGCTCGAAATGGCTGAGGAAGCCGGCGTCTCGGTCGACGCTGAGAGGTTCCGTTCGCTGATGCTCGAGCAGCGTCAGCGTGCACAGGCTGACGCCCGCGGGAAGAAGGCCGGGCACGCCGACATGACGGTATTCAACGAGCTCCTTGCCTCCGGCGAGACATCGTTCACCGGCTACGACGAACTCACCAGCGAGGCTATTGTGCGCGGTATCCTCAGCAACGGCGCCGCTGTCCCCGTCGCCCGTCAGGGCGAGGAAATCGAACTGATCCTCGACCGAACACCCTTCTACGCTGAAGCCGGCGGCCAGGCGGCCGACGTCGGGCTTGTCACCGGCAACGGTTTCACCGTTGAAGTGACTGACGTCCAGCAGCCGATCAGGGGGTTGAGCGTCCACCGTGCACTCGTGCGCGAGGGAGAGATCACCCAGGATGCGCCGGTGACTGCCGCCGTCGACCGTCAGCGTCGCCACGCAGGTGAGCAGGCCCACTCCGGCACGCACATTGTGCACGCTGCACTCCACCAGGTTCTCGGCCCTGAAGCTCTTCAGCGCGGTTCGTTCAACAAGGCGGGCTACCTTCGGTTCGACTTTTCCTGGGGGGAAGGCATCAGCCCCGCCGCCCGCTCCGAGATCGAGGAGGTCTCGAACCTCGCGATCCGCAGCAACCACACCGTCGAAACCAGGGTGATGGGCCTGGATGAAGCCAAGGCCCTGGGCGCCACGGCGCTGTTCGGCGAGGCGTACGGAGACCGGGTCCGCGTCGTCGAAATCGACGGTGCATGGTCACGGGAGCTCTGCGGCGGCACCCACGTCGAGGCGACGTCGCTCATCGGCACGCTGACGCTGCTCGGCGAGCAGTCGGTCGGTTCAGGCAACCGCCGTGTCGAAGCACTTGTCGGCCTGGATGCCTTCCGCCATGCAGCAGCCGAACGCGCGCTGGTCACCGAGCTCTCGGAAATGCTCAAGGTGCCCTCCCAGCAGCTGCCGGAACGGCTTGGCGCAACCCTGAACCGGTTGAAGGCAGCGGAGAAGGAGCTTGAGCGGCTCAGGAAGGAACAGCTGTCCAACGCTGCCGCCTCGCTGGTCGGTTCGGCACAGGATATTGCCGGCGTACGCCTTATCACGCACGACGCCGGCACGGTCGGCAGTGCTGACGACCTCCGCAACCTCGCACTGGACCTGCGTGGCCGGCTTGGGTCGGGAGCCGCGGTTGTTGCCGTGGCGGGCGTGAGCAAGGACCGGCCGGTCATTCTGGTTGTCACCAACGAGGAGGCTCGCAGCGCCGGGGTCAAGGCGGGCGCCTTGGTTCGCACCGCCGCGGGCGTTCTCGGCGGCGGCGGCGGCGGCAAGGATGACATGGCCCAGGGCGGCGGTTCAGATCCCGCCAGAATCACGGCGGCGCTTGAGTCCGTCCGGGCCGCGGTTGCCGGCCGGTAGCGCGGATCATCCGTCGGTGGCATCCGGAGGATACCCGCGCGGCGTGAAGATCGGCGTCGACGTCGGCATGGTCCGCGTTGGAGTTGCAGCGTGCGACAGGGACGGCCTGATCGCGACGCCGGTGTGCACCCTCAACCGGGACTCCCGGAAGAACAGGGACCTGCGGCTGCTGCTCAGGAACATCGAGGACCTGTCGGCCGTTGAAGTCTTCGTGGGGTTGCCCCGCAATCTGAGCGGAACCGAATCCGCTTCCACGGCCATGGCGCGAGACTATGCAGCCGCACTCGTCGAAGCACTCTCCGGGGCGGGACTGGACGTTCCGGTCCGGCTCATTGACGAGCGGTTGTCGTCCGTGTCAGCGCACCGGTCACTCCGGCAGGCTGGCTTGAACAGTCGCGAACACCGTAAGGTGGTAGATCAGGTGGCAGCTGTGGAGATACTCCAACATGCCATAGACACGCAACGCAGTCTTGAGCGGGATGTGGGGGAGCCGGTCGTTCAGCATCGGCGGCGGAATCTTGACCACCTGTCGTCGGCCTCATCCGAGGAGTCAGAAATTACGCAAACCTACAGTGGGAGGAAAGAGGAGCAGTGAGCCATCGTCATCCTCCTTTCCCGGCAGCCGATCATGGAGCTGAGAAGCATCCGGACGACTACTACGAGGAGCACCACCCCGTGCATCCTGAGCCTGTCGAGCAATTTTTCGAGGCGGATATGCCCTCCCGCCGGACCAGGCGGCCGTCCAAGGCCCGCCAGCGTCGCCGCAGGCGGGGCACAATCGTCATGCTCGTCGTGGTGCTCCTTTTCGTGGGAGTCGTGTTCGGCGCAGCGATGTTCCTCAGGAACCTCCTCGGAGTCGGTGAGGTCACCGACTACGCCGGTCCTGGCACCGGCTCCGTGACCTTCACGGTTGAGGCAGGTGCGGGCCCGCTCATCGTGGGCAACGAACTCGAACAACAGGACATCGTGGCGAGTGCTGATGAGTTCCTCAACGCGCTTGCGGCCGAGGCTGACGGCCGCGTGATTCAGCCCGGTGACTACGAGATGAAATACCAGATGAGTTCCGCGGAGGCAGCCAAGGCGCTGCTCGCCGAGGGAGGCGCCGGAGTTCACTACGCGGCCGTCGCCCGCGACCTCCGGCAGAACGAGGTATTGGACATCCTGGCTGAATCGACGGGGATCCCCCGTGAAGAATTCGAGGCTCTCGCTGAGGACCCGACGCAGTTCGGTATCCCGGAGAAGTCGCCGAGCCTCGAAGGCTACCTCTACCCGGGCGAATACCGGTTCGACCTCGACATCACGGCAACCGAAGTGATACAGCAGATGGTGGACAACACCAAGGCCGCTCTCGAGGAGGCCGGCGTCACCGACCCGGATGAGCAGTACCGCATTCTGACGATCGCCAGTATTGTCCAGGCTGAAGCAGGACAGGCGGATTATGCACAGGTGGCCGGTGCCATCATGAACCGGCTGGGTCCGGACAACACGGAGACAAACGGACTGATCCAGTCGGATGCCACCGTCACCTATGGACTCGACCGCAAGAGCTACAACCTGACGGACGAGGAAAAGGCCGACAAGTCCAATCCGTACAACACCTACGCCATTGAGGGCCTGCCTGTCGGACCGATCGGTTCTCCGAGCGCGGAAGCAATCGAGGCGGCGGTCAACCCGGCTGACGTTCCCTACTACTACTGGGTGACGGTCGACCTCGACACCGGCGAAACCAAGTTCTCCGAGACGCTGGCCGAGCACGCCGTCTACGTCCAGGAATACCAGGAATGGTGCGCCGACAACGCCGGAAGGTGCGAATAGGTGGTTCCCGACCTGACGCCGGCCCGTTACCGGGCCGGCGTCACAGGTCATCCCATCGCGCACTCGAAATCCCCGCGCCTGCACCGCGCAGCCTACGCCTATCTGGGATTCGACTGCAGCTATACGGCGATTGACACGCCCCCGGAATCGCTCGGGAGCCTCCTGTCGGAGCTCAGGCGGGAACCCTCATGGCGGGGGCTTTCGGTCACCATGCCGCACAAGGCCGCGGCGCTGCCCCACATGGACAGTGTCGGCCCCGGTGTCAGGGAGCTCGGCGTGATCAACACCGTGCTCGCGGTGGGGGAGACGGATTCACGACGCCTGGTGGGTTACAACACCGACGTCGAGGGTATTGTGCGGGCGGTCCGCCAGGCGGGTGCCGCGCACCCGCAGCGGGCGCTGATCCTTGGCGGCGGGGGCACCGCTGCAGCGGCGCTGGCGGCACTGGCCAGCATGGGGGTCGAGCGGGTCGACGTCTGCGTGAGGACTCCGGAGAAAGCCGCGCCGCTCGTGGAAACCGGCCACAGGCTGGGCATTACCGTCGAGCTTCGGCAATTCGCTGCCGCAGCCGGACTCTGCGGGGCCTCCCAGCTGGTCATCTCGACACTGCCGCCCCGCGGCGCTGACGGGCTGGCTGGATCCCTGCTGTCCGAACCCTTCATGGAAAGCGAAGCATCGTCCGGGCCGCGGGTGTTGCTGGACGTTGCGTACGACCCCTGGCCCAGTGCCCTGGCCGCCGCCTGGTCAGGGCGCGGCGGTGTGATCGTTCCCGGCCTCGAAATGCTGCTGTACCAGGCCGTTGCGCAGGTGAAGCTCTTTGCCGGGGACGTCTTCAGGGACGAGGCCGCTGTCATAAATGTGATGTGTGACGCTGTGGGGGCTCCCCGGCGCTGATGACGTCCGCAGCCCGTGGCAGGATGGACGTATGTTGCGTTGGTTGACGGCCGGGGAATCCCACGGCCCTGCTCTGGTTGGAATCATCGAGGGAATGCCCGCAGGCGTCGAGGTCGCCAGCGAGTCCATTCAGGCTGCCCTGGCGCGCCGGCGGCTCGGGTACGGCCGGGGCGCAAGGATGAAGTTCGAACAGGACCAGGTCCGCATCATCGGGGGAGTGAGGCACGGCCTTACCCAGGGCGGCCCCGTGGCCATTGAGGTAGGCAACACCGAGTGGCCGAAGTGGGAGCAGGTCATGTCCGCCGATCCTGTGGAACCCGGAACATTGCAGGAGTCCGGGCGCAACGCGCCGCTGACGCGGCCGCGTCCCGGTCACGCAGATTTCACCGGTATGCAGAAGTACGGATTCGATGAGGCCCGCCCTGTCCTGGAACGCGCCAGCGCGCGGGAGACCGCCGCCAGGGTGGCACTGGGGACCGTAGCAGCCCGGTTTCTCTCCGCGCTGGGCATCGAGCTCCTCAGCCACACCGTTGCCGTTGCGTCGGTAGCGGTGCCGGAAGGCGCAGAGCTTCCCGGGCCCCGCGATGTTCTGGCACTGGATGAGGATCCGCTGCGCTGCTTCGATCGTGAAACTTCCACCGCGATGGTCGCCGAGGTCGACGCCGCGCACAAGGAGGGCGAGACCCTGGGGGGCGTGGTCGAGGTCCTTGCCTACGGACTCCCGCCGGGGCTTGGGAGCTACGTGCACTGGGACCGCCGCCTTGATGCGCGTCTGGCCGCTGCGCTGATGGGTATCCAGGCGATCAAGGGTGTCGAGGTCGGCGATGGTTTCGAGACCGCGCGCCGTCGGGGGTCCGCTGCCCATGATGAGATCGTGCGGGCGGAAAGCGGCCGGATCGGCAGGGCAACCAACCGGGCAGGCGGAATCGAGGGCGGCATGAGTATCGGCGACGTCCTCCGGGTGCGGGCGGCGATGAAGCCGATTGCCACCGTTCCACGTGCCCTGCAGACAATCGACGTCAGCACCGGCGACGCCGCCAAGGCACATCACCAGCGCTCCGACGTGTGCGCTGTCCCTGCAGCCGGTGTGGTCGCCGAAGCGATGGTTGCCCTGGTCCTTGCAGAGGCTGTGACGGAGAAATTCGGCGGCGACTCGATCACGGAAACCAGGCGGAACCTCGAGTCCTACCTGGCGAACATTCCGGCGTCGCTGAACTCGGTCACGCCCTGATGCTGCCGGCGGCTGACAGACCGCTGGTACTCATCGGCCTGATGGCCACCGGCAAATCGACGGTGGGGCGGCGGCTGGCTTCGCGGCATGGCTGGCGTTTCTTCGACACTGACGCGGTTATATCCGAGCGGAACGGACCCATTCCAGCCATCTTCGCCGAGCTCGGCGAATCCGGGTTCCGCCGGATCGAAGCCCAGGTGGTTGCGGAAGTCCTGGCAGAAGCAGGTGGAGGCGCTGTCGTGTCCCTCGGCGGCGGGGCGGTTCTGGACGAAGGAACCCGGCGGCTGCTGAAGGGAGCCTTTGTGGTGTTCCTGGATGCTGACCTTGCCACTGTCCTTCCGCGGCTCTCCGGCGATACCGGGCGGCCGTTGCTGGCCCGCGGCGCTGCCGAGACCTGGGCGCGGCTCGACCGGGAGCGGCGCCCGCTCTACGAAGCCCTGGCGAGCGCTACCGTCGACACGCGGAACGCCGCTCCGGACGTTGTTGTCCGCCGGCTTGAAGACCAGCTACGCCACCATTTCCGAACAGAAGAAGGGACCCTCGGCAATGACCGCTGAACCTACCGCCATCCGTGTTACGGGCAGCGCCCCGTCAGAGAATTACGACGTCGTTGTCGGGCGGGGGCTTCTGGACCGGCTTGCGCCGCTGCTTGGTGAGCGTGTCCGGCGCGTGCTGGTCATTCACCCGCGCGCCCTGCGCGCGACAGGGGACACCGTGCGGGAGCAGCTTGCGGCAGAAGGCCTCACCGCAGTCACCGCGGAGATACCCGATGCCGAGGAGGGCAAGCACATCCAGGTGGCCGCGTTCTGCTGGCAGGTTCTTGGCCAGAACGATTTCACCCGCTCTGACGCGATCGTGGCGGTGGGCGGCGGCGCTGTCACCGACGTCGCCGGTTTCGTTGCCGCCACGTGGCTGAGGGGAGTGAAGGTGGTGCATCTGCCCACCACGCTGCTCGGCATGGTGGACGCCGCCGTCGGCGGCAAGACCGGGATCAACACGGCGGAAGGGAAGAACCTGGTCGGTGCCTTCCACCCTCCGGCCGGCGTTCTCGCGGATCTGGACACTCTCCAGACCCTGCCGGTCAATGAACTGGTGACGGGCATGGCGGAGGTCGTCAAATGCGGATTCATCGCCGACCCGCGCATCCTCGAGCTGGTGGAGTCGAATCCGGAAGCCGTCAGGGATGCCTCCAGCGAGGTGGTCCGCGAATTGGTGGAACGCGCAATCGCGGTGAAAGCCACCGTGGTTTCCGAAGACCTCAAGGAGTCCGGCCGGCGGGAGTTCCTGAACTACGGCCATACGCTCGCCCACGCGATCGAACTGGCGGAACGGTACTCCTGGCGGCACGGCGCGGCCGTCTCCGTGGGGCTTGTCTTCGCGGCGGAACTTTCCCGCATGGTCGGCCGTCTCGACGATGCAACGGCAGACCGGCACCGGGCCATTCTTGAATCCCTCGGCCTCCCGGTGACCTACCGCCGGGACCGGTGGGCAGCTCTCCTAGACGGTATGCGGCGCGACAAGAAGGCTCGAGGCGACCTGCTTCGCTTCGTGGTGCTCGATGGCCTCGCGCGTCCCGGAATCCTCGAGGTGCCGGACACCTCGCTGCTCTTCGCTGCCTACCAGGAGATCGCGTCCTGAGCAGGCCGCGGCGGGCAGGGTAGACTGGTCTCTGGTCTTTTGGCGGGCACACGCGCAATGGTTTCGGTACTGCGCCTGCTGCAACGTAAGCCAACCATCAGTCAATCGACGAAAGTGAATCCGTGGCCACCACGAACGACATCAAGAACGGCACTGTCCTCAAGCTTGAGGGGAACCTCTGGAACGTGCTCGAATTCCAGCACGTGAAGCCGGGCAAGGGCGGCGCGTTTGTCCGCACGAAGCTGCGCAACATCCTCTCCGGCAAGGTTGTCGACAAGACCTTCAATGCCGGGCTCAAGATCGAGACCGCCACGGTGGACCGCCGCGACTACCAGTACCTGTACAAGGACGGCGACGACTTCGTGTTCATGGACACGACCGACTATGACCAGATCACCGTGCCCGGGGCGACCGTGGGCAACGCCGAGAACTTCATGCTCGAGAGCCAGATGGCAACCATCGCCATGCACGAGGGGTCAGCGCTGTACCTTGAGCTCCCGCCGTCTGTGGTTCTCGAAATCACGTACACCGAGCCGGGCCTGCAGGGTGACCGCTCAACCGGCGGCACCAAGCCGGCCACGGTGGAAACCGGCTACGAAATCCAGGTTCCGCTGTTCCTCGAGACCGGCACCAAGGTCAAGGTAGACACCCGCACCGGTGAGTACCTGGGACGCGTCAACGAGTGAGTGCGCGCAGCAAGGCACGGCGTCGGGCGCTCGACATCCTGTTCGAGGCCGAGCAACGGTCGGTATCTCCGCTGGAGGCGCTGCGCGGCCGGCGCGAGAAGACCGACACCGTGATCAATGAGTACTCCGTCGAGATTATTGACGGCGTGATGGCGCACGGCGCTCAGATCGATGAGTTCCTCAGCACGTATTCGCAGGGCTGGACGCTGGACCGGATGCCGGCCGTCGACCGCATGATTCTGCGCGTCGGCGCCTGGGAACTCCTGTACAACGAGGATGTTCCGGATACCGTGGCGGTCAGCGAAGCAGTACAGTTGGCCACCATGCTGTCCACGGATGAATCGCCCGCGTTCATCAACGGGTTGCTCGGCCGTCTGCAGCAGCTCAAGCCCACACTGCTGGCGTAGTCGCGCCTGCTGAGCGCTCCGCGCGCCGGACACTCAGAACCGGCGCGCCGACGCGGCGGAGATGATTTCCCCGCGGGCTGCATCGAGGTCGTGGAGCAGCTGGACCTCCAGCTGCGGATCAGTCGCGGCCGCGTGGCCGGCCCGCAGCCGCTGGCGTACAAAGGCGAGCCGCACGCCGATGCTGATGAAGCGCTTCATTGCCGGCGCGGCACCCACCCGCGCGCCCCACGCGAGAGCAGACGACCGTCCGCCGGGCGAGGCCACCATCTCCACCTCCCGGTCGGTGAGCCAGCCGGAAGCGGAGTATTCCGCGAGGCGCTGGTACGTCACGGCCCGTTCCGCGCGGCGCAGCCCGAGCACCACCCCGATCACAATGAGAAACAACGGCAACTGCACCAGGAAATAGAACGAGAAGAAGTCGGTGAACACGACCACCAGGCCGCCGTTCCACAGCATATGGCCGGCGATGGCGGGAACAAGACCGACCAGGAATGCCCCAACCAGCCGCCCGCCCGTGCGGCGCTTGGCAAGGACCATCCCGAGGACAAGGCCCAGTGCTCCGGTGAACATGACGTGGGCGAAGGGTGAGAAAATCCCGCGCATGACAAATACCGTGATCAGTCCACCGAGCCCTGCGGGGTCCGTGAGCGCCGATCCGAAATAGAGGATGTTTTCGGTGAAGGCGAACCCGGCGGCTACCGTTCCCGCGTACACAATCCCGTCGACCGGACCGTCGAAGTGCGTGCGCCGCGAGAATGCGAGGACGAGGACACCGAGGCCCTTCGCAATCTCCTCCACGAGCGGTGCCTGGAACACCGGACCCACGACGTCTGGGCTCGCCCCGTCCAGCCCCGCGCTGAGAAGCGCCGTGACAGCAGGGCCGAAGAGGAGCGTCACCGCCACGGACATTCCCGCACCCCACAGAAAAGCGAAGACGAGTGCTCCGCGGGGTTCAGGGTCCCACCGGTCGACCCAGCGGATACCTGCGAGACAGATGCCCAACGGTACGAGCGCGAGTGCGGCGCAGAGAACAAGGGCCGCGGTGCCGAGCTGGGCAGTGACGAGCACCGCAACCCCGGCCAGGACCAGACCCGCCACGATAATCAGCAACGCGTTGACGACGGTGGAACCGACCGGGTGCGAGCACTTCCTTCCGGTGGGACGAAGACCGGCCGAAGGGCGGGCGGGCGGAGGCACCGGGGGCCCGTCCTGAACCTGCTGCCACATGCCCAGCGGCGGCTGGAGGTGCGGCGGAACGTGGTTCCCGCGTCCGGCATGGCCCCGCCCGGAGTTCATACTCATCTCCACAGGATAGGTGCGGCTGATGCCTGTGATAGCTTTGAACGCGCAGCCAACCCCTTTAAAGGCCGTCCTGTGAGGCGGAGAAGGAGGAGCGTTCCATGAGTGTACCCAGTCCGGGATCCGGCGGCTCCGTGTTCCGCACGGTCCTCGGTGACGCAGACATTGACCGGGCCCTGACCCGGATTGCCCACGAGATCATCGAAGCCAACAAGGGCTCTGATGACCTCGTGCTTCTCGGCATTCCCCGCCGCGGATATCCCCTGGCCCAGCGACTGGCGGCCAAAATTGCGCGCACCGACCCCGCAGCGGATCCCGAGCGCATGGTCGGCCGTCTTGACGTGACCATGTTCCGGGATGACCTGCGCAGGCACCCCACGCGCCCGCCCGGACCCACCAGGCTTCCTCCGGCAGGCATTGACAACAAGGTTGTGGTGCTGGTGGACGACGTCCTCTACTCCGGCCGCACCATCCGGGCAGCGCTCGACGCAATCGTCGACATCGGGCGGCCGCGGATCGTCCGGCTCGCAGTGCTCGTCGACCGTGGCCACCGCGAACTGCCCATCCGCGCCGACCACGTGGGAAAGAACCTTCCCACCTCGTCCGCCGAGAAGGTCCGGGTGCGGATCAGCGAGGTCGACGCCGTTGACGAAGTTGTGATTGAAGGTCCGGCATGAAGCACCTCCTGTCCACTGACGGCCTGACAGTCGCCGATGCCATCAGGATCCTCGACACAGCCGAGGAAATGGCCGTCGTCGGCGAGCGGGAAGTGAAGAAACTTCCGGCGCTCCGTGGGCGCACGGTGGTAAACCTGTTCTTTGAGGACTCGACCCGCACCCGCATCTCTTTCGAGGCGGCCGCAAAGCGGCTGTCCGCCGACGTCATCAACTTCGCCGCCAAGGGCTCCTCCGTCTCGAAGGGGGAATCGCTCAAGGACACGGCGCAGACGCTTGAGGCGATGAGTGCCGACGCCGTGGTCATCCGGCACTGGGCGTCAGGGGCTCCTGCGCGGCTCGCCGCTTCCGACTGGATCGACGCCGCCGTGATCAACGCAGGCGACGGAACGCACGAGCATCCCACACAGGCGCTGCTGGACGCCTTCACGCTGCGCCGGCACTGGTCCAGGATTGCGGGCCGGGCCTCGCTCGGCGAAGACCTCAGCGGACTTCGCATTGCAATCGTCGGAGACGTGCTGCATTCCCGGGTGGCCCGCTCCAATCTGTGGCTGCTCACAACGCTCGGCGCCGAGGTGACCCTCGTGGCACCCCCCACCCTGCTTCCGGTCGGGATCGATAGCTGGCCGTGCAAAGTCAGCTTCGACCTGGATGAAGTGCTGGCAACGCACCCTTCCGCCATCATGATGCTCCGCGTTCAGGGAGAACGGATGAACGCCGCATTCTTTCCCTCGACGCGTGAATATGCGCGCACCTGGGGATTCGACGACGAACGGCTGGCCGCTCTTGAGGCGTCACCGGCGAAGGACACCATCATCATGCATCCGGGTCCGATGAACCGCGGCCTCGAAATTTCCTCGGCGGCCGCTGACTCGTCCCGGTCAACGGTCCTGGACCAGGTACGCAACGGCGTGTCGGTACGGATGGCCGTCCTTTACCTGCTGCTGTCCGGCGATGACTCCGCGCAGCCTACCCCAGCCCAGGAGGCAAGAGTATGAGCACCAGTTACCTGATCAAGGGCGCCACCACCGCGGCCGGTGAGGCCGGCGTCGATGTGCTGATCAGAGACGGACGCATCGCTGAGCGAGGGCGTTCCCTGTCGGCTGCGGACGCCACCGTCGTCGACGCCGCCGGGCTTGTCCTGCTACCGGGAATGGTCGACATCCACACCCATCTGAGGGAGCCCGGCCGGGAAGACGCCGAGACCGTCGAAACCGGCACACGGGCGGCTGCGCTGGGCGGCTACACCGCCGTCCATGCCATGGCCAACAGCATGCCCGTTGCCGACACCGCCGGAGTGGTGGAGCAGGTCCACGCACTCGGGCGGCGCTCCGGTTGGGTCGATGTGCGTCCCGTGGGTGCCGTCACCGTTGGCCTGGCAGGGGAGCGGCTCGCGGAGATCGGTGCCATGGCGCAGTCGCGTGCGGGTGTCCGTGTATTTTCCGATGACGGAATCTGCGTCTCGGATCCGGTGCTGATGCGCCGCGCGCTCGAGTACGTCAAAGCGTTCGACGGCGTTGTGGCCCAGCACGCGCAGGAGCCCCGCCTCACCGAAGGGGCGCAGATGAACGAGGGCGCAGTGTCAGCCGTGCTCGGTCTGGCCGGCTGGCCCGCAGTGGCCGAGGAAAGCATCATCGCCAGGGACGTGCTCCTGGCCCAGCACGTGGGTTCCCGCCTCCACGTGTGCCATGTGTCCACCGCCGGTTCCGTCGAAATCATCCGGTGGGCCAAGCAGCGCGGCGTCAATGTGACTGCGGAAGTCACACCGCACCACCTGCTGCTGACGGACGAGCTGGTGCGTTCCTGGAACCCGGTGTACAAGGTCAATCCGCCGCTGCGCACGGACGACGACGTCGCGGCCCTCCGCCAGGCGCTGGCTGATGGAACCATCGATGTGGTCGGTACCGATCACGCGCCGCACCCCTCAGAGCACAAGGAATGCGAATGGGCGCAGGCCGCGATGGGGATGACCGGCCTGGAGACAGCGCTGTCGGTGGTGCAGCACACCATGATCGACACCGGGCTGATGGACTGGTCCCGCTTCGCCGAGGCGACGTCGGTCCTCCCCGCCCGTATTGGACGGGTCCAGACCCAGGGCAGACCGCTTGAGGCGGGCGAGATGGCAAATCTCACACTGGTGGATCCGGCGGCGCGATGGACAGTCGATCCCCATAAAATGGCAACCAAGGGCCGCAACAGTCCCTTCGCCGGCCTCGAACTGCCGGGCGCCGTCGTCGCAACCTTCTTCGCCGGGCACCCCACCGTGCTGGAAGGGCGGCTTGATTCACCGCATCCAGATGCGCAGAAGGACTGAAGTGTGGACGTAGCAACAACCGCCGTCGTGCTGTCAGTGGGTGTCATCGTGCTGCTGGTCGGGCTCATGGCGCTGGGCTGGCGGAACCGCGTCAGGCGGCAGCAGGAAGTGCCGGCTCCGGCCGGTCCCCCCGGGGATCCGGGAGCGCCGCTCTACGCCGCGGAAGGCCAGTATGTGGTGACCACTTCCGGCGGCGACTGGCTTGACCGCGTCACCGCGCACGGTCTGGGAAACAAGGCAACAGCCACTGCTGCCGTGTACCCACACGGACTGCTCTTTGACCGCTCCGGCGCCGGCGAGGTCTACATCCCGAGGAAGAACCTCACCGGTGTCCGGCTTGAGCGCGGCATCGCCGGGAAGTTCGTCGAAAAGGACGGGTTGATCGTGGTGTCCTGGGTACAGGATGCACACTCCTTCGACACGGGTTTCCGCACCCGCTATGCCGCCGACAAGACGCCGCTCCTGTCCTCGATCAGCGCGCTGATCGAAGACACAGACCCCCTCATCCACCCCACAGGCAAGGAAGTACAGTGACAGAGAACGCGCCAGTAACAGGACCCGGTGCCGCTGCGGTTTTGGTCCTTGAGGACGGCCGGGCCTTCCGGGGACGCAGCTACGGTGCGCAGGGCACGGCGCTCGGCGAGGCCGTCTTCGCTACCGGAATGACCGGCTACCAGGAGACCATCACCGATCCCTCCTACGCCCGACAGCTCGTGGTCCAGACCGCCCCGCATATTGGAAACACCGGGGTCAACAGCGAGGACGCAGAGTCGCGAAGGATCTGGGTTGCAGGGTACGTGGTCCGCGATCCGGCGAGGCGTCCGTCGAACTGGCGGTCCGAGAAGAGCCTGGACGAGGAACTCATCGAACAGGGCGTCGTGGGAATCCAGGGCGTTGATACCCGCGCCATCACGCGTCACCTGCGCGAGCGCGGCGCCATGAAGGCCGGCATCTTCTCGGGCGCGGACGCCGCGCGCACTGACGCCGAGCTCGTTGCCGCGGTGAACGGCCAGCGGGGCATGGAAGGCTCCAGGCTCGCGGAGGAAGTGAGCATCGACTCCCGCTACGTCGTCGAACCCTCCGATCACGGCTGGGAGGGCGAGCCCAGGTTCACCGTTGCCGCCCTTGACCTCGGTATCAAGGCGATGACCCCGAAGCATTTCGCCCAGCGTGGGGTCCGCACGGTGGTCCTGCCCGCGGATTCAACCTACGACGACGTCGTGGCAGTGGGAGCGGACGGCGTCTTCATGTCGAACGGGCCGGGAGACCCCTCAACGGCCGATGCGCAGGTGGCGCTGCTGCGGAAGGTCCTCGATGCGAAGAAGCCGTTCTTCGGAATCTGCTTCGGCAACCAGATCCTCGGCCGCGCGCTCGGGTTCGGCACCTACAAGCTGCGCTACGGACACCGGGGTATCAACCAGCCCGTGCTCGACCGCCGCACCGGCAAGGTGGAGATCACCAGCCAGAACCACGGATTTGCCGTTGATGCGCCGCTTGACGGCCCGGTTACGGCTCCCGAGGAGCGCTTCGGGCGGGTAGAGGTCAGCCACGTGTGCCTCAATGACGACGTCGTTGAAGGCCTGGCGTGCCTTGACCTGCCGGCGTTTTCGGTCCAGTACCACCCGGAAGCGGCCGCCGGTCCGCATGACTCCGCCTACCTGTTCGACAGGTTTATCGACTTCATGGCTGACGCTGCACGTTCGGGTGGCGGCTCCGACGACCTTGATGCTACCGAAGTCTCCAAAGCTCCCACCCACGCGCAGGAAGAAAACTAGATGCCCCGCAGAACCGACCTCACCTCCGTCCTGGTCATCGGATCGGGGCCCATCGTCATCGGCCAGGCCGCCGAGTTCGACTACTCCGGAACCCAGGCGCTGCGAGTGCTGAAGGAAGAGGGACTGAGGGTCATCCTCGTCAACTCCAACCCGGCGACCATCATGACCGACCCGGAGTTCGCCGACGCCACCTACGTCGAGCCGATCACCCCCGAGGTGGTCGAGAAGATCATCGCCAAGGAGCGCCCCGACGCGATCCTCCCCACCCTGGGCGGCCAGACGGCGCTGAATACCGCGATCGCGCTCGACAAGAACGGTGTGCTCGACAAATACGGTGTTGAGCTCATCGGAGCCAACATCGCGGCCATCGAACTCGGCGAGGACCGCGAGAAGTTCAAGGGCGTCGTCGAACGGTGCGGCGCCGAATCCGCCCGTTCAGCGATCATCCACTCCCTGGATGAGGCACTCGGCGCGGCCGAGGACCTGGGCTACCCGATGGTGGTGCGCCCGTCCTTCACCATGGGCGGCCTCGGCTCCGGCCTCGCCTACAACGAGCAGGACCTCCGGCGCATCGTCGGCCAGGGCCTGCAGTACAGCCCCACCAGCGAGGTGCTGCTTGAGGAGAGCATCCTCGGGTGGAAGGAATACGAGCTGGAGATGATGCGCGACAAGAATGACAACGTCGTCGTCGTCTGTTCCATCGAGAACTTCGACCCGGTGGGAGTGCACACCGGCGACTCCATCACCGTTGCTCCCGCCCTGACCCTGACCGACCGGGAGTACCAGCGCCTGCGTGACATTTCCATCGCCGTGATCCGCGAGGTGGGGGTGGACACCGGCGGCTGCAACATCCAGTTCGCCGTCGAGCCCGGCACCGGACGCGTCGTCGTCATCGAAATGAACCCCCGCGTGTCCAGGTCCTCCGCCCTGGCGTCGAAGGCAACCGGTTTCGCGATCGCCAAGATCGCCACCAAACTGTCCCTCGGTTACACCCTGGACGAGATCCCGAACGACATCACGCGCCAGACCCCGGCCTCGTTCGAGCCCACCCTCGACTATGTGGTGGTCAAGGTCCCGCGGTTCGCGTTCGAGAAGTTCCCCGCCGCGGACGACACCCTCACCACCACCATGAAGTCCGTCGGTGAAGCCATGGCCATGGGACGCAACTTCACGGAGGCACTGCAGAAGGCGCTGCGCTCCCTCGAGCAGAAGGGTTCCCAGCTGACCTTCGATTCCGTCAGCGAGTACGACGTGCCTGAGCTCATCGAGGCGGCGAAGCGCCCGACGACGGAACGCCTCTCGCAGGTGCAGCGCGCACTGCTGGGCGGCGGCAGCGTCGAGGAACTGTACGAGGCCACCGGTATTGATCCCTGGTTCCTGGACCAGCTGGTCCTCCTCAACGAGGTGGCGGCGACGGTCCGGGCAGAAGGAATCAAACCCGACACACTGCGGCTTGCGAAGCGGCACGGTTTCTCCGACGAACAGATCGGACTGCTCACCCATACTCCGGAGGCCGTGGTCCGGGGGGTGCGGCATGCCCTGGACATCCGTCCGGTGTTCAAGACGGTGGACACCTGCGCCGCCGAATTCGCCGCGTACACGCCCTACCACTACTCGTCCTACGACGAGGAGGACGAGGTGGGCCTGCACGCCAAGCCCTCGATCATCATCCTCGGCTCCGGACCGAACCGCATCGGACAGGGCATCGAGTTCGACTACTCCTGCGTGCACGCCACCATGGCGCTGCGCAAGGCCGGCTACGAGACGGTGATGGTCAACTGCAACCCCGAGACCGTCTCCACCGACTACGACGTCTCCACCCGCCTCTACTTCGAGCCCCTCACCCTCGAGGACGTGCTTGAAGTCATCGCGGCGGAGGAGCGTACCGGCGGCGTGATGGGAGTCTTTGTGCAGCTGGGCGGGCAGACCCCGCTGAAGCTTGCGCAGGCCCTTGCCGACGCCGGAATCCCGATCCTCGGAACCTCTCCGGAAGCCATCGACCTGGCCGAGCACCGCGGCGAATTCGCCCGCGTCCTGGCCGAAGCCGGACTGATCGCACCGAAGAACGGCACCGCCGTCTCCTTCGAGGACGCCAAAGCCATTGCCGATGAGATCGGGTACCCGGTGCTCGTCCGCCCGTCCTACGTGCTCGGCGGGCGGGGGATGGAAATCGTGTACGACGAGGCACACCTGTCGCGCTACATCTCCAACGCCACGGAGATCACCCCCGACCACCCGGTGCTGATCGACCGGTTCCTGGAAGACGCTGTCGAGATCGACGTCGACGCGCTGTTCGACGGCAAGGACCTGTACCTCGGCGGCATCATGGAGCACATCGAGGAAGCAGGTATCCACTCCGGTGATTCCGCCTGCGTGCTGCCGCCCATCACCCTGGGCACCGACGTGCTGGAGCGGGTCCGTGTGGCCACCCGGGCCATCGCGGAGGGCGTGGGCGTGCGCGGCCTCATCAACATCCAGTTCGCACTGGCCTCCGATGTGCTGTACGTCCTTGAAGCGAACCCGCGGGCGTCCCGCACCGTGCCGTTTGTCTCGAAGGCCACGGGCGTCCAGATGGCGAAGGCTGCGGCGCTGATCGGGACCGGCGTCACGATCCACCAGCTCCGCACCGCGTACAGGATGCTGCCCGAGACCGGCGACGGCTCCCGGCTGCCGCTCTCCGCCCCGGTGTCCGTGAAGGAAGCTGTGCTGCCTTTCAGCCGCTTCCGCACCCCGGAAGGCACTGTGGTGGATTCCCTGCTGGGTCCCGAGATGCGCTCCACCGGCGAGGTCATGGGAATCGACCGGCACTTCGACACCGCCTTCGCGAAGAGCCAGGCGGCAGCGAACAACGCCCTGCCCACGCAGGGCAAGGTGTTTGTCTCCGTGGCGAACCGTGACAAGCGCTCGGTGATCATGGGCGTCAAGCGGCTCTCCGACCTGGGCTTCGAGATCGTGTCCACCGGCGGAACCGCGGACGTCCTGCGCCGTAACGGCATCCAGGCGACGCCGGTACGCAAGGTCGCCGAAGGCAGCAGCGCCGAGGGTGAGGGCACCATCGCCGACCTGGTGGTCGCCGGGGAGATCGACATGGTCTTCAACACACCCTCCGGGGGCGAAGCCCGCAGCGACGGATACCAGCTGCGGGCCGCGGCAACCTCGATCGGCATCCCGTGCATCACCACGGTCGCCGAGTTCAACGCTGCCGTCCAGGCCATCGAGGCCCTGCGCACCTACCAGTGGTCGGTCACCAGCCTCCAGGACCACGCCCGCGCCATCCGCGGTGAGGACGCCACCGCGCCGGTCGGAGGCTAGCGGTGACGTTCGGTATCCGGCTGGCCGACGCCGTCGGGCGGTTCGGGCCTCTCTGCGTGGGAATCGACCCGCACCCCGCGCTGCTCGCAGCGTGGGGGCTTCCCGATACACCGGCTGGGATTGACCGGTTCTCCACCACCGTTCTCGAGGCAGTAACGGGCCACGTGGCAGTCGTCAAGCCGCAGGTTGCGCTGTTTGAGCGGCACGGTTCCCGGGGCATGGCGGCGTTGGAGCAGCTGCTGGCGCGCGGCACTGAGAGCGGGGTCCTCACCATCGCCGATGCCAAGCGCGGCGACATCGGGTCCACCATGGCCGGCTATGCCGACGCCTGGCTCCGCGACGGTTCGGCTTTGGCGGCAGACGCCCTGACGCTGAGTCCCTACCTGGGTTTCGAATCCCTGCGTCCGGCGCTGACGGCCGCCCGTGAAACCGGGCGGGGCGTGTTTGTCCTGGCCCTGACCTCCAATCCGGAGGGTGCGTCGGTGCAGCATGCGGGTGGGGAGAATTCCGTGGCCCGCCGCATCGTGCAGGCTGCCGCCGCAGAGAACGACGGCGGTGTGCCCGGCTCAGTGGGCCTGGTGATCGGAGCCACCACGGGGCCAGCCGTGCGGGAGCTGGGGCTGGACCTGGCCGGGTTCAACGGCCCCATCCTGGCGCCCGGGGTGGGCGCGCAGGGTGCCGGGCGCGGGGAACTCGAGAGCACCTTCGCAGGCACCTCCGGCGTTGTCCTGCCGAACTCGAGCAGGGAGATTCTCAGCGCCGGTCCGGCCGTAGCGGCTCTGCGGGCAGCCGTTGCCGCCACTCAGCGTTCGCTGGGCCTGGCCGGCGACGCGGGCCCTGGAATGGATTGATTTTCAGCCAGCCGAGCAGATAGGTTCAGTGCAAGCCCATACTCCAGATCCGGAACTGCCGGTGCACGGCCGACGGTAACAACTGCCCAGGGAGCCCGCGTGAGCCTGAAGCCCCTCACTGATAGCGAACGTACACTGGCACGGGAAAAGGCCACGGCGGCCCGGGCAGTGCGGGCGCAGTTGAAGTCCCGCCTGAAGTCCGGTGAGATCACCGTGGACGAAGTCATCAACGGCGCCGGCCACGAGGATGCAGTCGGAAGGCTGAAAGTCCTGGACCTGCTGAAGGCGTTACCCGGGGTGGGGGAGAAGCGGGCGGCCGGAATCATGGAGACGGTCGGCATCGCCGCGACCCGCAGGGTGCGCGGGCTGGGCGTCCACCAGCGCAGGGCCCTCGTGGAACACTTGAAGCACCACCGAAGCGAGTAATCGCAACTAGAGAAGGAAGTATTCGTGAATCAGCCGCGGCTGACCGTACTTGCGGGCCCAACGGCTGTAGGCAAGGGGACGGTGTCGACCTACATCCGCGACAACTATCCCGAAGTGGAGCTGTCGGTTTCGGCCACCACCCGTCCGCCCCGCCCCGGGGAAGTGGACGGAGTCCATTACCACTTCGTCTCCTCCGAGGAGTTCGACGCACTCGTGGAAGACGGGCAATTGCTGGAATGGGCGGTTGTCCACGGGCGCAACCGGTACGGCACGCTCAGACGCACAGTGAACGCGGCCATGGCGGCCGGCAAAGCCGTCCTTCTCGAAATTGACCTGCAGGGTGCGCGGCAGGTCAAGAAGAGCATGCCGGAGGCGAATTTCGTATTTCTCGCACCTCCATCGTGGGAGGAAATGGTGCGGAGGCTTATCGGCCGCGGCACTGAAACACCCGAGGAGCAACAGCAGCGCCTCGAAACCGCTAAACTGGAACTTGCTGCCGAGTCGGAATTCGACCACACGGTCATTAATGACGACGTCCAGCGCGCAGCAGATGAGCTTGTTTCATTGATGGGCCTGACCGCGCACTCGCACTGACCTGCGTGCACGGTACCCTTACGGCCCAGCTACTATTGGAGATTTTGTGTCTACTCAGCCCGAAGGCATCATCAACCCGCCGATCGACTCCCTGCTGGAAGCGTCGGATTCGAAGTACGCCCTCGTCATCTACGGTGCCAAGCGCGCGCGCCAGATCAACGCCTACTACTCGCAGCTCCATGAGGGCCTCTTTGAGTACGTCGGCCCGCTGGTCGAGACCAAGCTGAACGAGAAGCCGCTGTCCATTGCCCTCCGCGAGATCAACGAGGGCATGCTCGTCGCGGCCCCGGCTGAAGCCTCGGAGTAATTTCCGGCCGGTCAGCAGAATACCGACGTGCGTATCGTCCTGGGAGTTGGAGGAGGGATCGCCGCCTACAAGGTGGCGTCCCTCCTGCGTTTGTTCACCGAGGCCGGCCATGACGTGACGGTCATTCCCACCGAAGCCGCCCAGCGCTTCGTGGGAACCGCCACCTGGGAAGCCCTCTCGGGGAATCCCGTGAGCAACAGTGTCTTTGACGCCGTCGACCAGGTGCGCCATGTGCGCCTGGGCCAGGAAGCGGACCTGGTGGTGGTGGCTCCGGCTACCGCTGACCTCCTGGCCCGCGCCAGCGCGGGACGAGCCGATGATCTGCTGACCGGAACCCTTCTGGTGACCCGCGCACCTGTCCTCTTTGCACCGGCCATGCATACGGAAATGTGGCAGCACCCCGCCACCGTGGCCAACGTCGCCACACTGAGGGGACGCGGTGCAGTGGTGCTGGAGCCCGCCGTCGGCCGCCTGACAGGGACAGACAGCGGTCCCGGCCGGCTCCCGGAGCCGGAAGCCATCTTCGCGGCGGCGCTCAGGACGGCGTCCAGCAGCGGCGACCCGGCGCACCGTCCGCTCACTGGACGCACCGTCACCATCACAGCAGGCGGCACCCGTGAGCCGCTTGACCCGGTCCGGTTCCTCGGCAACCGCTCCTCCGGCAAACAGGGTGTGGCGCTGGCAGCGGCGGCGCTCGCCGCCGGCGCAACGGTCCGGTTCATCGCCGCGCATATGGACGTGCAGCCGCCGGACGGCGTGGAGCTCACCACTGTCGAGACGGCCGCTGAGCTGCGGGAGGCAACGCTCAGGCTGGCGCCGCAATCGGACGTGCTGATCATGGCCGCGGCCGTCGCCGATTTCCGGCCCGATTCCGTCTCCGAGACCAAGGTCAAAAAGCGCGACGACGGTGAGAGCCCCGTCATCACCCTCACCCGGAACCCGGATATCCTCGCCGAAGCGGTTCAGCAGCGCGGTTCATCGGGCGGCCCCGCCGTGATCGTCGGCTTTGCCGCTGAAACCGGGGACAGCGACGCCTCCCCGCTTGCGCACGGGCTGGCCAAGCTCAAGCGCAAAGGCTGCGACCTTCTCGTCCTGAACCGGGTGGGCCGGTCGCTCGTCTTCGGACAGGATTCCACCGAGGTAACCATCCTTGACGCGGGCGGCGCCGAACCGGAGACCGTGAGCGGAAGCAAGAACCGCGTTGCAGAAGTGGTTGTAAGCCGGGTTGCCTCGGCCCTCGGGAGCACCGGGTAGCACCCCGGCACCGCCTCCGGTCCTCCTTCGGGAGCCGCCGTCCCGCTGTAGCACCCGGTCACACAACCAGCCAGATAAAGCACCCGACCAAGTAGAGTGATCACGTGAATTCACCCCATACGCCTAGCCCTGCCTTGCGATTGTTCACCTCGGAATCGGTGACTGAGGGCCATCCCGACAAGATCTGCGACCAGATCAGCGACGGTATTCTGGATGCGCTGCTCGAAGCGGACCCCCGGTCGCGCGTAGCGGTGGAAACCCTCGTGACCACCGGTCTGGTCCACGTGGCCGGTGAAGTCACCACGGAAGCCTATGTGGAAATTCCGGAGATTGTCCGCCGGACCATCCTCGGGATCGGTTATGACTCATCGGCAAACGGCTTCGACGGCGCACGCTGCGGTGTTTCGGTGTCCATCGGGCAGCAGTCGCCCGAGATCGCGTCCGGTGTCTTCACCTCCCTGGAGACGCGTCAGGGCACCAGCACCGATCCGTATGATGCGCAGGGTGCCGGAGACCAGGGAATCATGTTCGGCTATGCCAGCGACGAGACACCGGTGCTGATGCCGACGCCCATCTGGCTGGCCCACCGGCTGTCCGAGCAACTTACCGATGTCCGCAAGAACGGCACGCTGGGCTACCTCCGCCCCGATGGAAAGACCCAGGTCACCGTCGGCTATGACGGGGACAAGCCGGTCAGCGTGGACTCGGTTGTGATCTCCTCCCAGCACGCGCAGGGAGTAGCGCTGGAAACCCTCCGCGCCGATCTCGTTGAACATGTGATCACCCCGGTCCTGGCGACTTCGCACCTGGATGTGTCAAAGGTGCGCCACATTCTCAATCCCGGCGGTGAATTCGTCATCGGCGGTCCGGTGGGGGATGCGGGGCTGACCGGCCGCAAGATCATCGTGGATACCTATGGCGGAATGGCCCGCCACGGCGGCGGGGCGTTCAGCGGCAAGGATCCGTCAAAGGTCGACCGCTCGGCGGCCTACGCCATGCGCTGGGTGGCCAAGAATGTGGTGGCGG